>JAPOKK010000081.1 GCA_029977665.1 Pseudomonadota bacterium | reverse complement strand
GCGGCGTCGTGATCGAACCCTCGACCAGCGAGAGATCGTACGGACCCGCGACGACCGCGCGCGAGGCCTCGGGAAAGTTCGCGATCTCGATGGCATCGGCGACGGCGAGCAGCTCGTCCTCGCAGTCGAGCAAAGAGAGCTGGCAGCCATCGCAGGAAGCGAACTTCCAGACCGCGAGCTTGGGTCGTGAATGCGCCTCGCTCATCGTCACCTCACAGCTCGCGCGCGTCGAACCAGCGCGCGACGCGATCATAGGGAAACACCGGCCCGTCGCGGCAGATGAACTCGGGGCCGTACTGGCAGTGGCCGCAGAACGCGATCGCGCACTTCATGTTGCGCTCGAGCGAGACGTGTACGTCGGCCGGCGACATGCCGGCACGGCCGAGCTCGATGACGGTATAGCGCATCATGATCTCGGGTCCGCACAGCATGGCGAGCGCGTGCGCGGCATCGAAGCCGGCGCGGCGCACGAGCTGCGTCACCACGCCGACGTTGCCGCGCCAGTCGCTACCCGCGGCGTCGACCGTGACGTGGATCTCGATGTCGCCGCGTGCGCGCCAGCGCGCAATCTCCTCGGCATAGAGCACGTCGTCGGGCGTACGCGCGCCGTAGAGCAGCACCACGCGGCCGTAGTCGCGGCGTGCCGCGAGGACTTCCAGGATCGCCGGGCGCAACGGCGCGAGGCCGATGCCGCCGGCGACGAAGACGACGTCCCGCCCGCGCGCGGCGGCCAGCGGCCAGGCTGTGCCGTAAGGGCCGCGCACGCCGAGCTGCGCGCCGGGCACGAGTTCGGCGAGCGCCCGGGTGACGGTGCCGACCGCCCGTATCGTGTGCACGAGCCGCTGCGGCTCGGCGACGTCACCGCTGATCGAAATCGCGCTCTCGCCGCGCCCGAAGGCGTAGAGCATGTTGAACTGGCCCGGCGCAAACGCGAGACCGGCGTCGTCCTCCGCGAGCAGTTCGAGTGTGAACGTATCGGCCGTCTCGTCGTGCCGCGCGGCGACGGTGAACACGCGCGGCAGCATCGGGTCCGGCATCGTCGCGCCGGGCAAACCCGCCGCTGCCCCCGGCACCACCACGTCAGGCGGCCCCGGCCGCACCGGCAGTGACGGCCGCGTCGGAAGCGTCGGCGGCGGGGTTGGCATACATGTCGGTCAGGCGCAGCTCCGCCGCGTGCAGACGCTCGACGATCACCGCGGCGAAACGCCGCGAGAGATCGAAACCGAGCGCGGGATCGGCATCGCACTTGCCGCGCAGGCACACGGCGTCGAGCGCGAGTGCGCGCGTCGGCGCGAGCGCGCGGGCATCGTAGGGCCAGCGATACGGTGCCACCAGCCAGGACGCGCCGAGCACGTCGCCGGCGTCCAGCGTGTCGATGACGACGCCGTTGCCGGCCGGGTGCGGGAACTCGAGCGCGACGCGGCCGTCGCGCAGGAGGTAGAAGTGCTCGGCCGTGCCGCCCTGGCTGAAGACGGTCTCGCCGGCGGCGAAGTTGACGTTGCCCGCGCAACCGGTCAGCAGCGCGAGGTACTCGGGCGCCAGGCCGGCAAAGAACGGGTGATGAGCGAGGTAGTCCTCGAGGTCGTGGATTTCCATCGTCATGACGCTCCGCTGGCGGAGGTGTCGGGCACCGCGCGCAGCGCCGCGACCTCCTCGGTGATATCGATGCCGACCGGGCACCAGGTGATGCAGCGCCCGCAGCCCACGCAGCCCGATTCGCCGAACTGGTCGTGCCAGCCGGCGACCTTGTGCGTGAGCCACTGGCGATAACGTGATTTCGCGCTCGTGCGCGCCGGCCCGCCGTGCAGGTGGGTGAAATCGAGCGTGAAGCAGGAGTCCCAGCGCCGCCAGCGTTCGGCGTGGTCGCCGGACAGGTCGGTGACGTCCTCGACGGTGGTGCAGAAGCAGGTCGGGCAGACCATGGTGCAGTTGGCGCAGCTCAGGCAGCGGCTGGCGACCTCGTCCCAACGGGGATGCTCGAGGCGTTCGTAGAGCGCGTCGCGGATCCCGGCCTGTGCCATCTGCCGCACCTGGCCGGACGCGGCGTTCGCGACGGCAGCCTCGGCGGCGGCGATGTCCGCGGCGCCTGCGGCGCGCGTCGGCAACGCATCGAGCAGCGCGGCGCCGGCAGCACTGCCGGCCTCGACCAGGAAGCCGTGGCGCGTCGCGTCGATGAGTTCGGTCAGGGCCAGATCGTGGCCGCTGCGTATACGCGGCCCGGTCTGCATCGAGGTGCAGAAGCAGGTCGCGGCAGCCTGGCCGCAGTTGACCGCGACCAGGAACAGCGATTCGCGCCGCGCCGCGTAATGCGGATCGACGTGCGCGCCGTCGACGAGTACGCGGTCCTGCACGCCGATGGCGGCGAGCTCGCAGGCGCGCACGCCGAGAAAGGCACGGCGCGGCTGCGGCGCCGGCACGCGCTCGAAACGTAGCCTGCCGTCGGCGTCGCGCGCCGCTTCGAGCAGCTTGACGCGCGGCGCATGCAGGTGGCGCTTCCATGCGCTCGGGCCGAGGTTGTAACCGAACAGCGCCGCGTCGCCGCGCCGTCGCAGCCGATAGTGGCCACCTTCTTGCTCATCACCCCAGCCGATCGGCAGCTCGGCGCTCGTCGAGAGCTCGTCGTAGACAATCGCGCCGCCCTCGACGCGCGGACCGATGACCGTGTATCCGCGCGCGCCCAGCGCCTCGAGCAGGCGGTCGAAATCGGCCCGATCGAGGTAGCGCGGCGCGGCACTCGCGTCTTCACTCATACAGGTAGTCTAGCGAACGTCGCCGCCGTGCGAATTGATCGGGATTACCGATCTTCGCCGTGATGCGCGCAGGCCGCACTCGGCGCTGTCAGCAGATGCGCGGCAACTGCTCGCCGCTCGGCAGCTCGAGCTTGCGCACGGTACCGATCTCAGAGGCCACCGTGACCTGCCCCGCGGGACCGCCGCTGACGCTGCCGATCTGCACGGCGCCGGCGCCGACCTCGCTCTCGCGCAGGCAGGCCAGGGCCGCTTGCGCCGCCTCCGCCGGCACGACGACCAGCATGCGCCCCTCGTTGGCGACGAACAGCGGATCGAGGCCGAGCAGTTCACAGGCCCCGGCGACATTGTCGGCCACCGGCACCGCGCGGCGCTCGACGTGCAGCGCACAGCCAGCGGCGCGCGCGATCTCGACCAGCGCCGCGGCGAGCCCGCCCCGGGTCAGGTCGCGCAGGCAGTGCAGCGGCAGGCCGCGTGCGAGCAAAGCACCGACGGCGTCGGCGAGCGGTGCACAGTCGCTCGTCACCGGCGGCGTGAAATCGAGGTCCTCGCGCGCCGCCATCACCGCGATGCCGTGGCGCCCGAGGTCGCCGCTGACCAGCAGCACGTCCCCCGCGTGGACGGCGGCCGGAGCGATCCGCAGGTCGTGCTCGATCAACCCGACACCGGCCGTGTTGACATACACCCCGTCGCCGCGGCCGCGTTCGACGACCTTGGTGTCGCCGGTGACAAGCGTCACCCCGGCGCGCTGTGCCGCCGCGCGCATCGAGCCCACGATCGTCTCGAGGTCGCCGAGCGGAAAGCCTTCCTCGAGGATGAAGCCGGCACTCAGGTGGCAGGGCCGCGCGCCGCACATGGCGAGATCGTTGACCGTGCCGTGCACGGCCAGCGTGCCGATGTCGCCGCCGGGAAAGAACAGCGGGCGCACGACATAGCTGTCGGTCGTGAACGCGATACGCGCCTGGCCGAGATCGAGCACCGCGCCGTCGTGCGCGGCATCGAGCCAGGGGTTGGCAAAGGCGGGACGGAACAGGCGCTCGACGAGGTCGAGGCCGAGGCGCCCCCCGCCGCCGTGGGCGAGCTGCACCTGCGCGCCGTCTGCGGACGGCAGCGGGCACCAGGCGCCGGGCGGCTCGTGCGCGGCCATCGCGCCTCAGCGCTTGCGGAACAGCAACGTCATGCGATCGGATTCGCCGATCGCGACGTAGTCCGCGCGCTTCGCTTCGTTATCTGCGTTGAGGTGCAGCGCGGGCGGCAGGCGCCACACGTAGTCCGTGGGACCCGGCTGGTCGGCCGGGTTGCGGTTGACTGCGCTCTCACCAACGAGCTCGAACCCGGCCGCCTCGAAGCGCGCCACGACGAAGCTCTGCTTGAGGTAGCCGTTGCTGCCGTCGGCCCAGGCGTCGTCGGCGTCCTCGGGCGCACGGTGCTGGACCACGCCGACCACGCCGCCCGGCTTGAGCGCGCGGTGGATATCGGCCAGCGCGGTGGTCAGGTAGCCGCCCTTGTCCTCGAAACGCGCCAGGTTGTGCAGCGCGCGCACGAGCAGCACGGCATCGGCCTGCCCCGCCATCGCGTCCGGCATCGAGCCGAACAGGAACGCGCCCACCGCGGCATCGTCCTGGTCCCGCCACTCGAGCGCCTGCTCGGGCCAGCTCGTCGTCCAGGTCTTCTTCGCCTCGAGGTAGGCCTCGTCGTAGAAGTTGAACATCGGGTACATCGCGTAGGCGTAGTCGACGCCGACCAGCTTGCCGTCGGCGCCGAGGTAATCGAGCAGGATCTTCGAATACCAGCCGCCGCCCGGCAGCGCCTCGTAGACCGTCATGCCGGGCTCGATGCCGAAGAAGCCGAGCGTCTCACGCGGATGGCGCGCGCCGTAGCGCGCCTTGACCTCGTCGGGCTGTGCGGCGAGCACGGCTTCGAGACGCGCGCCGGCGTCTTCAGCGGCAGCGGCCGGCACGCCGGCACCGATCAGCAGGGCGGCACCGCAGCAGGCGCCGAGAAGATTGCGTAAGTTCATGGTCGGTGTCCTCGTCCGTGGCGAATACCGCCCGCGGCGAGGCCGCACCGCAGATACCGGTGGCGCGCCCGCGCGGACGATGCATGCGGCCGATGCTAGCAGTCCGCCGGACGACGGAACAATCGACCCGTCCCCCGGGGCGGTGCCGGTCAGGCGGGCACGCGGTAGCGATGATACGCCGCGCAGGCGCCTTCACCCGAGACCATCGGCGCGCCGAGCGGATGCTCGGGCGTGCAACGCGTGCCGAACGCGGCGCACTCGTCGGGTCGCCGGCGGCCGCGCAGGATCTCCCCGGCGATACACACGCCCGGCTCCTGCGCACGCGCGGCCGCGCACGGATGGCGGCGCGCCGCATCGAAGCGCGCGTACTTGGGGCGCGGCGCGAGGCCGCTCGCAGGCAGCACGCCGAGGCCGCGCCACTCGCGATCGACGACTTCGAATACCGCCTCGACGGCGTCTCGCGCAGCCGCGTTGCCGCCGTCACGCACGACGCGGGCATAGGCATTCTCGACCTCGGCCTGGCCCGCTTCGAGCTGCGCGAGGCAGCGATCGATGCCGCAAAGCACGTCGAGCGGCTCGAAGCCGGTGACGACGATCGGGACGCGGTGGCGCGCGGCGAGCGGCAGGTACTCCGCGGTCCCCATGACGGAACACACGTGGCCGGCGGCCAACACCCCCTCGATGCGGCAATCGGGCGCGGCGAGGAGCTGGTCGAGTGCGGGCGGTACCCGCACCAGCGCCGACAACAGCGAGAAGTTCTCGAGTCCCTCGCGCGCGGCGGCGAGGACTGCCGCGGCGTGCGTCGGCGCGGTGGTCTCGAAACCGACCGCGAACAGCACGACCTCGCCGGCCGGGTCTTCCCGCGCCAGGCGTACCGCGTCGAGCGGCGAATAGACCATGCGCACCGCGCCGCCGGCCGCGCGCGCGGCATGCAGGTCGCCGCTCGAACCGGGCACGCGCAGCATGTCGCCGAACGAACACAGCGTCACGCCTGGCGTGCGCGCGAGCGCGATGGCGTGGTCGATCAACGCGAGCGGCGTCACGCAGACCGGGCAGCCGGGTCCGTGGACGAGCGTCAGCGCCGGCCCCGCCAGCGCCTCGATGCCGTAGCGCAGGATCGCGTGGGTCTGTCCGCCGCAAATCTCCATGAGTGTGCGCGGCGTCTTCAAGCGCTCGCGAATGCGCCCCGCGATGGCGTGCGCGAGGGCCGGATCGCGGAACGCGTCTACGTACTCCATGGTCACCCGCATGCGCGGCGACGGCGCCGCGATGGCAGCGGCACGCGCAGACCGGGCGCGTCGCTCATGCGAAGCTCACGCCGCCCCGCGGGTCGCCGTGAGGTCACGGATGCGTGCGACGATCTCCTCCGCGCCGGCACCCGGTCCGAAAGTGGCGGCGACGCCCTTGGCCTCGATCTCGCGCTTGTCGTCACCGCTCAATACCGAACCGCCGACGACGACCGGCAGGTCGAGCCCGCGCGCAGCGAGCAGTTCGAACAGTTCGTCGAGGTAGTAGAGGTACTCCCAGGAATGGCACGACAGTCCGATCACATCGACGCCTTCTTCCAGCGCGGCGTCGACGATGCGTTCCGGCGTGCCGAAGCGGCCGAGGTAGATGACTTCCATACCGGCATCGCGCAGCAGGCGGGCGACGGCAAAGGCGCCGGCCTCGTGCTGATCGAGTCCGAGTATCGACAGCAGGATGCGCAGGGGACGTTCGCTCACAGCGGCGGCTCCATCATGCCGAGCGGGTCGTAAGGGGCGCCGACACCGAGGCGCAGCGCCCCCGAGATCTCACCCTGGGTGAGTTCCGCTTCGAGCGCGTCCCCGATCGCCGGCAGCAGATTGGCCGGTGCGGCAGCTGCCTCGCGCAGGCGCGCGAAGTGCTCGCCCACACGGCCGCGGTCGCGTCGGTCCTTGAACAGTCGAATCTCGTCGATGCGCTCGCGGCACGGTTCGAGCTTCGACTCGCTGGCCGCGCGCAGCAGCGTGTCCTCTTCGTCGGCGAGCTGGAACGCGTTGACGCCGACCTGGATTTCGCTCTTGTCCTCGATCGCCCGTGCGCGCCGCGTCATCGCGTTCTGGAACAGCTCGCGGAACCAGCCGCCATCGCACAGCTCGCCGAGGTCGCCCATCGATTCGATCTTCTCGACCATCGCGAGAATGCGCGATTCCATTTCGTCGGTGAGCGATTCGACGTAGTACGAACCGCCCAGCGGATCGGCAACGCGATCGGCGCCGGCCTCGAGCTGCACGATCTGTTGCGTGCGCAGGCTGACCATGTGGGCGTCGTGGCTGGGCGTGCGGTAGGCCTCGTCGAAGCAGGAAATTTCGACCGCCTGCACACCGGCGAGCGCCAGCGCAAGGCCCTGCAGCGCACAGCGCGCAACGTTGTTGACCGGCTGCGCGAGGGTCAGCGACAGGCCGGAAGTGTGCGCGGTGATCGCGCACGACCACGAGCGCGGGTCCCTGGCGCCGAACTCTTCGCGCATCATGCGCGCGAAGATACGCCGCGTGGCCCGGATCTTCGCGATCTCCTCGAAGAAATCCATACGGCAGTTGACCAGGATCGCGATGCGCGGCGCGAAGCTATCGATGTCGACCCCGCGCGCGACGAGGCGCCGCACGATCTCGCGGATCTCGACGAAGCCGAGCGCCATTTCCTCCACCGCATCGAGGCCACCATCGCTGATGTAGTAAGTGTCTTCGAGAAAGGCGTGGAAGCGCGGCATCTCGCGCGCGGCGAACTCGATGGAATCGAGCGCGAGCCGCATGCGCAGCTCGTAGGGCATGTGGATCTGGTAACTGCAGTCCTCGCAGTAGGCTGGCAGCAGGATGGTCGAGCCACGCAGCGCCGAGGGCGCGAAGCCGCGCTGTGCCGCCACGCGATGCAGCGCGGCGATGGCGTAGGCGCCGGGCGGCAGCGAGTGCGAGACGGTCAGCTCGTCGAGCGGCAGGTCGGCGTACAGTTCCTCGAAGTCCTGCAGACGACACAGCGAGACGCCGGTATTGCCGACGGCATGGCGCGCGAGTGGATGATCCGGATCGAGCGCCGACATCGTCGGTGCATCGCCGATCACGTCGATACCGCGCGCACCGCGCGCGATGAGCTGGCGGAACTGTTCGTTCGAACGCCGCGCCGTGCCCTCGCCGGACAGTTCCTGGTGAATCCAGGCCTCGCGCCGGCGTGGACTTGCCAGCCGGCCGCGCGTGAACGGATACTCGCCGGGCACTTCGCCCGTGTCCACCGCCTCGCCAACAACGTGCGCGGCGGTATAGAACGGCTCGAGCGGGATCCCCGACTGCGTCATGCGATGATTCATCAATCGACTATAGCACCGCGTCCCTGCCCGCCCAGCGACCGCCAGGCGCGCCGGCCACGCACTTCTTGACCCATGTCATCTGAACTGTTCGAGCGCATCCGACGCGGCGAGCGTGCCGCCGTCGCCACCGCGTTGAACCTGCTCGACGCGCGCGATCACGCCACGCGCGAGCGTGCCGTCCCGCTGCTCGATGAACTCGCGCGCGGCGCGCGGGAGGACACCGTTCGCGTCGGGCTCACCGGCGCGCCGGGTGCCGGCAAGTCGACCCTGCTCGACGCCCTCGTCGCGGCGCTGCGCGCGCGCGGACGCAACATCGGCATCATCGCCGTCGACCCCTCCAGCCAGCACAGCGGCGGTGCGCTGCTCGCCGATCGCATCCGCGCCGGCCGCGCCGCCGGCGACGACCAGGTGTTCTTTCGCTCGATGGCCGCGCGCGGACGCCTCGGTGGTCTCGCCGCGGCGACGCGCGCCGGCCTCGACGTCCTGGCCGCGGCCTATGACTGGGTCGTGGTCGAGACGGTCGGCGTCGGCCAGTCGGAAGTCGAGGTGGCCGATCTCGTCGATACCCTGGTCTACGTCGCGCAACCCGGCGCCGGCGACATCCTGCAGACCATGAAAGCCGGCGTGCTCGAGCTGCCCGACGTGTTCGCCGTCAACAAGGCCGACCTCGGGCTGCCGGCGGAACGCACCGCGCAGGAGCTGCGGCGCGGCCTTGCCCTCGGCGCCGTGGCCGCGGATGCCTGGCAACCGCCGGTACTGCTGATCGCGGCGAGCGAGGACCGCGGCATCGAGGCACTGGTCGATGCCATCCTCGCCCACCGCGACGCGGTCGCGCCGGACGCGCGCCGCGCCCGCCGCCGCGCTGGCGAGGAGCGCTTCGTGCGCCACGAGCTGCTGCAACGCTACGGCAGCTTCGGTATCGCCGCGATCGGCGGTCCCGAAGGTCTCGCCGCACACCTCGCCGCCGTCGCCGACCTGCCGCCGCTGACACGCGTGGCACGTATCGGCGACGCTGTCGAGAGCGCCCTGCGTTCGGCCTGAGCGCGACGCCGGACCGCGCGTCACTGCGACCCCGACAGGCCACAGCCCGACGCCACCGCGCCTTGACCCCGGCACGGGGTCGGCGACAATGCGGTCTCGCGCGCCGAACACCGCGCGCCACGCTTCCCGGGGGACATACAACTTGCTGCAAGAACTGGGCGCCGTGCTGGCGCGGGCGCTGCGCCGCCTGATTCCTGATTCGTTCGTCTTCGCACTGCTCCTGACGCTGCTCGTCGCGCTGCTCGCCTGGCTCGGCGCCGACGCCGCGCCGAAGCAGATCGTCGATGGCTGGTACCAGGGTTTCTGGATCCTGCTCGAGTTCGGCATGCAGGTCGTGCTGCTGCTGACGACGGGCTTCGCCATCGCACTCTCGCCGACCATCGCGCGCCTCATCGATCGCGTGGCGAAACTCGCGCGCGGACCGGGCAGCGTCTACCTCATCGTCGGCATCGTCGGCGGCCTGTTCGGCCTGGTCAGCTGGGGCTGGGAGGTGCTGACGGCAGTGCTCGCGCGCGAACTCGCCGGGCGCGTGCGCGGCGTCGATTACGCCTACCTCACGGCCTGCGCCTACGGCGCCGGCGTGACCTGGGTATGCGGCCTGTCGAGTTCGATTCCGCTGGTCTTGAACACCGAGGCCAACTTTCTCATCGAGACCGGCGTGCTCGACGGCACCGTGCCCATCGCCATGACCCTCGGCAGCACGATGAACAAGGTGCAGATGGCGGTGTTCTTTCTGACCATGCCGGCGCTGTTTTACTTCCTGCGCCCGCGCGACCGTAACCCGGCGACAATCGAGGAACTGCGCGAGGCCGAAGCCGTCGAGCCGGCGCCGATCGAAGAAGAGGCGCGACTGATGCACCTCGACGGCAACGCGCTGTCCGATCGCCTCAACAACAGCCGCCTGCTGGTGTGGATCATAGGCGCGGCCGGCTGGTGGTACATCATCGATTATTTCTACACGCGCGGCTTCGATCTCAACCTGAACATCATGATCTTCGTTTTCGTGCAGGCCGGGTTGCTGATGCACCGCACCCCGATCCGCTACGTCATCGCGATGAAACGTGCCTGCGCCAACGTCTCGGGGATCATTTTCCAGTACCCCTTCTACGCCGGCATCATGGGCATCATGATGTTCACCGGCCTGGCGGAAGCGACGGCCGGCTGGCTCGCCGGCAACGCGAGCCTGACGACATTTCCGTTCATCGCACAGTTGTCAGGCGCCCTGGTCAACATGGCGATTCCCTCCGCCGGCGGCGAATGGGCGGTGCTCGGGCCGTCGATGACCGCCACCGCGCAATCGCTCGCGGCCGGCCTTCCCGCGGACGAGGCGCAGGCCTACATCGCGCGCGTCGCCATGGCCGTCGCCTACGGCGAGACCTCGAGCAACCTCCTGCAACCCTTCTTCCTGCTCGCCATCCTGCCGGTGATGGGCGTCGGTGTGCGTATCCAGGCGCGCGACGTCATGGGCTACCTGGTCATCCCGTTCCTGTGGATGACGACCTACACCGGCATCATCGTCACCTGGGTGCCGCTATAGGGATGCACCGACGTCGGCGCGACGCCGCCAGCCGAGCAGGCCGGCGAGTCCGCTGACGGCGAGGACCAACGCTCCCGGCAGGGGCACCGGCGTCGTCGTCACGCCCACGGTGAGGAAGTCGACCGCCCAGCCGTCGCCGCCGTTGCCGCCCTGGTCGATGGCGAGTACCAGGATGTGGTCGGGCGTGAGCACGCCCGGGTCGATGCCGATGGTGCCGAAAGAGACCCGCGGACCGGTCTGGTTGAAGCTGTTGGCGAACGCGGTCAGCGCGGTATCGGCGACGCCGTTGATGCTCACGCTGTAAGGCTCGCCGAAGTTCGGAAACTGGAAGTCGTCGAACGCGATGCCGAGCGTCAGCGTCGCGACCTGCTGGCCGGCGCCGACCAACGAGCCGTAGTCGAGCGTCACCACCTGGGGACCGGCCAGGCGGCCGCTGTAGCTGGAGTAGCCGTCCTCGTTACCGCTCTGGGCGCTGCCGACGTAGATCTGGTCGGTGCCGGCATAATCATCGGGATCGGGCGCGAACGGGAAAGCGTGGCTGAAGCCGCCAAGGCCGTAGGTGCCGACCGTCGAGACGCCCGGGGCGAGGCCTTCGAGCGTCGCGCCCGTGACCGGGTCGGTCGGGTAGCTGCCGAAACCGAGGACGTCCTTGTCGCCGTATTGCATCACGGCGGCAGGAGCCGCGCCGGCGTAACAAGCGGCGGCGAGAAGTGTGGCGGAGAGCTGGCGCATGAGGAGCTTTTCCCTGCTGATTGGCGATTGCGCCCGAGTCTATGGGCGGCGCGCGCGCCGGCGCAATCGCTGGCAGCGGCTTTCTTGAACGAGGCCCGGTTTCGCGCCGCGCGACGGCGGCAAGGCCGGTATGATGGGGCGCTCCTGCCTGCCGGAACCGTGTCTCATGCCCGACCCTCGCCCCCTGTCCGTCGCCCGCGCGCCGCGACTCGCGTCGCCGCCGCGCATGCTCATCGTGCTCCTGCTGATGCTGGCCAGCACCTCGCTCGCGCTGGCCCAGGACGCCACCCCGCCGGCGACAACCGCGGCAGCCGCGGAAGCGGAGGTGGCGCCGGGCGAGGTCGACACGAACGCCGATGCCGCCGTGCCGCAGGTCCCCGAGGAAGCGCTCGTGCCCGCCGGCGAGGACGGCCTGGAGACGCCGAACCCGCGTGCGAGCACGGTGCGCTCCCTCGAGGCGTTCCTGAAAACCATCGAAAGCAAGGAAGCCGAAGTCGCGGCACTGCGCGAGCGCTTCCAGTCGGCGGTCGACGACGTCAGCCGCGACCAAATCCTCGCGCGGCTCGCCGAGACGACCAAGGAAGCGGAGAAACTCGAGCGCCAGTTCGAGCGCTTCGCGGTCGATGTCGATATCAGCCCGTTCGTCGAGGAAGAACAGAAGCGTTTCGACTGGCAGGAGGAGATCAGCGCGCTCGTACAGCCGATCGTCGCCGAGCTGAAGAGCGCCACGGCCGAGTCACGCGTGATCGGTGAGCTGCGCGGCGCGATCGAGGAAGCGAGCGAACGCGAACAGACCGCCGAGGCGGCGAGCGCCAACCTGTCAGGGTTGATCGCGAGCGCGCCGCCGGGTGCCTTGCGCGCGCGCCTCGAGAAGGATCTCACGCGTTGGCAGCAACGCCATGCCGATGCGCGCAACCGGCGTGTCGCGCTCGAGTTGCAGCTCGACAAGCGCCTCGCGGAGCGCTCGTCCGTGCTCGACCAGACGGCAAGTTACGCCAAGACCTTCTTCCGCAAGCGGGGCCTCAACCTGGTCATGGGTATCGCCGCCTTCCTCGCCGTGTTTCTCGGCGTGCGCCTGCTCGGCCGCCTCTACGATCGCATCTACGCCGCGCGCCGCGGCCGCACGTTCTCCAACCGCCTGGGCACACTGCTGTTCCACGTCTTCAGCGTACTCGGCGGGCTCGGCGCGACGCTGCTCGTGTTCAACCTGGTCGGCGACTGGTTCCTGCTCGGCATTCTCGTAATCTTCCTGCTCGGCATCGGTTGGGCCAGCATCAACACGCTGCCGGCCCATATCGAAACCATCAAGCTCATGCTCAACATCGGCGCCGTGCGCGAAGGCGAGCGCCTGGTGTTCGACGGCAGCCCGTGGCGGGTGGAGCATCTCGGCTTCTCGGCGCGGCTGGGCAACCCGCGACTCGAAGGCGGCGTGCAGCTGCTCCCGGTGCGCTACCTGGTCGGCCTGCATTCGCGGCCGGCGGGCCCGCGCGAGGAATGGTTCCCGTGCAAGAGCGGCGACTGGGTCGAGCTTGCCGACGGCCGTCTTGGCCGCGTCGCGCACCAGTCACCCGCGCTGGTGGAGCTCGTCGAACTCGGCGGTGCCCAGGTCACCTACCAGACCGGTGATTTCCTCGCTCTCTCGCCACGCAACCTGAGTACCGGCTTCCGCCTCGAGATCACGTTCGGCATCGACTACGCGCACCAGCCCGAATGCACCACGACGATACCCGAGCTGATGCAGGCCAAGGTCGAAGCCGGTCTGCGCGAGCAGTTCGGCGCGGATCTGCTGCGCCATGTGCGGGTCGAGTTCCAGGCCGCGGCAGCCTCCTCGCTCGACTACGAGGTCGAACTCGACCTCGCCGGCGCGGCGGCACCCGAGTTGCCCGAGATCCGGCGCGCGGTGCCGACGTTGCTGGTCGAGGCCTGCAACGAGTACGGCTGGGGCATCCCGTTCCAGCAGATCACGGTGCACGGAATCGGCGCCGGCTAAGCGCGGCCGCGCCTGGCGGAGAGGCATGCCGGGCGCACTCAACCGTGCTGCCACCGCGGCCGCTAACCCTTCCAACGGCCCCATTCGGCGGCGCGCGCAAAGGGCCCGCGCCGGCTTCGTCGGGGCACGGGGGAGCGCATGGAGATCACCGCACTGCCGGCCTCGGCACTGATGGAAAAATTGTCACTGTCCGCGGCACGCGGCGATGCGACCGGCCACCGGCCGAGCCACGCGCGCAGCGAGCACGTAACGCGTGACTCGGACCATGCCTGTTGCGCGAAGCGACCGCGCGGGCAGGGACACGGATGGGGGCACGGTGTCGGCACACGGCCCGGGCGAGCGGTGGAAGTACTGCGCCAGGAGCTTCGCGCAAGCCTGCGCAGCGAGCTGCACGTGAGTATCACTGGTACGCCGCGCGCCTACCACGCCGGACAGGATGAGGCGGCGGACCCCGCAACGCTCACCGCCGAAGCGCTCAGCGCTGCACGCCGCCTGATGCAGACGGATCCGGCCGCCGCGGCACGCACGCTCGACACGTTCCGCAGCGCCGTGCGCGATGCCGCAGCGCAGACCCGAACGGTCATCGGTGCCGATGACGACGCCGAACTCGACGACGCCGTCGCCCGCATCGATGCCGGGCTCGATGCGCTCGACAATGAAACGGCCACGCAGCGCGCGGCGAGCGCCGACGTGCTCGAACTCGACGTGCAGACCCGGCAGCGTTCCACCCTTCGCATCCGCACCCAGGAAGGCGATCTCGTGGTGCTCGACCTGCGTCGCGTCGATCGGCTATCGGCCGACAGCGTCGGCGTGAGTAGCGCAGACGGCGCGGCAGCCGCGGCCAGCATCGAAATATCGAGTCGCTCACGACTGCATCTGCGCGTCGAAGGCGACCTGAACGAGGCCGAGCTCGGCGCGATCCGCGACATCCTCGCGCAAGCCGAAAACGCCGCCAACGACTTCTTCGCGACCGGTGCGAGCGCTGGCACCGACGGCCTCGCGACGGCTCTTACCATCGACGGCGAGCAGCTCGCCGCGGTCGATCTGCGCCTGCGCATGCGTCAGACCGCGACGCTCGACTACACCGCGGTGCGTGTGCCGCAGGCCGCTTCCGTCCCGTCGCAAAGTGAACCCGCGCCGGCGACAGGGGCGCCGGCGGCAGATGTCAGCACGGCCGGTGCCGTCGAGAACGCCGCACACGACGATGCTGTCACCGTGCCCGGCGATGCCGCCGACGCGCCACCGGCCGCCCCGGACGCGCCGGCGCTTTCCGGAGCCGATGCGCCCGCGGCGCTGGCAGCCGCGGACAACCTGCAGCTAGCCCGCTTCCTGCACGGCGTGGCGACGGGCTTCGGCGGCAACGAGGGCGGTGTGAGCGTGCAGTATCACTACACGCAATCCTTCAAGCTCACCCTGCTGCGAGCGGTCACGCATGTACTCGCGCCCGAGGCATCGGACACGCCCTCACCCGTGGGCGCCGGCGTTGACGCCACGGGCGAGGATGCCGCCGCGCAGACCGTGCGCGCAGCCTGAGCGTGTCCACGCAGGCATGAAGTCGGCGGGTACCGCGCCCGGCGCGGCCAAACGGGAATCGGCGTCTGGCGACCGTGTCACGGCGTCCCGGACTACGCCGGAGCGGGTTTCGCCTAGGGAATAAAATTTGCCAAACAGGAAAACGTGGTCTTGACTTGAGAAGGGCGCTACGCCGATGCACCGCCTGGCAGCGGTCTGCGACACATCGGCAGCGAGCACGTCGCGCGCCAGGGGCGCGGTTACTCAGGAGGGAACCACGATGTCTTACCACCGAACCATGCTTCGCGGGCCGGCGTTCCTGCTGCTCGCCGGCGTGCTCTGGGCCAGCCAGGCTATCGCCAACGGCTTCGACTACGCGGACGGCGCCGACTTCGTCTACGCCGACTTCCTCGCCTGGTACGAAGCCAACAAGGATGCCAGCCCGCAGTTCGTCGATGGCGACGTCATCACGGCTGCACAGCGCGAACTGACCGACCCGTTCGTCCCGCCGGGCCTGCAGATGGCCGACTTCTACGGCGAACCGATCACCATCAAGGACGCCGGCGACCTGTCACCGCCGCAGCATTTCCTCGACGCGACGGCGCGCTTCGCCGGCCAGGCCAGCCTCGACGAGGCAGGCGCGCTGGTCAATTACACCGCGGGGACGCCGTTCGACCGCAGCGCCTTCGAACCCGGTCGCGATTCGGGTTTCAAGGCGATGTGGAACTACAACTTCCGCTACCAGCATTACGGCCTCTCGCTGCACAAGAACGACTGGGTGTGGACCGATCGTGGCGGCTCACACGACAGCCACGAGATCATGGACGATGCACAGAGCGCGAAGTTCTGCCAAGGCGGCGGCAAGTTCAGCCGCGTACTGCACCTGCGTTACCAGAAAATCTACTGCATGAACCTGACCATGGGCGACCACCCGAGTACGGGTTAT
>JAPOKK010000129.1 GCA_029977665.1 Pseudomonadota bacterium | reverse complement strand
TCGCACAAGGCGTTCGAGAAGTCGCGGTTGTAGACGACGAACGAGTAACAGGTGCGCCGCACCTGTTCGGCCATCTGGTCGACGATGTTGACGAAGGCGTTGCGCAGGACCTCGAAGGTGACCGGGTCGAGCGCGCTGGCGGCGGTGAGTGGCTTGTCCATGGACGTCTCCTCAGACCGTGATGACGAGGTTGAGCCAGGGGTCGACGGTGGCGCTCGCGCCCGGTGGCACGAGCGTCGTCGAGTCGAATTGCTGCAGCACCGCGGGGCCCTCGATGCGGGCACCGCTGGGCAGGTCGGGGCGCCAGTAGACCGCGGTATCCAGCGTGCCCTCGTCGAATACGACGGCGCGGCGTGTACGCGGTTCGGGGGTGACGTCGACCGGGTCGTGGCGTTTCAGCGAAGCCTTGGGCGTGAGGCCGACGGCGGTCAGGTTGAGGCGGAAGATTTCCACGCTCGCGCCCTCGCGCAGGTAGTTGTACTCGCGCTGATGGGCAGCCTCGAAGCCGCGTACCGCGGCGCCGACGTCATCGAACGGCGCGCCGACCGGCACCGCCAGCGAGCGCCATTGCCCCATGTAGCGCATGTCGATGCTGCGCGTGAGTACGATGTCCGCGCTGCCGACGCCTTCGTGGCGCAGCCGCTCGCGCGCCTCGTGCTCGAGCTTGGCGAACTCGTTCTCGATGGCGCCGGCGTCGGCCTGCGCGGCGTCGGCCAGCCAGGTCGTGAGCAGGTCGTGGCGGATGTCGACCAGCAGGCAGCCCAGCGCCGAGGTCACACCGGGATGCGGCGGTACGATGACGGTCGGTACGGCGAGATCGCGCGCCATCGCCGCGGCGTGCAGGGCGCCGGCGCCGCCGAAGCCGATGAGCGCGAAGTCGCGCGGGTCGTAGCCGCGCATGATCGAGACCAGGCGCACGGCGTCGGCCATGTTGGCGTTGGCGACCTTGATGATGGCGCGCGCCGCGCTTTCGACGTCCATGCCGAGCGGCCGCGCGACGTGGGTCTCGATGGCCGCGCGGGCGCGCGCCACGTCGAGCTCGAGTCCGCCGCCGACGAGGTTGCCGCCGAGGCGGCCGAGCACGAGGTTGGCGTCGGTGTTGGTCGGCAGCTCGCCGCCGCGGCCGTAGCAGGCCGGACCGGGGATCGAGCCCGCCGATTGCGGCCCGTTGCGCAGGCTGCCGGCCTCGTCGATCCAGGCGATCGAGCCGCCGCCGGCGCCGATGGTCTTGATGTCGATGCTCGGAAAGCAGATCGGGTGGCCGTACTCGATGTGCCAGTCGCGCGTGGTCGTCGATTCGCCTTCGAAGACCAGCGAGACATCGGTGCTGGTGCCGCCCATGTCGAAGCCGATCGAGTTGGGATAGCCGCACAGGCCGCCGATGTAGCGGTTGGCGATGGCGCCGGCGGCAATGCCGGAGCTGGCCAGGCGCGCGGCCTGGCGATCGACGGTGCGCGGGGTCATGACGCCACCGCCGGAGTGCAGCAACAGCAGGTCGCTGTTGTATCCGCCCGCCGCCAGCCGTTCCTGCATGCGCTTGGCGTAGGCGCCGACGACCGGCTGGAGCACGGCGTTGACGACGGCGGTAGAGAAGCGGTCGTGCTCGAAGATCTCGGGCAGGACCTCGGCCGAGGTCGAGATGGCGACGCCCGGCAGTTCTTCTTCGAGGATGGCCCTCAGCGCCAGCTCGTTGGCGGCATTCGCGAACGAATTCATGAAGCAGATGGCGATTGCCTGGTAGCCGCGTTTGCGCAGCTTGGCCGCGAGCGCGCGGGCCTCGCTCTCGTCCACCGGTACCTCGACCACGCCCGCTGCGCTGGTGCGCTCGGTGAGCGTCAGGCGGTCGCGCCGGCGGATGTAGGGCGGTGGATTATCCCGGTAGGCATCCCACAGGTCCTCCTTGGTCGAACGGCCGATCTCGATGACGTCGCGAAAGCCGTGGGTCGTGACCATCGCGGCGTGCGGCAGCTTGCGCTCGATGAGGGCGTTGGTCGCGACCGTGGTGCCGTGGGCGAACAGGCTGACGTCGGCGAGGTCGACCTCGGCATTGACCAGGCCTTCCAGCGCGGCGTCGATCGGATCGGCCGAGGACGGCACCTTGGCGATGCGCAGCTCGCTGGTCGCTTCGTCGAGGATGCAGATGTCGGTGAAGGTCCCGCCGATGTCGACGGCGACGCGGACTGTGCTCAAGGCTCGTCTCCTCCTGTGGGACCCGGTTCGCCGGGCCGTTGAATACGCGACACGCTACCGCCTGGCCGAGCGTCGGGGCGCAGCTCAGACGGGATTCCGCTTGACCAGTTGCTTGGCGATGATGATGCGCTGCATTTCGTTGGTGCCCTCGCCGATGCACAGCAGCGGCGCGTCGCGGTACAGGCGCTCGATCGGGTATTCCTTGGAATAACCGTAGGCGCCGTGAATGCGCATCGCCTCGAACGCGACCTCGGCCGCGGTCTCCGAGGCGAAGTACTTCGCCATGCCGGCCTCGAGATCGACGCGCTCGCCGCGGTCGTAGGCACTCGCGGCATCGGCGACGAGCAGCTCCGCGGCGCGGGTCTTGGCCGCCATCTCGCCGAGCTTGAGCTGGATCGCCTGGTGCTCGCAGATCGGCTTGCCCATCGTCTTGCGCACCTGGCTGTAGGCGACCGACTCGCGCAGCGCGCGGCGCGCAATGCCGACGCCGCGCGCGGCGATGTTGATGCGTCCGATTTCGAGCCCGCCGGTGGCCATGTAGAAGCCCTGGCCTTCCTCGCCGCCGACCAGAGACAGCGTCGCGTCGCAGGCGTAATCCTCGAAGATGAACTCGCCCGAGTCGATGCCCTTGTAGCCGAGTTTCTCGAGCTTGCGCCCGTTGCGCACGCCGGGCAGCGGTTCGCGGGTCTCGGGGTCGATCTTGGGCACGATGAGCATGGTCATGCCCTTGTAGCGCGGCTGCGCTTCCGGGTCGGTCTTGACCAGCAGGGCGACGCAATGCCCTTCGATCGCGTTCGAGATCCAGGTCTTGGTGCCGTTGACGATGTACTGCCCGCCGACACGCCGTGCCTGGGTGCGGATACCCTGCAGGTCGGTACCGGCATCCGGTTCGGTCAGGCCGAGGCCGCCGCGCAGCTCGCCGCTCGCGAAGCGCGGCAGCCAGTAGTCCTTTTGCACCTGGGTGCCGTAGCGCTCGACGATGCGCGCCATCATGAGATGCGAGTTGAAAATGCCGGTCAGGCTCATCCACTCCTCGGAGATGCGCGTGACGATTTTCGCGTAGGTCGTCGCGGACAGGCCGAGGCCGCCGTACTCGGGCGCGATCAGCGCGCCGAACAGGCCGAGTTCTTTCATGTCCTCGACCAGCTCGGCCGGGTATTCGTCGTCGTGCTCGAGCTCCATGGCGACCGGCTTGACCTTCTGTTCGAGCCATTTGTCGATGGCGTCGAGAATGAGTTGTTCGTCGCCGGCGTCGAGGTGCGCGGTATCGGTGGTCATCGTGGGAGCTTCTCTCAATAGTTGTCCATGCGGTCCTCCACGGCCTCGCCACGGGCCGGGATCAGCATGTTGCGCTCGAAGGAGCACACCAGCTCGCCGGTCTGCTTGTGGCCGCGGGTGAGTATTGTGACCACACCCTGCCCCGGTCGCGAGCGGCTCGCCCGCTTGGCCAGCACCTCGCTCTCGGCGTAGAGGGTGTCACCGGCGAAGACCGGCGCGGTGAACTTGACCGCCTCCATGCCGAGGTTGGCGATGGCCTTCTGGCTGCAATCGGTGACGCTCATGCCGATCAGCAGCGCGAGCGTGTAGGGGCTGACGACCAGATTCCGGCCGAACTCGCTGGCGGCGCCGAACTCGCGATCGAAATGGATCGGGTGCGTGTTCAGGGTGAGCAGCGTGAACAGGTAGTTGTCCTGCTCGGTGACGGTTTTGCCGGGCCGGTGTTCGTAGACGTCACCGACGTTGAAGTCCTCGAAATAGCGCCCGAAGGTCTCGCGGTAGCGCTGCGGCCCGATCGCTTTCCAGCCCTGCACCATGGCGGCGGCTCCTCGCCTCAGAGTTCCATGGGGACGACACAGTGTGCGCGCAGGAAGCGCTCGCGATGCGCCAGTAGTATCGGATCGACGGCCGCGCGGATGACCTCGGGGACGTTGCTGAACAGCGGGCGCAGCGCAGCGTCGAGCGGGCACAACTCGGGCGGCATCAGATCGACCAGGTTGCTGAACATGACCCAGTAGAAATCGACCGCCGTCGGGCCGTCGCCGACGAAATACTCGCTGCCGCGCGAATGCTGGGCTTCGAGCACGCTGGTGAGCAGACGCAGCGTATCGGCGACCCTTGCGTTGGCGGCGGCCGC
The DNA here is from genome assembly GCA_029977665.1 of Pseudomonadota bacterium. Lineage (GTDB taxonomy): Bacteria > Pseudomonadota > Gammaproteobacteria > JACKNG01. Next base: position 7,302 of record JAPOKK010000129.1, on the reverse strand, counting down.
GGATTCCGCGGTGTAACCCCATTTCGCGGCCATCGCGGCGATCGCGGGCGGCGGTTCTGCGCTCTCTATGGCGGGGCGGAACATGTCGAGGCGTCGGTTCCAGCCGAGGCCGAGTTCGCCACAGATCTCATGGGCGAGCCCCAGCACTTGGACTCGTTCGGCGGCCGTCACGGGAAGCAGCGGGCGCGCGGCCGCCAGCCGTTCGAGGAGCATCAGGATGTCGTCCCAGCGGTTGACTGGTCGCTCCTGGTTCCACGCGACGACCGGGCCGCTGTTGGTGCCGGCCCAGGCCAGCAACGCGGTGTTCTCGCCGCCGGCTTCCTGCGGGCCGACGCGGTAGCCCAACTGCTTGTAGTCCATCATGGCCTTGGCAGCCTGGCCCCAGGGACTCGGGAAGCCCTGGACGAGTACCAGCCGCAAGCCGTCCGCGGCGATGATGTCGTCGATCGTCTCGTAGTGCACGTCTACCCCCGTATGGTCCCGTGAGCCGTGCTTCGGCGGCTCAGTCAAATTTGTCCGGACAAATTAACGGGGCGTTCTCGCACTGTCAACCGCACCCTGGGTGGCCACACGGCTACGCTCGGGATCGCTTCGCTCACGCGGCAAAGCCGTGCACGGGGAATCGCGCCTTGTCGATCAACTGTCGCCCGGCCAGGCGGATATCGGCAAGGCGTCCAAGCGGGACGCACGCACGTGGTAGCGGCGCGGGCGCGCCGCGGCCGGGCGCGTGGGTTGTCGGTGGGGGGGATGCTAGGCGTGGGCGCGAACCCCCGGGACGCTGTGAAGCGTCCCGGGGAACACAGAAGGAGATACAGGCGGGGTCAGGCGTTCTCGGCGGCCCAGTCGTCGAACGACTTGCCGTCCTTGGCCAGCTTGGCCAGCAACGGCGCCGGCTTCCAGTACATGTCGCCATAGCGCTGGCGGTATTTCTCCATCGCCGCGACGACCTTGTCGAGACCGACCGCGTCGCCGTAGTGCATCGGCCCGCCGCGGTAGCGCGGCATGCCGTAGCCGTGCACGAACACGACGTCGATGTCGCTCGGGCGCATCGCGATGCCCTCCTCGAGGATCAGCGCGCCCTCGTTGATCATCGAGTACATGAGGCGCTCGATGATCTCTTCGTCGCTGATGTCGGGACGCTGCTCGATGCCGAGCCGTTCGGCCTCGGCCTTGGCGATGGCGGCGGTTTCCGCAGACGGGACCGGGGCGCGGCCGGAGTAGTCGAAGATGCCGGCCTTGGTCTTCTGACCCATGCGGCCCTTCTCGACCAGCTTTTCGATCACCACCCACAGTGCGGGGTCGTCGGGCCGCTCGGTCCACTCGTTCTTGACCTTGACCAGGACGTCGAGGCCGGAGAGGTCGGCAACGCCATTCGGACCCATCGCCCAGCCCCATTCGTAGGCGACCTTGTCGATGCGGTCGGCCGGCACGCCTTCGAGCATCATCAGCCCGGCTTCGCGCTGGTAGGGGAAGAACATGCGGTTGCCGACGAAGCCGAAGCACACGCCGACCAGCACCGCGGTCTTGCGGATTTTCTTGGCCATCGCCATCGAGGTCGCGATGACGTCCTTGGCGGTCTGCTTGCCGCGCACCAGCTCGAGCAGGGTCATGACGTTGGCCGGCGCGAAGAAGTGCCAGCCGATGACGTCCTCGGGACGGCTGGTGCAGGCCGCGATCTCGTCGATGTCGAGCGTCGAGGTGTTGCTGGCGAGGATCGCGCCTTTCTTGGCCACCTTGTCCAATTCGCCGAAGATTTCCTTCTTCAGCGCCATGTTTTCGAACACGGCCTCGATGATGAGGTCGCAGTCGTCGATGCCCTGGTAGTCGACGGTCCCCGAGATGAGGTCCATGCACTGGTCCATGGCTTCCTGGCTCAGGCGGCCCTTCTTCACCGTGTTCTCGTAGTTGCCACGGATGATGCCGAGACCGCGCTCGAGCGCTTCGTCGTTGATCTCCTTGAGCACGCCCGGGATGCCGACGTTGGCGAATTTCATCCCAATGCCGCCGCCCATGGTGCCGCCGCCGATCACGGCGACTTTCTTGACCTCGCGCTTGGGCGTGTCGGCCGGCACGTCGAGGACCTTCTGACAGGCGCGCTCGGCGAAGAAGAGATGGCGCTGCGCGGCGGAATGCGAGGACATCATGCATTCCATGAACAGTTCGTTCTCGCGCTTGACGGCTTCCTCGTAGGGCAGCGACACGGCCGCTTCGACGCACTTGATGATCTGTTCGGGGGCGAAGAAGCCGCGCGCCTGGCGTGCGATCGAGTTGCGGTACTCGGCGAAGAAATGCTCGTCGATGTCGCTCGTGTCGACGCTCTCCTCGCTCAGGCGGCGTGGCTTGGCGCCGTTCGCGACGAGCTTCTTCGCGTAGGCTATCGCGCCTTCCTTCAGGTCGCCCTCGACGAGTTCGTCGATGGCGCCGGCGGCATGCGCCTTCTTCGCCGGCATGGGACGCCCGGAGACCATCGCATCGAGCGCGGCCTTGGGACCGATCAGGCGCGGCAGGCGCTGCGTGCCGGTAGCGCCCGGCAGCAGGCCGAGCGTCACCTCCGGCAGGCCGATCTGGGCGCTCGGCACGGCGCAACGGTAATGGCAGCCCATGGCGGTTTCGAGGCCGCCGCCGAGCGCGGTGCCGTGGATCGCGGCGACGATAACCTTCTCGCAGGCTTCCATTTCGTGGATGACCTTGGGCAGCCACGGATCTTCGGGCGGCTTGCCGAACTCGGTGATGTCGGCGCCGGCGATGAAGGTGCGGCCGTCGCAGATGAGCACCGCGGCCTTGGCCTCGGCGTCCTGGGCGAACTGGCGGAAGCAGTCCTGCAGGCCCTTGCGCACCGGCAGCGAGAGCGCGTTGACCGGGGGATTGTTGACGGTGATGACGGCGATCTCACCTTCTCGGCTGTAGCTGACTACGTCTCCCATGAGTTCTGTCCTTTATCGATTAGGCGTTCTGGGGGCCGCCCGGGCAGTCTGCGGGGCGGCGGCGAGGCGGCGGATTATAGCCCACCGGGCGGCGGCGCCGCGGCCATGTCCGGGGCGCCGCCAGGAGCGGTCCGAACCTCGAGAAGAATCTCAAGATCGGGTTTTATCGTGTTAAAAAACAATAAAATAGATAAATTATCTTAAGTAATTTCTAGTTTTTGCCGGTTCCTCGTCAGGCGTTCACGTCGATCACCACGCGGCCCTTGATCTCACCGCGCAGGATGGATGCACAAAGTTCGGGCACGCGGGCCAGTGGCTCGACCCGGTAGACGTCCTTGAGGCGCTTGGGGTCGAGCAGCTGGGCGAGGTCGTGCCAGGCCCGTTCGCGAGCGGCCATCGGCGCCATGACCGAATCGATGCCCTGCAGGCGCACGTTGCGCAGCAGGAACGGCATCACCGTGCCGGGCAGGTCGGCGCCGCCAGCGAGACCGCAGGCGGCGACGACACCGTTGTAGCGCGTCGGCGCGAGCGCCGTGGCGAGCGTGGTCGAGCCGACGCTGTCGACCGTGCCGGCCCACAGCTCCTTCTCCAGCGGCTTGCACTTGCGCGACAGCTCGTCGCGCGCGATGACGTTCGTCGCGCCGAGCGACTTCAGGTAATCCGTTGTCTCGGGGCGGCCGGTACTCGCGGTCACTTCATAGCCGAGCCTGGCGAGCAGCACGATCGCGACCGAGCCGACGCCGCCGGCGCTGCCGGTGACGAGTACCGGGCCGTCTTCGGGCTTCGTGCCCTGGTCGCGGATGGCGTTGACCGCGAGCATCGCGGTGTAGCCCGCGGTGCCGATGGCCATCGCCTCTTCGGTGGTGAACGCGGCCGGGATGCGCACGAGGTAATCGGGGTTGACGCGCTGCTTCTGACTGTAGGCGCCCCAGTGGCGTTCGGACAGCCCGTAGCCGTTGACCAGTACCTTGTCGCCGAGCTGCCAGGCCTCGGTGTTCGACTCGGCCACCGTGCCGGCGAGATCGATGCCGCACACCATGGGGAACTTCTGGCAGATCGGTGCGGTGTTGGTCACCGCGAGGCCGTCCTTGTAGTTGACCGTCGAGTACTCGACGTCGACGAGCACCGGTTCGTCGGGCAACTCGGCCAGGCTCAGGGTCTTGAGGCCGGCGGAGAACGTGCCGTCCTCGCTCTTTTCGGCCACGATGGCGTTGAAAGTGTCGCTCATGGGATCTCCAGGGTCGTTTGGTCCAGTTCGTCGAGGTCGTTGCGCGGGCAGTCGCCCTGCCGCAGCCGGCGTCTCCGCCGGTACGTCCTGTTCGTTCGTTTCGCTATCGTACCGGCGGCAATGCCGGTCCGTGGCAACGAACGGCACGTCGCGGCGCGTGATGCCGCCTTTGGCGCTTGGTAGCGCTGCGGCCGCCTGCTGCGATGGCCGTTCCGCCACGCTGGCGTTACGCCGTCGTCCTGTAGAATGGCGCCCCCCGCGCCTGCGGCCTCGTCACGGTACCGCCGCATCGAGGCATCGGCGTGGTCGAACGAACGACAACCCCTAGAATACCGCCGCGTACGGGGCCGTGGCCAGCCATCGCGCGACCGCGGGGCACCCGGCGGCGACGACCAGCGACCTCTCATCGATGAATGACTCTGACAAGCCCTGGCAACACCCCTTTCGGCGTATCGAGGACGTCGAGGACATCTTCGATCGGCACGATTACGTTGCCGACCGTCCGTTGGGCCTGACCACCAAGCTCGCCTTCGATCTCGAAAAGCCGGTGCTGCTCGAAGGCGAGGCCGGCGTCGGCAAGACCGAGGTCGCCAAGGTCCTCGCCGCGGTGCTCGACACGCCGCTCATCCGCCTGCAGTGCTACGAAGGGCTGGATGCGGCCGCCACGCTCTACGAATGGAATTACGCGCGCCAGATCCTCGAAATCCGTCTCGCCGAGGCGGACGCGGCGCGCCGCGACAGCCTCGAGCAGACGATTTTCGGCGAACAGTTCCTGTTTGCCCGCCCGCTGCTGCAGGCCATCCGACACCCCGGACCACGCCCGGCCGTGCTGCTGATCGACGAGGTCGATCGGGCCGACGAGGAGTTCGAAGCCTTCCTGCTCGAAATTCTGTCCGATTTCCAGGTCACGGTGCCCGAACTCGGTACCTTCGAAGCGGCGCAGCGGCCGGTCGTCATCCTGACCTCCAACCGCACCCGCGAACTCAACGACGCGCTCAAGCGGCGTTGCCTGTACCTGTGGATCGACTACCCGACGCCGGACAAGGAGCGCGAGATCATTCTGCGCCGCGTGCCCGGTATCGAAGCGCGCCTCGCCGACCGCGTCGCCGAGGTCATGCGCGGCCTGCGCGCGGTGGACTTTTACAAGCGGCCGGGCGTCGCCGAGGCGCTCGACTGGGCGCGCGCCCTGCTCGGCCTCGACCTCACCGACATCCTGCCCGAGACCCTGCGCGAGACCGCCGGCGTGATACTCAAGTACCGCGAGGACATCAACCGGCTCGACCGGCTCGATCTCGAAGCCCTGCTGGAAGGGCACGCCGTCGAGCGCGAGCCCGACGCCTGATGGCGGTCGATCCGGCAGCCTCGAGTGCCTCGTTGACGGGGCACACGCTGGCGCTGTGCCGGGCGGCGCGCGCGGCGGGGCTCGCGGTCACCCACGCGCGCGCCATCGACGTCTTTCGGGCCCTCGATGCGATCGACTGGCGCCAGCCCGACGATTACCGCCTCGCGCTGCGCACCAATCTCGTCTCGAGCCGCGAGGACGAGGTGCTCTTCGACCGGGTCTACCGCACTTACTGGGGTGAGCTGGAAGGCGCTTACGAGGGCGATTACATCCTCGCCCGTTCGGAGATGATCCAGGGCTACCTGCCGGCAGGCCGCGCCAACGAGGCTCATCGGGAGATGTTGTCCGAGACCGAGGCCGTCGGTGCCGAGGAGGTCCAGCGGCGCGCCAACCTGGCGCTGCGCTGGGATGACGATGCGCCACCGCTCGAGCAGCTCATCCGTGAACTGGCGCGGCGCCTGGCCACGCGCCCCTCGCGCCGGGTGAGGGCCGCGCGGCGCGGTGCACGCGTCGATCTCAGGCGCACCGTGCGCCGCAACGTGCGCCACGGGCTGGATTTCGTCGAGCTGGCACGCGTCAAGCCGAAGACGCGCAAGACGCGCATCGTGCTGTTGAGCGACGTGTCGGGTTCGATGGACGCGTTCAACCCGTTCCTGCTGCAGCTCATGCTCGGCCTGCAGCAGGCGCTCAAGTCGTCGCGGACCGTCGTGTTCAGTACGCGTACGACCGAGATCACGAACCTGCTGCGGCGCCGCAGCGTGCCCGAAACGCTGCGCACGGTGGCCGACAAGGTGCGCCACTGGTCGGGCGGTACCGACATCGGCGCGGCGCTCGCCGAACTCAATCGCGGCATCCTGCGCGAAGGCTCGGCGCGCGCCACGGTGCTGGTGGTGATCAGCGACGGCTACGACAACGGCGACATCGCGCGCATTCGCGAGGAACTCGCCGCGGCGAAGCGGCAGATCCGCACGCTGGTCTGGATCAATCCCATGTTCGGCGCGAGCACCTTCACGGTGCGCGCGGCCGGCATGAAGGCCGCCCTGCCCTACGTCGATCACTTCCTGCCCGCGTTCAACGCCAAGGCGCTGCACGAACTCGTGCGCGGTCTGAAAGCGCTGCGCTGACGCCAGTCGAGACGGAAAAAGAAAACCCGCCGCAGCGGGTTTTCTTCGAGCTTGCCCGTGTCGCTCAGGCGCGCCGACGACGCCCCCGGACCGCACCGGCCAGGCCGAGGCCGAGCAGTGCGAGCGAGGTCGGCTCGGGCACGCGCTGATCGTCCAACGCCGTCAGCGCGACGTTGTCGACCGAACTCCACCAGAACTGGTCGCCCGCTGCGGAAGCCGGCAGGCCGATGCGCAGCGCGTCGATCGCGACGCCGGCCAGGTTGGTGCTCGCGCTGTTCTGCCAGTCGGCCGGAATCGAAGTGGTCAGGAACGAGTCGACGCCGATCGAGACGGCGCCGAGAAACCCTTCGAAAGTCACGGCGACCGCGTCGCCGAGCATGTACTGGGCGACTTCCGCGGCGTCGAAAGTAAACAGACCGCCACCATCGCGCACGATGCTCAGCACGCCGCCGCCGGCGCTCGCGCGGCCTTCCATGGCGGGCTCGGGGTTGCCGCGACCGGGATCGTCGGAAGTGACGAGCAGCCCGGAGTGCAGGGCATAGGTGAAGCCATCTTCCGTGCTCGGCCCGTTGAAAAAGCCCGTGCCCACCTCGTTGTCGAAGCCGATGATGACGGCGGACGCCGTCAGCGGGGCAGCGCTGGCGATTGCAAGGATGGCTGCGGAGAGAATTTTTCTAATCATGG
>JAPOKK010000431.1 GCA_029977665.1 Pseudomonadota bacterium | reverse complement strand
CGCCCCCCGCGGCAGCGCCGCTGACGCCGGACACGACGCCGGCAGCGCCACCGCCGGAGAGCGACGTGCTGCCGGCGGCATCACCGCGCGATGCGCAGGCTTCGCCAGGGGGGCGAGCGCCGGCCGCGCCGGCATCCACCACGCCGACGGCGGCCGGCGCGTTCGATTGGACGCAGACCGTCGACGAACTCGCGGTCGTCGGCCTTGCCCGCGAACTCGCGCGCAACAGCGCCCTGGTCGGTCGCAGCGGCGAGGCCATCGAGCTGGCCATCGCGCCGCAGTTCGAGAAACTTGCGCAGCGGCGTCACGTCGAAACCCTGGAAGGTGCGCTGGCCGCGCATCTCGGTCACCCGGTGCGTGTCAGCGTGCGCGTCGACCACGCCGGTGCCGGGGTCACGCCGACTCAGCAGCGCAATGCCGAGGCGGCCGAGCGGCAGCGCGAGGCGGAAGCCACGATCGACGGTGATCCGCACGTGCGCGCGCTGCGTGATACTTTCGACGCGGTGGTCGAGGACGTCTCGGCGCGTTGAGCGCACCGCCGCCGCTCGCGCTTCGCGCGGGCGCCATCCCTAACCGGAGCAAGAACATGAAAGGTGGTCTAGGCGACCTGATGAAGCAGGCGCAGAAGATGCAGGCCGACATGCAGCGCTTGCAAGAGGAAATCGCGCGCACCGAGGTCACCGGCGAAGCCGGCGGTGGCATGGTGCGCGTGGTCATGACAGGGCGCCACGACGTGCGCAAGGTCGACATCGACGACGCCCTGCTCGGCGAGGACAAGGGCATGCTCGAAGACCTTCTCGCCGCTGCGGTCAACGACGCCAACCGGCGCGTGGAGGCATTGAGTAAGGACAAGCTCTCGGGCGTCACCGCCGGCATCGAGCTGCCGGGTGGCATGAAGCTGCCGTTCTGAGCCGGCTCGCAGCGCGCCCTTCGTCATGCAGCCATCGCCCCTGCTCGCGGAGCTGATCGCGGCCCTGCAGTTCCTGCCCGGCGTCGGCCCGAAGTCCGCCCAGCGCATCGCTTTCCACCTCCTCGAACACGGCCGTGACAAGGCGCGCCGGCTGGCCGAAGTGCTCGAGCGGGCGGCCAGCGACATCGGCCACTGCCAGGTCTGCCGCACGTTCTGCGAGAGCGAGATCTGCGAGCTCTGCCAGAGTCCGAGCCGCGATGCGGCGACGGTGTGCGTGGTCGAGAGTCCGCTCGACGTCGTCGCCATCGAGCAGGCGGCGGATTTTCGCGGGCGTTATTTCGTGCTGATGGGGCGGCTGTCACCGATCGACGGCGTGACGCCCGCCTCGATCGGCATCCCGCTGCTCGAGCAGCGACTGCTCGCGGGCGAGATCCGTGAACTGATCGTCGCCACGGGCAGTACCATGGAAGGCGAGGCGACAGCGCATTACCTGCGCGAGATCGCGCGCGAGGCCGGCGTACGCGCGACGCGGATCGCCCACGGAGTGCCGATTGGCGGTGAGCTCGAGTTCGTCGACAGCTCCACGCTCTCGCGCGCGCTGTCTTCTCGCCACGAGTACTGAGCTACGCGAGCGGCTCGCGCACCGTCGCGCGAGCGCGCTGCATGGTACGCAGCGGATAAACTGACGAGCGGCGCCGTGCGGGCGCGCGCGTCGACACCAGCCTGGAAGCGAGCATGAAGTATTCCGAGCAGAACCTGATCTGGATCGATCTCGAGATGACCGGGCTCGATCCCGAGCGCGACGTCATCATCGAGATCGCGACCATCGTGACCGATGCACACCTCACCGAACAGGTCGAGGGTCCGGTGAT
>JAPOKK010000001.1 GCA_029977665.1 Pseudomonadota bacterium | reverse complement strand
CTGCCGGCGAGCCGCGCGCGTGCAGACAGCCGGCGCTGCGCACGCGCGGGCAAGGCCGGCGCGGCCTGCTCGTGTGCGCCGTGCGCCGGTGCCAGCAACACCGGGCAGTGCGTCGAGACGCTGCCGTCGAGCCGCGCGTAGCTGACCGCGACGCCGAAGAAGCCGGCATAACCGAACGTCTCGTAACCGCCCTGCGCCTCGAGCGCGCGCCGCAGCGGTTCGGAGCGCACGTCGATGCACAGGGCGAGCTGCGCGCGCGGCCGCGCGCTGCCCGGTTGCGCTGCCGGTGCGCACGTCGCGAGCTGGCTGACGAGGGCGTCGCGGTAGGCGAGCTCTTCCGCCTCCAGGCAGCGTAAGGCGAGCCAGCCGTCATCCTGCGTGCACAGGGTCTTCGCGAGCGTCGCGATCTCCGCCGTCGCGGCGCGCTCGAGGACGGCCGGCATGATGCCGTGAAAAGCGGCGAATCCGGCAATCGCCGATGCGGCTGGCGGCGGCTCGTGACTCGCGACGTGCGGCAGGTGCGCGGCGAGGCCGTGCACTTCGCACGGCAGGTCGTGCGCGAGCGCGACATCGACGCACAGCAGGCGTTCGGTAACCAGCAACACCGCGAGCAGGTCGAGCAGCGTGGCTGGTTGCGCGGCGGCGCGCGGCGAGGTGGCGTACCAGGCGACGAAAGCGGCCCAGCCCTTGAGCGCGAACAGCTGCTGGCAGAGGTAGTCCTCGCGACGCTCGGGAGCGAGTCCGAGCGCCCCGAGAGCGCCGAGCACGGCGGTCTCGGCGGCCTCTGGCAGAAGCGCCGCGCGTGGCATGTCCAGCGCGTTGGCGGCGTCGGCGAGCAGCGGGTCGTTTGCCATGTGGTGGCGGAATGCCGCGTACAGGCCGTCTCTTGCGCCCGGCATACACAGTCCGCCGTCGTCGCCCAGCAGGCAGGCCGGCACGAAAGCCCCGACCAGCGCGTCGCGTCGCGCACACAGGCCGGCGTCGAGGCCGGCGTCGAGGCGGGCGTCGAGCCAGGCGAGCAGCGTGGTGTGTTCGGCCGGCCAGCCGGCGGCACCGTCGTCGCTGCCGAGGCCGGCGCGCTCGCAGGCAGCCGTTGCCGCCGACAACAGGGAGGGCGCCGGGGCCAGCGCGTGCGGCGCGCGCTCGACGCGTGCGAACAGGTAATCGAGTAGCGTGTGCTCGTCGCCATCGACCACCAGGGCCGGGGCGCTCGATGCCCTCGCGATCGCCGCTTGCAGCCGTGCGCCGTCGAGCTGCCCGCGAGCAAGGCGTTCGCGATACGCGTCGAGCGGCAGGTGGCCGCGCCCGCCGGAAAGACGTTGTGCGCTCGCGACCGCGGCATCGAAGTCCAGGCGCTCGAACCCCTGCAGCGGGTTGCTGGCGACGAAGGCGTCGAGCGGGAAGAAGCGGGGCAAGCGTGCGGCGGCGGCGGTGATGGCCGCATGCAGCTGCTGCTCCATGGCGTGGGCGTCGGCGAAGGGTGCGGTCATGGCGTCTTTCCTCGGCGGGGTCAGTTGGCGCGCCGTGCGGCACGCAGCGCGGTGACGAGCGGACCGCCCGGCGCGGCGCGCGCGGGCGGCTCGGCGCGAGCCAGGCGCACGAGCAGGGTGTGCACGGGTGCGGGCAGCTCGACACGCTTGGCGCGCACGAAGGCGAGCAGTGACAGTGCGCCGATCATCGCGCCGAGGAGGTGCGTGCTGGGCGCGTGCTTGACCAGTGCGGCAGCGTCGATTGCGCCGCTGAGCGCGAGGTGTACCGCGGCGCCCGCGAGTGCGGCCGGGACCAGCACGACCAGCGTGCGCACTGCCGCGGTGCGCAGGCAGGTGCGACGCCATGCGAGCATGAGGGCTTCGATTGCGAGCGTCAGCGCGAAGCTCAGCAAGACGAGGTCTGCCAGGGCGAGGTGCGAGGTCCAGGCGGCGACGAAGAAGGCGACACAGGGCAACAGCAGCAGCCACTGCGCACCGCGCGCGGTCGCGGCGAGCGTACCGGCGCCGGGGACACTCACCTCGCTGCCGGCACGCAGGAACGCCTGTGCCTTGAACGCGCCGTGGGCGAGGATATGAAACAGGGCGTGCGCGTATGCGCCGAGGCCGCACTGTACGAGCATGTAGCCCATCTGCGCGACGGTCGAGCCGGCGAGGCGGCCTTTTACGTCGACGCGCACGAGCGCGATCGCCGTGCCGCCGACGACTGCCGTGGCGCCGCTCGCCAACAGCGCGAACATGATGACCGGCAGCGCCGAAAGCAACGGCGCGAATTTGATCGCGGCGATGCCGCCGGCGTTGACGAAACCAGCGTGCAGCAGCGCGCAGACCGGCGTCGGTGCCGCGGTCGATGCGAGCAGCCAGCGATGCGCCGGCAGGCCGGCGCTGCGTACGACGACTGCAACGACCAGAGCGAGCGCGGCGACGAGCATCGGCGCGGCTACGTTGGCGCCGGGTGCGAGCTGTGTGCCAATCCCCTCGAAGTCGCTCTGGCCGCTGAACAGCACCACCAGGCCTACCGCGAGCAGCAGAGCCGTATCACCAATGCGAAAACTCGTGCGTGCGCGCCCGGCGGCAGTCACCGCCTGAGCGGGCGTCGCGGTATGGGCGAGTAGTTCGATGACCACGCGCGAGGCGAGCAGCCAGGCCGCGGCGAAGAGCAGCATGTCGTCAGTACCGGCGCCGAGCAGGGTGGCCGCGACGAGTAGCACGACGTGGCGTGCGTACGCACCGAGACGGTCGTCGCCACGCATGTGGCGTACGGAGAAGGCGAGCGCTGCGAAGGCGAGCGTCGCGCCCAGCGTGAGCAGCACCAGGGCGGTGTAGGTGAAGGCATCGACGGGCAGGACGAGCAGGGCGGTCAGCGCGCCGAGCGCGCTCGAGGCGGCAAGCCGGCTCGCCCGACGCAGCGCCCGCAGCGGCGCGGCGGGGCCGCCGAGCGCGATGAGCAGAAAGCCCGCGACGACGAGCGCGAGGGCACATTGGACGAGGTCTGACATGGCGCAAATCTCCTGGAGCGATTCACCCGAGCGGTGACGGCGCGCAGTATGGGCAGTGCAGCAAAATTATTGAAACGAATAAAAAAACTAAATATCATCGAAAACTAAGATAAATAGTTCGGCGCGAATCTCGCCCGGAGAACTGTGATGCAGCTCGAACTGGACCTGTTGCGGACCTTCGTCGCGATCGTCGAGACGGGTGGCTTCACGCGTGCCGCGGAACGCCTCAACAAGACGCAGTCGACGGTCAGCGCGCAGATCAAGAAGCTCGAGGAGCAGCTCGGACAGACGCTCATCGCACGCGACACGCGCAACCTTGCATTGACCGCGCACGGCGAACTCCTGCTCGAGCGCGGGCGCGAGCTGTTACGCCTGAGCGACGACCTTCTCTCGCGCCTCGCCGAGCCCGAACTCGAAGGCCGCGTGCGTCTCGGCACGCCGGAAGACTTCGCGACCAGCCACCTGCCGCAGGTGCTCGCCGCGTTCAGCCGCGCGCATCCGCGCGTGCGGCTCGAAGTGACCTGCGAACTGACGCGCCGGCTCGAGCGGCAGTTCCGCGCCGGCCACCACGACCTCGTCCTGCTCAAGCGCGATCCCATGGGACCCTCGATGGGGACCCGGGTCTGGCGCGAACCCTTGGTCTGGGTCTGCAACGCGTACGGCGGCGCGCTGCTGGGCGATGAAGTATCGCTGGTGGTATCCCCGGAGCCCTGTGTCTACCGTGAGCGTGCCGTCGGCGCCCTCGAGGCGGCCGGCCGGCCGTGGCGCATCGCGTACCAGAGCACCAGCCTCGCCGGTTCGCTCGCCGCGGTACGCGCGGGACTCGGCGTGACCATCCTGCCGCGTGACATGGTTCCGGCCGGCTACCAGGTCATCGGACCGAACGAGAACATGCCGGACCTGCCCGATACCGAGATTGCCCTGTGCATGAAGGCGCGTCGGCCCGTACAACCCGTGGTGCGCCTCTATGAGCACATCGTGCAGGCCCTCGAGGCGACGTGATCCGGGCGGCGAAATGATTCGAAAAAATCGTACTGAAATTTCGCTTATTACGACTTTTTCGCAGGCGTCGCCGACGCCGAGAATGCACGCGAGCGGGAGCCCCGGTGATGCGCCACCTGAACTACAACCATCTGCTTTACTTCTGGACCGTGGCCCGCGAAGGCAGCGTGGCCCGCGCGGCCGATACCCTGCATCTCGCGCCGCAGACCATCAGCGGCCAGATCAAGGCGCTCGAGAGCGTCATCGGCAAGCCGCTGTTCCGGCGTGCCGGCCGGGCGCTCGCATTGACCGCCGCGGGACTCATCGTGCAGCAGTATGCCGACGAGATCTTCACGCTTGGCGCCGAGCTCAGCCGGCGCATGAAGAGCGACGATGCCGGCATGCCGGCCACGTTCAACGTTGGCATCGTCAATTCGATCTCGAAGCTCGTCGCGCGCGAGATCCTGCAACCGGCGCTCGCGTTGGAATCGGACCTGCGCCTCGTGTGCCGCGAGAGCGAGCTGGAGAAGCTGCTCGCCGACCTCGCCGTGTCGCGTCTCGACCTGGTGCTCTCGGACCGGCCCATTCCGGCCGGCCTGAGCGTGCGTGCCTACAACTACCCGCTCGGTGAGAGCGAAGTCGCCTTGTTCGCGCCGGCGCGTCATGCCAGGCGTTACCGCCGGCGCTTCCCGGCCAGCGTGGACGGCGCCCCGCTGCTCCTGCCGGTCCACGAAAGCGCGCTACGACGGCACGTCGACGACTGGCTCGAAACCCAGGGCGTCAAGCCGCGCGTGATCGCGGAGTTCGAGGACAGCGCGCTGATGAAGGCCTTCGCGGCCGCCGGCGAAGCGCTGTTTCCGGCACCGGTACAGCTCACCGACCACCTCGCGCGCATGTACGATGCCCGCCCGGTTGGCGTGTTGGCCGGCGTCAGCGAGCGCTATGTCGCGATCTCGCCCGAACGGCGCCTGCACCATCCGGCCGCGCGCCGCATCATCGACCGCGCGCGCATGCGCTTGGACAGCACCGAGGCCGCCTGAGCCGCGTTCAGCCGTCCGCGAGCAGCGCCTCGACGCGCGCGAGCTGGGCGTCCTTGTCGTACAGGTCGTAGTAGATCGACGCCATCACGTTCTGCGGCCCGAAGAAGAAGCGCTCGTAGAGCACCTGGCGATTGCCGAAGCCGGAAACCGCGACGTCGTGGGCGAGGCGGAACAGGGCGATGCGATCGCGGCTGGCGAGGTTCTCGGTCTGGAAGTAGCGTTCGACGTCGACCGCGATGTCACCGCCGAAGTCCGCTTCGCACGGCGTCGCCATCAGCGAACTCGAACCGAGCAGCTGGATCAGCTCGACCAGCCGCGGGTAGAGGCGCGGGAACAGGTTGCGTGACGTGTCGAGCGGCCGGCGCAGGGGCATGTAGTGGCCGTACTGGTCGGCATGCGCCTCGCCCTCGGCCTGGTAGCGGAACGCGCGGATGGTCTCGGCCGCCCACATCGCCTCGGCAATCTGCGCCTTGACGTTCATGTCGCGGTCCTTGCCGGTCGCTTTCGCCATCGCGCACAGCAGGCCGACGACGAACTCGGCCTTGGCCAGCTTGCCGCACACGACCTGGTGCATCATGTGGATGACCGCATTGGTCTCGGCGAACGCGCGGTTGCACAGCAGGGGCTCGCGGTACATGAACACGCGCTCCCACGGCACCAGCACGTCGTTGAACACGACCACCGCGTCCATCTCCTCGAAGCGCGCGGCGAGCGGCGCGTCGAAGGTCGACTTGTCGTGATCGTAGGAGTCGCGGCAGATCATGCGTACCCCGGGCGTCGCGGTCGGGATGGCGAAGGCGAACGCGAACGGCAGGTTCTCTTCCGAGGCGGTCAGCAGCGTCGAGGGGAAGACTTCGATTTCGTCGGCATGCGGACCGAGCGTGGCGAGCAGGCGGGCGCCGCGCACGACGATGCCGGCGTCGGTTTCGCGCACGATGTGCAGCGCGACTTTCTCGTCGTACTTGCCTTCCCGGGACTGCGCGTGGCTGAACGTGGGGTTGACCAGCGTGTGCGTCAGCACGCGGTCGTTATCACGCACGTACCGATAGAAGGCGCGCATGTTGTCGGCGAACTCGGGCCGGCCCTGCGCGAGGAACTCGGCGCTGCCGGCGAATGCGGTGACCGAGGCGTTCTTGTAATCCGGCGTGCGTCCGAACATGCCGTTCGACCAGGTCGCCCATTCGTAGAAGGCATCGCCACGGCGACGCACGTCTGCGGCCGAGGTCGGCAGCAGGAAGGACATCGCGTAGCGGCGACCGTCCTGCTCGAAGGTGATGCGATCCTGGTAGGCCGGGTCGAACTGCCGGTCCATGAAGCGTGCCAGGGTGTGCGCGCCGCGGCACAGCGTCGGGTGCGTGGTGACGTCGCGGACGCGCTCGCCGCGCAACCACACGTCGCGATCGTCGCGCAGGCCTTCGAGATACTGCGCGCCGGTGCGGATACCGGTGCCGGTGGTCGGTGTATTCATGGCGTCACTCCCCTGCGGTATTGGTGGTGGCGGCACGCCGCGCGGTAGCGCGTGGTGCGTGTCGTGATGTGCGCGGCGCGGTCGCGTTGGCGGCCAGTGCGTCGAGGCCGGCGACGAGCCCGGCATAGGTGTCGGCATCGAGCGATTCACGCAGTTCGACGTAGATGCGTTCCACCGCGGGCATGACGTCCTCCTCGAGGGCGCGGCCACGCGGGGTTGCGCGCACCAGCGCCTGGCGGCGGTCGCTCGGCGGGCGGCGGCGCGCGACCAGTCCCGCGTTCTGCAGGCGATCGACGACACCGACGAGACTCGGCGCCGGTAGCAGCGTCAGCGCGGCGAGTTCGCGGAACGGCACTTCCTCGCGCTCCCATAACACGCGCAGCACACGCCATTGCGGCTCGGTCAGGCCATGAGCGGTGAACAGGGCGCGAAAGCGGGGCATGACAGCGTTGAGCGCGCGGTAGAGCCGCATGGGTAGCGAGTGATCGAATGACTGCATGGCTGACTGCGTGGCGCGGCGGGAAGTCGATGCCGTACGGGAATTTCATTAACATATGAATGAAACGGTCCCGCGGTCAAGGTGCCAGCGCCGCTCCTCGGGGCGTCTGCGCAAGCACAACTGTCATATCGCTCTGGCAGGGTGACGCGAGACGTGGCGCCGTGGGAGGGCGACATCGATGCGCGAGAAGTTCCATGTCCTGTTTCTGTGCACCGCCAACTCGGCGCGCAGCATCATGGCGGAGGCAATCCTCGCGCGCACCGCGCCGACGCGTTTCGCCGCTTTCAGCGCCGGCAGTCACCCCGCCGGGGCGGTCAATCCGACGGTGCTCGAACTGCTTGAGCGGCTCGAATTTTCGACCGCCGGACTGCGTTCCAAGAGCTGGGACGAATTCGCCGCGGCCGACGCGCCGCGCCTCGATTTCGTCTTTACGGTCTGCGACCGTGCGGCCGCCGAAACCTGCCCGGTATGGCCCGGCCAGCCGATGACGGCGCACTGGGGTATTGCCGACCCGGCACGCGACGGCGGCGACGAGCTCGCCCGACTGCAACGCTTTCGCACGGCATTTGCCGAGATCGAGCGGCGTATCGGCCTGTTCGTCAACCTGCCGTTCGCCGCGCTCGACGAACTGCGCCTGCAGCAGGCGCTGGACGACATCGGTCGTCGTTGAAGCGCGCGACGCCCGCGAGGTGGCGCCGCGCGCGGAAGGTCTTCCCGCTCAGGCGACCTTGCGCTCGGCGCCGAGCTTGCGCAGCCGCGGTGCGACCTTCGCGCCGATGAGGCGCAGGCTGTCGGCGACCATGTCGAACGGCATGCCGGCATAGGACACCGCCATCGCCGGGCGCAGCTCGCCGGTCATGGCGACGCGCTTCTCCCACTTCTCGACGATCTGGTCCGGCGTGCCCCACGCCTGGTTCTGCACGAAGGCCTCGCAGGCCGCTTCGATGCCGGCTTCCTGGATGGCGCTCGCACCGGCCTGGTAGGCCTGGTAGCCCTGCGTCTCGCCCCAGTGCGAGCCGTCGAAGTCGTAATGCCGGATCACGCTCAGGTAGTACTTGGACAGGTACTCGCGCGCGACCTGCTCGGCGACTTTCGGATCCTCGTGGCAGTAGGTGAAATCGGAGAACGCGGGCGCGCCCGGTGTCTTGCCGGGATGCACTTCGCGGAAGCGCGCACGCCACGCTTCGACCGCCGCGTTGTGCTGATCCCACGGCAGCTGCACGAACGACATCATCGTCGCGCCGAGATTGGCCGCGGCCTGGCCCGATTCCGGCGTCATCGCGACGGACAGGAACTCGCGGTCGCGATAGCCGTGTACGGGCTTGGGCGTGACCTCGGTGCGTGATTGCTTGAAGAACTCGGTCTCGTACTCGGCGACGCCGCTGTCGAGAATGTCGAGGATGATCTCGGCCGCCTGGTCGAAGCGCTGGCGCGAGGTCCCCATGTCGATGCCGAATGCGCGGTACTCCTCGCGCGCGAGGCCGCGGCCGAAACCGAGCATGAAACGGTCGCCGAGCAGGATCTGCAGGAGGATGATGCGCTCGGCCACGCGCGTCGGGTTCTCGTGCCACGGCAGGATGATCGCGCCGGTACCGATCTTGATGCGGTTGGTCTTGCCGGCGATGTAGGCCAGCCATTGGGTGTTGTCCGGCATCATCGAGTAGTTGGGGTCGAAGTGATGCTCGGGCAGGAGCAGGAAGTCCATGCCGACCTCTTCCGCGAGGAGCGCGATCTCCGTCTCCTTGCGCATCATCTCGGCATCCGACATCCCCTCGTGCGTATTCTGGAAAATGAATTGCAGTCCGATTTCCATAACTCTCCTCCTCGTGGCTGCGCCACATTTCGGCCGATGATAGCAAGGCAGGGGGTGCACGTGCCCCCCGCCCCGCGCCCCTGAGCTGGATCACGCCGCGCGCGGCGCGGAACGTTATAGTGGCGCCGACGACGCCACCACGATGCGTGGCCGGGGAGGTAGGGATGAACGGCAGCGCCGGGAGCGGGGCGGACGCGCAGCGCGGCTGGCTGGCGCGCGTGATGACCAGCCCGCTGCCGCCGCTCGTCATGCTCGCCGCCCTGCTGCTCGGCGCCATCGCGCTCGCGCTGACGCCGCGCGAGGAGGAGCCGCAGATCGTGGTGCCGCTGGCCGATGTGCTGATCCGTGCACCGGGCCTGTCCGCGGGCCAGGTCGAGCGCCAGGTCGCCACGCCGCTGGAGAAACTGCTCGCCCAGATTGACGGCGTCGAGCACGTCTACTCGATGTCGCGCCGCGGCGAGGCGGTCGTCACCGTGCGTTTCCACGTCGGCGAGCATCGCGAGAACTCGCTGGTCAAGGTCTACAACAAGATCCACTCCAATCTCGACACGGTGCCGCCGGCGGTGGCCTCGTGGGTGGTCAAGCCGGTCGAGATCGACGACGTGCCCATCGTCATGATCGCACTGTGGAGCGATGACCCGGAACGAACCGACGATCACGCGCTGCGCCGCCTCGCCGAGGAAATGGTGCAGGGGCTCAAGGCCATCGATGACACCAACCGCGTCAGCGTGGTCGGCGGACGACCACGGCGCATCCGCGTCGAACTCGACGCCCAGGCCCTGGCCGCGCGCGACACCACGCCGCTCGAAGTGGCGCAGGCGCTGGCGGTGTCCAACCTGCGTCTCGATGCGGGCACCGTCGCGCGCGCCAACGAGGCCATCCTGGTCGAAGCGGGTGATTTCGTGCGCGACGCCGCCGAGCTCGCCACGCTCGTCGTCAACGTCGTCAACGGCGTACCGGTAGCGCTCGGCGATGTCGCCCGCGTCAGCGACGGCCCGGCCGAAGTGGGCAGCTATACCTGGCTCGGCTTCGGCCCCGCCGCGCAGGGCGGCGGCGCCCCGGGAACGCGTTACCCGTCCGTCACCATCGCGGTCGCCAAGCAGAAGGGCGCGAACGCCGTGTGGGTCGCGCGCGACGTGCACCGCTACCTCGAACGTCTCGCCGCGGACCTGCTGCCGGGCGAGGTCGGCTACCGCGTGATCCGGGATTATGGCCGCACGGCCGACGCGAAGGTCGACGAACTCGTGACCAGCCTGGTCACCGCGGTCGTCACGGTGGTGCTCTTCATCGGCATGTTCATCGGCGCGCGCCCGGCCATCGTCGTCGCGCTCGCGATTCCCGTGTGCTACGGCGCGACGCTCGCGCTCGACTACGCGTTCGGCTACACGATCAATCGCGTCACCCTGTTCGCGCTGATTCTCGCGCTCGGCCTGCTCGTCGACGATCCCATCACCGGCATCGACAACATCGAGCGCTTCCTGCGCGAAGGCGCTCGCGATCGCGTCGACACCATCGCGCGCGCCATGACCGAGATCCGCGGTGCGCTCGTCATGTCGACCATTGCCATCATCCTGGCCTTCGCGCCGCTGGCCTTCATCACCGGCATGATGGGGCCGTACATGGCGCCGATGGCGTTCAACGTGCCGGTCAGCGTGACGGTGAGCACGCTGGTCGCCTTCCTGGTCACGCCGTGGCTGGCCTCGAAACTGTTGCCGCCGCGGCACCCCGGTGCTCCCCGCGATGACGCGGACAGCGCGGTGCGCCGCGGCTACCGCGCGTTGCTCGCACCGCTGCTCGCCTCGCGGGCGCGTGCCTGGAGTTTCCTCGGCGTCGTGGTTGTGCTGTTTCTCGCCGCCTGCGCGCTGCCGGCGCTGCGCGCAGTGCCGCTGAAGCTGCTGCCCTTCGACAACAAGGACGAGCTGCAGCTCGTCATCGACATGCCCGAAGGGACCACCCTGGAGACGACCGAAGCGGTCAGTGCGGCGCTTGCAGCGCGCCTGATGCAGGTCGCCGAGGTACGCGAAGTCGCAGGCTACGTCGGGCTCGCGTCGCCGATGGACTTCAATGGCCTGGTGCGCCACTACTACCTGCGCGAGGGCGCGCACGTCGCGGACCTGCGCGTGACGCTGGCACCGCGTCACGCCCGCGCCGCGCAGTCGCATGCGGTGGCTCTGCGCCTGCGCGAGGACATCGCCGCGATCGCCACCGCGCACGGCGCCAACGTCAAGCTGGTCGAGGTGCCGCCCGGGCCCCCGGTCATCGCGACGCTAGCGGTCGAACTCTACGGCGAGCCGGTGACGCCGTACGCCACCCTCGCGGCCGCGGCCGAGGTAGTCGCGGCACGCCTCGCGCGCGAGCCGCTGGTGGTCGACGTCGATACCTCGAACGAGGCGCCGCAGCGCCGCGAGCGGTTCGCCGTCGACCAGCGCAAGGCGGCGCTTTCGGGTGTCAGCCGTGCCGACGTCGCGCAGACCGTGGCGCTGGCCGTCGACGGTCACGTCGCCGGGCAGTTGCAGATCCCGAGCGAAGCGCAGCCGCTGCCGATCGAGCTGCGCCTGCCGCTGGCCGCGCGCAGCGACGAGAGCGCGTTGCGCTCGCTGTACGTCAAGGGGCGTCCCGGCATCGTGCGCGAACGTACCGCGGCCGGCATCGTCGACGCGCCGCAACCGCTCGTACAGCTCGGCGAGATCGGCCGCTTCGTCAGCGAAACGCGCGATCAGACCATCTACCACAAGAACCTGCGGCCGGTCGCCTATGCCTACGCGGAACTCGCCGGACGGCCGCCGGCGGCGGTCATCGCCGACGTCGCGGCCGACCTCGTGGCGGCAGGTTCGCCCGGTGAGATCGATGCGGATGCCGCGCCGCGCCCACTCGCCGGGCGCAGCTTTCTCGCCAACGGCGGCGGCATGGCGTGGTCGCTGCCCGATGGCGTGCAGGCGGTGTGGAACGGCGAGGGTGAGTGGCAGATCACCTTGCGCGTGTTCCGCGACATGGGGCTGGCCTTCGCCGCCGCGCTGGTCGGGATCTTTCTCGTGCTTTATGTCGAGACGCGCTCCGCGGTGCTGGCCGCCATCATCATGTCGGCGATTCCGCTTACGCTGATCGGTGTCATGCCGGGATTCTGGTTGCTCAACCAGCTCGGTACGCGCAGCATCGCGGGTCTTCCCGACCCGGTGCTGTTCACGGCCACGGCGATGATCGGCATGATCGCGCTCGCCGGTATCGTGGTGCGCAATTCGCTCATCCTGGTCGAGTTCGTGCGTCTCGCCCAGGCCCGCGGCCTGGCTCTCGCCGACGCGCTGGTCGAGGCCGGGGCGGTGCGCATGCGCCCGGTGCTGCTCACTGCCGGCACGACGCTGCTCGGCAATCTCGTCATCACGCTCGACCCGATCTTCAGTGGTCTCGCGTGGTGCATCATCTTCGGCATCGCCGCTTCGACGCTGTTCACGCTCGCCGTCGTGCCGGTGGTGTACTTCCTCGTCTACGGTCGCGACGACGCGGCCGTGTCCAGCGCTCCCGAGGTGCACGCATGACAGCGATCAAACGCCTGACCGGCATGGTCCTGGCGCTCGCCCTGCTGGCCGTGATGATGGCCTGGCTCGCGGGCTGGTTCTCCGACACCATTGAGCCCGGCAGCTACGCGCCGCCGCCGGCGGCAGCGGCAGGTGACAGCGTGCCGGTGGCACTGGTCGAACGCGAGCGATTCGAATACGCCACCGGCACCGTGCGCGCGCGCAACGAGACCATCGTCTCGGCGCGCATGATGGCGAGCATCCGCGCCATCCACGTGCGCGCCGGTGACAGCGTGCGCAGCGGGCAGCTGCTCGTCGAGCTCGACGCGCGCGAGCAGGGCGCGCGCGTCGAACAGGCCGGCCAGGCGGTGGCGAGCGCACAGGCGCGCCTCGCCGAAGCGCGCTCGCATCATGCCCGCACCGAGCGCCTCGCGGCGCAGCGGGCCGCCTCGACGGCGGAACTCGAACGTGCGCTGGCTGCCCTGCGCGCGGCCGAGGCCGAGCTCGAGCGCGCGCGCGAAGCGCTGGCCGAGGCGCGCTCGGCAGCGAGCTACGCCGAGATCACCGCGACGCTCGACGGCCGCGTGGTCGAGCGCTACGCGGAGCCCGGCGACACCGCGGTACCGGGGACCCCGCTGCTCAAGCTCTACGATCCGTCGGCACTCAGGCTCGAGGCCGACGTGCGCGAATCGCTCGCGGCGAGCCTCGCCGTCGGCGACAGCCTCGACGTCCACATCGATGCCACCGGCGAGCAACGCCGAGCGGCGATCGAGGAGATCGTACCTTCGGCCGATCCCGGCTCGCGCAGTTTCGTCGTCAAGTTGACGCTCGGCGAGGCGCGCGGGCTGTATCCCGGCATGTACGGGCGCGTCGCGATTCCGACCGGGCAGGTCCGTGAGCTGCGCATTCCGGCCGCGGCCGTGATGCGCGTCGGTCAGCTCGAATACGTCAGCGTGCGCACCGCGGATGCGACCGAGCGCCGTTTCGTGCGCAGCGGCCGCAGTGCGGCCGATGGCACGGTCGAGGTGCTCAGTGGCCTCGATGCGGGCGAGCAGGTCGTCGTGCCGGATGCGCCGTGAGCGTGGGCGGCACCACGAGCGAAAGGAGAAAGATGCCATGAGCGAGCAGCAGGCGAGGCGCCGGGTCGTCATCCTGGGCGCGGCCGGCCGTGACTTTCACGACTTCAACACTGTCTACCGCGACGATCCGGGCGTCGAGGTGGTGGCGTTCACGGCGACCCAGATCCCGGACATCGCGGGGCGCCGCTATCCGCCCGAACTCGCCGGTCCGCGTTACCCGGACGGCATTCCGATCCTCGACGCTACCGGGCTGGCCGAACTGGTCGCTGCGCGTGCCATCGACGAAGTCGCCTTCGCCTACAGCGACGTCACCCATGCGACGGTCATGCACCAGGCCTCGGTCGCACTCGCCGCGGGTGCCGATTTCGTGCTGCTCGGTCCGCGGCGCACGATGCTGCAGGCACGCCGGCCGGTCATCGCAATCTCGGCGGTGCGCACCGGCTGCGGCAAGTCGCAGACCGCGCGCTGGCTCACGCGCCTGCTCGGCGCCGGCGGGTTGTCCGTTGCCGCGTTGCGCCACCCGATGCCCTACGGCGACCTGTCGCGCCAGGCGGTGCAGCGCTTCGCGAGTTTGGACGACATCGACGCCGCCGATTGCACGGTCGAGGAACGCGAGGAATACGAGCCGCACATCGCGGCGGGTTCAGTGGTCTATGCCGGGGTCGACTACGCTGCCATCCTCGAACGCGCCGAGGCCGAGGCCGACGTCATCGTGTGGGATGGCGGCAACAATGATTACCCGTTCCTGCGCCCGGACCTGCACCTGGTACTGGTCGACCCGCTGCGCGCCGGCGACGAGACCGCCTACCATCCGGGCGAGACCGTGCTGCGCATGGCCGACGTCGTCATCGTCGCCAAGACTGATGCCGCGGCGCAAGCCGATGTGCGCGCGGTGCGCGAGGCTGTCATGGACGCCAATCCGGCTGCCGCGCTCGTGCTCGCCCGTTCGCCGGTGGTGCTCGACGATGCCGCGGCCGTGGCCGGCCGGCGCGTGCTGGTGGTCGAAGACGGGCCCACCCTGACCCATGGCGGCATGGCCTATGGCGCCGGCTACGTGGCTGCGGCAGCGGCTGCGCACATCGTCGATCCGCGTGATTCCGCGACGCCCGCCATTGCCGCGGTCTACGCGGCCTACCCGCACATCGGCAAAGTGCTGCCGGCGGTGGGTTACTCGCCGGCGCAGCTCGCTGCGCTGGCCGCGACCATCAACGCGAGCGAAGCAGAAGTGGTGGTGTCGGGCACGCCCTGCGACCTCGCGCGCCTGATCGCGCTCGACAAGCCCGTGGTGCGTGCGCGCTACGAGTTCGCCGAGAGGGTGCCCGGCACGCTCGAAGCCATCGTCCGGCGCTTCCTGGTCGAGCGCGGACTCGCATCCGGCTGAACGTCGCGCGGCGCGCGGCGCCGGCTTCTACCACCAGCGTTCGGCCCCGCCTCCGGCGAGGATGCGGGTACCGGCCCGTCCGGCGAGGATGTCGGCGGCGGCGTCGAGGCGCCCGATCGCGGCGAAGCCGCCACCGGCAGCGACGAACTCGCGGCACGCGGCGATCTTGGGCGCCATCGAGCCGGGTGCGAAGGTCTGCGCGGCCAGCGTCGCGGCGCCGGCTTCGCGCCAGGCGCGCGCTTGCGGGGTGCCGAAATCGGCGTACACGGCGTCGACGTCGGTCAGCAGCAGCAGCGCCGTGGCGCCGAGTTCGCGCGCGAGCAGGCTGCTCGCGAGATCCTTGTCGATCACCGCTTCCACGCCGGCGAGGGTGCCATCGGCGCGTTCGAGCACCGGGATGCCGCCGCCACCGGCACAGACGACGACCACGCCATGTTCGAGCAGCAGTTCGATGACGGCGCGTTCGACGATGCGCAGGGGCTGGGGCGAGGCGACTGCCCGGCGCATGCCGTCGGCGCCCTCGCGCATGGTCCAGCCGAAGCGCGTGGCGAGTGCGTGCGCTTCGTCTCGGGAGTAACTCGGTCCGATCGGCTTGCTCGGTGCGCCGAAGGCGGGGTCGTCGGCGGCCACGACAATCTGCGTCAGCAGCGCCGCGGCGCGCGCGTGCGGTGCCAGCGCGTTGTCGAGCTCCTGCGCGACGAGGTAGCCGATCATGCCCTCGGTCTCGGCATCGAGCACGTCGAGCGGGTAGCTGCCGGCGGCGCGTTCGAGCGCGAGCAGGCCGACCTGCGGACCGTTGCCGTGGGTCAGGACGAGGGCGTGGTCGTGCGCGAGGGGCGCCAGCGCGGTGACCGCGTTGCGTACGTTCTCGCGCTGCGTCGCCGCGTTGGCTGCCTGGCCGTGGCGCAGCAGGGCATTGCCGCCGAGCGCGACGACCAGGCGCGGGCGCGTGTCGGCGGTCGGTCCGTGTGATGGACCTGCGCTGCCAGTTTCGTTGATCACCTTGCCCGAAGTTCTGCTGGTGTTCTAACGCGGCATCGCCACGCTCAGCCGCTGCTGCCGTAGTATGCCTCGATACGGTCGAAGCCCGCGTTGATCGTGTCTTCGTCGACGCAGTAGGCGATGCGCACGTGATGTTCGCCGTGCGGCCCAAAGCCACAACCCGGCGTGACGCTGACGCGTGCCTTGGCGAGCAGATCGAGCGCGAACGCGCGTGCGCTCTCGTGCGGTGCGGTGATGCGCGGAAAGACGTAATAGGCACCCTGCGGCAGCTGGTAGGCGAACACGTGTGGCAGCCGCTCGAGACGCTCGACGACCAGCGCGCGGCGGCGCGCGAGCGCTTCGCGGAAAGCGGGCCACGGTTGCTCGGCCGCGCCCAGGGCGGCGAGTCCGGCGACCTGGCTGACGTGCGGCGCACAGATCAGGTTGGCATCGTGCACCTTGAGCAGTTCGCGCTTGAGCGCGCCGGGCACGATCAGGTAACCGAGTCGCCAGCCACTCATCGCGTAGGCCTTGGAGAAGGTGAACAGGTAGGCGACGTGGTCGCGGAACTCGGCGGCGCCGGCGAGGTTGTAGAACGGGGCGTTGTCGTAGACGAAGCGGGAATAGGGATCGTCGATGATGATCACGAGGCCGTTGGCGCGGGCGATGCGCGCAAGCGCGAGCAGTTCCTCGCGCGGGAACACGCGCCCGGTCGGGTTGGACGGCGAAACGACGACGATGGCGCGCGTGCGCGGCGTGATGAGTGCCGGCAGCGCGTCGAGATCGAGCTGCCAGCCGCGCGCTTCGTCGAGTACCCAGTAGCGCGGGATCGCACCGCAGAGCTTGATCTGCTGAACATGGGAGGCGAAGCCCGGATCGGTGACGATGACCTCGTCGCCGGCGTCGAGCAGGGTATGAAACAGGATGCTCAGGCCCTGCATGTTGCCGGCCGTAACGAGGACGTTGTCATGGGGATCGACGGCGACGCCGGTGTCGCGCTCGTGCACCCGGGCAATCAGCTCGCGCAGCGCGGGCAAACCGTCCGGCAGGGTGTAGCGGCCGACGGTGGGGTCGGTGTCGAATGCCGCGGCGACGGCCGCGCGCACCGGCGCGGGCGTGGCGAAGGAAGGGACGCCCCAGGCGAGCGAGACCGCGCCCGGGACCTCGGCCGCACGCATGGCCATCTCCTTGATGACTGAGATTGTCATGCCCTCGACGTTGTGCGCGATCTTCAGGGCTGAACCGGACATGCGCGACTCCAGGTTGCGGGACGGCAAGGCGACACCATAGCGTCGCGGCGCGCGGCGCAGATGACGCCGATCAGGGTTGTCGTGCCACGGCGCAGCGAGAATGCGTGGTGCGCGGCGCGGCGCACGCGTGCGGCGCACTGCGAAGCCGATCACTCGAGGAGCGGTGCGCGAGCGCATCGCGGAGGTTAGCTCCATGACAACGAAATCGACCGAGTCCCTGCGCGCCGAGGCCAACGAGCTGCTCGCGAAGCTGCGTACCGAGCGGGACGAACTCCGCGTCAGGCTGCATCTGGCCGGCGCCGAGGCGCGCGAGGAATGGGAAAAGCTCGAGCCACGCCTGGCCGAACTCGAAGCGCGCGCGGCCCAGGTCGGCGAGGCCGCCGGCGCCGCCGCCAAGGACGTCGGCGCGGCCCTCGCCATGCTCGGCGAGGAGCTCGGTGAGGGCTATGCGCGCATCCGCAAGGCCATGAAGAAACCCTGAAGGGCCGGCACGCGGTCAGCGTGTGGGCCGCCGCGCGCGCAGCACCGTGTACAGGCCGCGTACGTTCGAGCGCGGTGCGTCGAGCACGCAGGTGATGGCGATTTCCTCGAGCGCCGCGAGCGCGGC
The DNA here is from genome assembly GCA_029977665.1 of Pseudomonadota bacterium. GTDB lineage: Bacteria > Pseudomonadota > Gammaproteobacteria > JACKNG01. Next base: position 40,382 of record JAPOKK010000001.1, on the reverse strand, counting down.
GACCGCCGCGGCGACGCGCAGCGGCCAGGTGATGTCGGCCCACAAGAGCAGCAGCAGGGCCGGCGCGATGGTGGCGACCGCGAGCTTGACCAGCAGCGTGTGATAGCTCGTGAAGCGGCCGAAGCGGAGCAGCCCGATAGCGCTCGGTACGAGGAAGCTCGCGACGATGATGGCGAAGGCCAGCCATTCCTCGCGCACAAGCCCAGGCCACAACACGGCGACGGTGATGGCGATGGCGCAGTAGGCGACGACATCCGCCCAAGAATCGAGCATGGCGCCGAAACGGCTCGCCTGGCCGGTCAGGCGGGCCACCGTGCCATCCACCGCGTCGCTCGCGAACGAGGCGAGCAGGATCCACGGAAACGCTTCGCGCCAGCCTTCGGCCGCGCAGGCGAGCATCAGCGGTGCGGCTACGACGAGCCGGAAGGCGGTCAGCGCATTCGCCAGCGTGATGCGACGCTCCCCCGGCGCCACCCCGTTCATGCCGCGCCCCTCCCCCCGCCAGGCAGCCGGGGCAGCACGGGTAGCAAAAGTGTCAGACACTTTTGGGGTGCAACGGCCTGCATGTAGCAGGGCAATAGTGTCTGACACTTTTGCTTAAATTTTGAGCAGATGGTGCGGGAGGAGCGGAGTTTTCTCGCCGCGCGCCGGGCATATCGATGGCGGCCCGCGCGGGCGCCCGGGGCTGCATGGCGGGCGAATGGCGTCATAGCCGGGTCACAAGCGGAACCGCGCATGCAGCGGGGTGTGGTCGGACAGGGCGCTCCACGGGGCGCCGGACAGCCGCTCGGCGCCGGCGCAGGTCAGGCCGCGGCAGTAAATGCGATCCATCGGCAGCAGCGGTGCCCAGGAGGGATAGGTGCGCGCGTGCTGCCCGTGGCGCGAGCGGTAGGCCTCGGACAAGTCGAGCGTTTCGTTGAAATGGCGTTCCGCGCGGCCCGACCAGTCGTTGAAGTCGCCGGCGACAATCAGGGGCTCGGCGTGCGGCACGTGCGCTTCGATGTGCTCGCACAGGCGTCGGATCTGCGGGCGCCGCTCGAAGCCGAGGAAGCCGAAATGAATGCACATGAGATGCAGTCGGAGGCCGCTGCCGGGCAACGTGATACGCCCGTGCAGGAGGCTGCGACTCGCGGCGAAAGGGTAGGGCGAGACGACGATGTTTTCCCACGCCTCGAGCGGATACTTGCTCAGTATGGCATTGCCGTGATGGCCATGGTCGTAGACGGCATTCTTGCCGTACGCGTGGTGGGGCCACAACGTGTCGGCGAGGAACTCGAACTGCGCGGCCTCGGGCCAGGTCTCGATACGTTGCGCGTGCCGATGATGCTCGCCCTGGGCTTCCTGCAGGAAAACGATGTCTGCGCCGGCCGACTCGAGCGCCTGGCGCATATGGTCGAGCACGAACAGCCGCCGGCCGTCTCCGCTGAAGCCCTTGTGCATGTTGTAGGTGATGACGCTGAATTCCGTCGCCGTCCGTACCTCGCGCTGTGCAGCGGGCGCGCGCCGGGCGCTGTCCTTGTGGGCATCGGGAGCGGTTGCACGCGACTCGTTGCTCACGGCTGCCTCCGGCGCTGCGGCGCGAGCTCGTTGCAGGGGCATGGCGTGATGGGTGGAACGGGGACCATGGAAGCTACCGTAACGAAGTGAGGGCGGTCGCTCTACCAGGGCCGGCGACGCAGGCGCAGGCGGTAGAGCAGCGGTGAACTGAAGCGCACGATCAAGTGAAAGCCGAGTGCGGCGGCCGCAACCTCCAGCCAACTCATCTCGTAGGCACTGCGCAGCACGACCGCCGGGAGCAGGACTTCGGGCTGGGTGTCTAGCACCGGGGCACGCGCACTGGCAGCGTAGCCGCAGCGCCGCTTGACGAAACTCGCCAGCAGGTCGCCAGCCAATGCGAGAGTACCGGTGGCGAGGCCGAGCCCGGGTGGGAGTCCGAGCAGCGGGGCGAGTGCCGCGGTCGCCAGGACGCCGGTGACGAGGCCGCGCCAGGTCTTGGAGCGACCGAGTACGGGGCGGCCGTCACCCAGCACGCGCCCGCCGTCGATCGGCGCGGCGAACCGCGCACCGAAGACGTGACGGGCCAGCACGGGTGCGCTGTTGGCGACGATGACAAGCACGAGCATTTCGAGCATGGGTTGATGCTGAGATCGGAGCGAGGTGGCAATCATCGCGTGCGACACCTTCAGGGTGCCAGCGTCGTGTCGGGACCGCTCGATGCACCTGGACAGCCGATCACCTGCCAGCCTGACGCAAACGCCGCAGTGCCTCATGACGCTGATCAGCTCGACGCGGATGGGCGCCAATGTGCTTGGCAGGCTGCCTGAGCGCATGAATGCAAAATGACTATCGATAGAATAAAAACATTTAATTTCACATAACGATAGCTCAACTCTAACATTCTTCCCAACGCGGACATCGCAGCCGCGAAAACGCCCAAGCATCAAGGAGAGTTAGTCATGAAAAAGATTGCTGCCATCGCCATCATCGCCGCCGCCACCGGTTCCGTTCAGGCCGAGCCCTTCGCGCCGTGGAACGCACCGCGGGTCGAAGCACGTGCCGATGCCGAGCAGGCTCGCGTCGTCGTCACCCCCTACTACCGTCGCGATGTCGCGACCGGTCGTGACGCCAACGGCGCGCCGAGTGCAGAGGTCAAGATCCGGCCCTGGTACTCGGAAGACCGCGTCTGAGCCAGGCCGGCAACCGCGGACCGGTCCGTCGCGCGAGCGGCGGGCCGGGCACCGCGGCGCGGTGAACATCGCGTCGCGACACGGAAGCGGTCCTAGCGCAGGAGAACTGCCATGATTTTCCGCCAGCTGTTCGAACCCGTCTCGAGCACCTACACCTACCTCGTCGCGAGCGGCGTGGGGCGCGAGGCGGTCATCATCGACCCCGTCGCCGAGCGCGCCGGTGACTACCTGCGCCTGATCGAGGAACTCGACCTGAGACTCGTGCGCGCCATCGACACCCACACCCACGCTGACCACGTCACTGCGCTCGGTACGCTGCGCGACACGACCGGCTGCATCAGCATGCTGGGCGAGTTTACCCGCGCGGAGTGCGTCAGTGAGCACGTCCGCGAGGGTGACGTGCTCGGTGTCGACGGGCTGCGGCTCGAAGCCCTCTACACTCCCGGGCACACCGACGAGTCCTTCAGCTTCGTGATGGACGACCGCGTATTCACCGGCGACGTCCTGTTGATCCGCGGCACCGGACGCACCGACTTCCAGAACGGCGATGCACGCCACTCGTGGGATTCCATCGTCAACAAGCTGTTCCGCCTGCCCGAACAGACGCTGGTCTACCCCGCCCACGACTACAAGGGCTGGACGGTGAGCAGCATCTACGAGGAGAAGCGTTACAACCCGCGTCTGGCCGGCAAGACCGAAGCCGAGTACGTGGCCCTGATGACCAATCTCAGTCTCGACGATCCCAAGCTGATGGACATCGCGGTGCCGGCCAACCTGCGCTGCGGCAGGGTGGCCTGATGCCATCGCGCTGACGCCTCGGCCACGCCCTCCAGGCGTGGCCGATCCTTTTGCCGACGCGGGACGTAACCCGCGGGTGAGCCCGTACCTCTCTAACGCCGCATCTCTCACCAGCACCCCGGTGCGCGTGCCGCCCGCGGCCGCCTGGCTCGGGATCACTGGCGCGCTGCCCTTCATCACGCTTGCCGCGTTCGCCGCTGGGGACGTCGCGGGCGCGCGCGACTTCCATCTTTTCGCGCTCAATGCCTATGCGGCGTTGATCCTGTCGTTCCTGGGTGGCGTGCAGTGGGGCCTGACGATCGCGCACGGCGGTGCGGACGGCATGTGGGGCCGGTTGCTGGTGGCCGTGGCACCGAGTCTGGCTGGCTGGTGTACGCTGCTGACGGCGCCGCGCGCGGGCCAGTTGCTGCTCGCGGCCGCGTTCGTCGCCGTGCTCGCCGTCGACCTGCGCGCGCACGCGTGCGGCCTCGTACCGCGTTGGTACCGCCGGCTGCGCTGGCCGCTGACCGTCACGGTCGTTCTGAGCCTGCTGCTTGCCGCGGCCGCGTGATCCGAAGCGCGTGAAATTCGCCGTGCATGCTCAGGCGATGAGTATCGCGTGGGTGGCGCTCAGTACGACTTCTCGGATCTGGCCGCGGTCGAACGCCGGGTTGATTACCGAGCGATTGCTGAGGCCCTCGTAGAGGGCAAGCACGACTTCGACAATGGCGCTGAGCGGGGTGTCGCTCTGCACGCCGAGCATGTCGCGGATGAAGCTCACCTGCTCCGTGACGGCAGCCCGGATGCGCTCGTCGGCATTGCCGACGGCGCGTTGGACGGTCGCGTTGCGGGCGGTCTCCGCGAGTACCTCCAACCACAGGCCGGCGAAATCGGGCCGCGTGCGTTCGGCCAATGCGTGGGTCGCGCGCTCGGTCACCGTGTCGAGGACTTCGCGATCCTGCGGATAGGGTTCGAGCAGTTCCAGCCAGCGCGCCGCCATGCGCTCGACGATGCCGCCGACGATCGCTTCCTTGTTATCGAAGAAATGGTAGATGTGGCCCGGGCTCATGCAGGCCTGCTTGGAGATCTGCGCGACGCTGGCCCCGTGAAACCCGTAACGCGCGAAGCAGATCGAAGCGGCGTCCAGGATCTGCTCGCGCCGCTGGCGCGCGCGTGCCGTACGCGGTTCGTCGTCCATCGTGATCATTCTCCCCCGTGGCCAAGCGGCGCGCCGCGATGGAATCGACCACCGTTGCGCGCGGGACAGGCTGTCCCCCCCTGACACACCTGTCTCGAGCGAATGTTCATTCGGGCTTGACGGGCTGTCAACACGCCCCTAGAGTGCGCCGCCACAAATTAGAATGATCATTCATTCTAATTTCGCCGGAGCGCGCGGTGAAGTGCGCACGACCGTCGCTCCCGCCTTGTCGCACGCTTGAAGGAGATCTGCCCATGCTTCATTCCACCCGGCGCACGCTGAGCCGCGGCGCGCTGTTCGGCGCCGCCCTGTTGCCGGCCGCCGCAAACGCCATCGATTGGAACGTCACCGGTTCCGTCCGCCAGGAAATCGGTATTGGCATCGCGAGCGGCGAGAACGAGTTCAACCAGAACGGCAACCCGTTCAACGCGCGCTCGGTACCGGTGCTGACCAACAACCCCCTCAACGGCGCACTGCTGCGCAGCGATGGTCTGCGTGCCGACGCCAACACCGCCCCGGTGCCGACCACCTGTAAGTTCTCGACCCAGGTCGCCTGCCCCGCCGCGGGGCGCGCCAACACCTATGGCGCGGGCCTCGACGACAGCTTCAATTTCAACCTGTTCTCGACCCGACTCGATCTCGACGTACAGGCCCGCATTTCCCCCAACTGGGCGGCGACGATGAAGCTCCGCGCGGTCTACGATGCCGTGCCCAAACTCAGCGACGGCCGCACCGGCGACATCTTCGGCCAGCCGTTCTGGCATGCACGCAGCGCCAACCCGCTGGAAATCAACGGCGCGAGCATGATGGCCGACCTGCCCGCGTTCTACGTCGATTACAACGATGGACCGCTGTGGATCCGCGCTGGCCAGCAGTCGATCGCCTGGGGCGAAGCGCTGTTCTTCCGCGTGATAGACGTCGCCAACGGTCTCGACCTGCGCCGACACCTGACGCTCAACCCGGCCGCCGAGGAGTTCCAGGACCAGCGCATCGCATCGCCCGGCCTGCGCCTGAGCTACACGTTCGACAACCAGTGGGAAGTCGACGCCTTCGTGCAGATGTTCACGCCGACCGTGCTGGCACGTACCAACACGCCTTACAACGTGGTGCCGTCGGCGTTCTCGTGGCGCGAGGGCGACGAGTTCGACGACGCCGAGCACGCGCTCAACTTCGGTGCGCGGTTGACCATGCCGATGACCGATTCGTTCACGCTGCTTGCGGCCTACGTCAATCGGCGTAACCCCGACGGCGTGGTGCGCTGGGCCGACGCCCCGCGAAGCACCACGTTGCCGAGCGCTTTCGGCACCGAGAACCCGTTCTGTGCCGGTGCGTCGAACAACCCGTTCGCAGCGCTGCCAGGCGCCCCGACGCAGGCTTCGGTCGGCGGCGGCTGCGGTTCCTTCTTCGCGCCGGACGGCACCGCGACGTCGTCCGCGTTCGAGTGGTTCCACATGGCCGGGCGCACGCGCCTCAACCCGGTGCTCGGTACGCAGGTTTCGATCAACGAGGCGCCGGCCTCGGCGTTCGCCGCGCGCAGCGTACTCGGTCTAGGCAACGAAGTGTCCGCGCTCGACGCGATTTCGACCCTCGATGCCTTCTACACCGGTTTCGGTGGTCTGCGTGGTTACATCACGCGCGAGTTCAAGCGTGAGCACGTCATTTCGCTCGGCGGCAACTACATCTTCACCGCTGCGCCGGATTCCTTCCTCGACCAGCTGATCGTGCGCGGCGAAGTCGCGGTGACGCCGAACAAGCAGTTCACCAACCTCGGCCTGAGCCGCGAGTTCATCGAGGCAACCGACGTCGTCTCGGCGCTCATCGTCGAGAAGTACCAGCGCTTCTCCATCGACATGCCGGCGGCCTACATGGTCGCGCAGTGGATGCACCGCACCGAGTCGGATCTCTTCGGTCGTCACCTGAGCGGCAACGAGAACAACGGCTTCTGGCCTTACCTCGATCCGGACACCGGGGCGCTCAGCCCGGCGGCCCGCGTTGCCGGTTCCGGCCAGCCGCGCGGACAGGGCAGCGCGAACTACGTTGCGTTCGCCATCCAGCAGCCGTTTCCGGACCTCGTCTGGCGCGCCGATCTCGCCGTGCTGGTCGACGTGCAGGGCGGCGTGCTGCTGCAGCCGGGCGTGCGTTACCGCCCGTCAGCGAACTGGCAATGGGATCTCTACGCCAATCTCATCGAAGGTGGTGGCGACGAGAACGACGACGCGCTGGAGACGCTGGACTTCGCCGACGAGATCTTCATGCGCGTGACGTACTACTTCTAGTCGTCGCCAAAGACGTCCGTGCGCCGTCCCCGCGCGGCGCACGGCGGACCTGATGCGGGGGCGAAGGGCATTGCTTCACGGGATGCCTGTTGTGGCCAGCGGACAGACCGGGCCCTTCCTCCCCGCTTTTTTTTTCTTCTCCCCTCGGGTGCGGGGTTGGTCATCGATCTCCCCGCACCCACTTCCCCGCTCTCACTTTCCACGGGCCCCGTTCAGGGCACGATGACGTGGTCGGGCGCGGCGAGCGCAAACGCCGCCTCGCGATCCGCGGGCGGCGGATAGATCCATTCCGTGTTGATCGAACGCTTGAGTGCCTTGGCCTCGGCGCCCGCCATCACGACCGCCCGTTCCCAGCCCTCGGTGTAGACGGCACCCCACGGGCCCAGGTCCAGACAGGTCACGTACTTCGGCTGGCTATAGGGATGCAGCGGCAGGTCGAGCAGTTCGGCGGCCGCGTTGTAGCCGGCGACACGGCCAAGGCTCAGCGCGTGCTGGCAGGACATCAACGCGACGTTGCCGGCATCGTCGGTCGCGGCGCGCGCGGTGTCGCCGCTGACGAAGACGTCAGCACAGGCCGGGGCGTGCAGGAAGCGATCGGCGTGCACGCGGCCGTGGATGTCATGCTCGCCCGGGACCTGCGCGGCCAGCCCGCTGGCGCGCGCACCCGCCGTCCACACCACGGTGTTGCTCGGAAAGTGCCTGCCGTCGGCGGTGGTGACGCCATCGGCATCGATTGCCGCGACCGCCGTGCCGGTGACGATGTCGACGCCGCACGCGGCGAGCGCCTGCTCGATGGTCGGGCGCGGTCCCGGTCCGAGATCGGGGCCAATCGACGCCGACTGCTCGATGATGACGACGCGCGGCTGCGCCGTGCCGAGGATCGTGCGCAGCCGCGCCGGCAGCTCGGCCGCGGTCTCGATGCCTGTGAAACCGCCACCGGCGACGATCACCGTGTCGCGCGCGGCGCTGGCCGGCCGGTGCGCCAGCGCCTGCAGGTGGGCATCGAGCCTGCGCGCGCCGGCGAGCTGGTCGACGTCGAAGGCGTGCTCGATGAGGCCCGGCACCAGCGGTCGGTTGAGTTCGCTGCCGGTGGCGAGGACGAGCTTGTCGTAGGTCCGCGTCGCGTGGCTGCCATCGGCCGCGACGACAGTGAGTTCACGACGCGCCGTATCGAGGCTCTCGACCCGGCCGGCCATGTGCGCCACACCGACCGCTGCGAGTAACGGCGCGAGGTCGGGCGCCATGTCGTCGAACGCGGTCTCGTACAGGCGCGGCCGGATGTGCAGCTGCGGTGCGGGCGAAATCATGGTGATGGCGACGTCGGCCGCGCGGCCGGCGTGCGCGACCGCGCGCGCCGCGGCGAGGGCGGCCCAGGTGCCGGCGAAGCCGGATCCGGCAATGACGAGTTGGCGGGTATCAGCGGTCATGTTTTCGGTCCTGTCGTGGTAGCGGGGTGATGGGGGTGGCACGGGCGCGGTTCAGCGCGCGCTGCCGCGGCGCGACGACGCACGCTCGCCGAGCCAGCGTTCGACCGATGCACCGAAGTCGGCCGGCGCCTTGCGCTCGAGGGCACGGGCCAGGTCGGCAAGCGTCTCCGCCGCCAGCGCGTCGCGCATGGCGCGCTCGGCGCGCTGCATCGTGGCATGAATCGCGCACGTGCCTCGGCTCGCCCAGCGGGGGGGCGGGTCGTCGAACAGGGCGCAGCGCGTGCGGATCTCCTGGCACTCGAACAGCGGCTTGTCGCCCTCGATGGCATCGACGATGTCGAGCACCGTGATCTGTGCAGCCGGCCTGGCCAGGCGGTAGCCGCCACGCAGACCGGGAACCGCAGCGACGATGCCGGCCTTCTCGAGGCGTGGGAAGATCTTGGCGAGGAAGCTCGGCGAGATCCCTTGCAACTCGGCCAGGTCGCGGCTGCTCGGTTGCTGCTCGCCGGCGCCGACCAGCCAGAGCAGACAATGGATGCCGTATTCGACGCGGCTCGTGAGATGTGCCATAACGCGGACTATATTAGTCCGCGTTTGATGCGGCAAGTCTCGACGATGGCACGGCCGCGCACCGCGGAGGCTCGCATCCGTGCGCAGCGCGGCAGCTAATGCATGTGCGGCGTGCTCACCCCGGCGGGTACGCGGATGTCCTCGACCAGCGCGACGACGCTAGCGGGCGGCGCGGCGGTGAAGTGCGAGACGGTCAGGGCCACGGCGAAGTTGAGCGCCGCGCCCAGCGCGCCGATGCCTTCCGGCGAGATGCCGAACCACCACGCATCCGGGCCGTTCATGTGCGGCGCGTAGAACTTGAACCAGGCGATGTAGCCGAAGGTGAAGCCGAGCCCGGCGATCATGCCGGCAACGGCGCCCTCGCGGTTCATGCGCAGCGAGAAGATGCCGAGCAGGATGGCGGGAAACAGCGAGGCCGCGGCGAGGCCGAACGCGAAAGCGACGACCTGCGCGACGAAGCCGGGTGGATTGACGCCGAGATAGCCCGCGATGGCGATGGCGCTGGCTGCGGCGATGCGCGCGGCGAGCAGTTCCTGGCGATCGGAGAGGCCGCGCGCGAAGGTCTTCTTGAGCAGGTCGTGGGAGACCGAAGCCGAGATCACCAGCAGCAGGCCGGCCGCCGTCGACAGCGCCGCGGCCAGGCTGCCGGCGGCGACGAGCGCGATCACCCATGGCGGCAGCATCGCGATCTCGGGGTTGGCGAGGACCATGATGTCGCGATCGACGTAGACCTCGTTGGTGCCCTCGCGCGCCGCGTTGAGCAGCATGCGCTGGCCGTCGACCCCGCGTGCCTCGCCGGCGAACTCGGGCTTGCCTTCGAACGGCATGCCCGGGCCGTACTGGATACGCCCGTCACCGTTCTTGTCGCGCCAGCCGATCAGGCCGACGTCCTCCCAGTTGTGGAACCAGTCGGCGACTTCGCCGTAAGCCCGATCGTGCACGGTATCGATGAAGTTCAATCGCGCGAACGCGCCGACGGCCGGCGCCGTGGTGTAGAGCAGGGCGATGAACAACAGCGCCCAGCCCGCCGAGCGGCGCGCGTCGGAGACCTTGGGCACGGTGAAGAAACGCACGATGACGTGCGGCAGGCCGGCCGTGCCCAGCATCAGCGCCATGGTGATGGCGAACACGTCGATGGTCGACTTGCCGCCCTGCGTATAGGGCGCGAAGCCGAGGTCGACCAGTGTACGGTCGAGCTTTTCGAGTACCGCGAGCCCGGAGCCGTCGGCAACGGTGGCGCCGAGGCCGAGCTGGGGCACCGGCACGCCGGTGATCAGCAGCGAAATGAAGATGGCGGGTACGAGATAGGCGAAGATCAGCACGCAGTACTGCGCGACCTGGGTGTAGGTGATGCCTTTCATGCCGCCGAGCACGGCGTAGAAGAACACCACCAGCATGCCGATCGCGACACCCCAGTCGATGGGCACGCCGAGGAAGTGCGAGAAGACGATGCCGACGCCGCGCATCTGGCCGGCGACGTAGGTGAACGAGATCACGATCAGGCTGACGACCGCGACGACCCGCGCGGTGTTCGAGTAATAACGCGTGCCGATGAAATCGGGCACGGTGAATTCGCCGAACTTGCGCAGGTAGGGCGCGAGCAGCATCGCCAGCAGCACGTAGCCGCCGGTCCAACCCATCAGGTAGACGGCGCCGTCGTAACCGAGAAACGCGATGATGCCGGCCATGGAAATGAACGAGGCCGCGCTCATCCAGTCGGCCGCCGTCGCCATGCCGTTGGCGACGGGATGCACGCCGCCGCCGGCGACGTAGAAGTCGCCGGTGGAGCCGGCGCGCGACCACACCGCGATGCCGATGTAGAGCGCGAAGCTCACCGCGACGAAGAGATAGGTCAGCGTCTGCGCGTCCATCAGCCCGTCTCCCGCTCGTCGTCGTCGAGTCCGTAGCGCCGGTCGATGCGCCGCATCGCCGCGGCATAGAAGAACACCAGCAGCACGAACACGAAGATTGCGCCCTGCTGGGCGAACCAGAAGCCGAGCGGAAAGCCGAACATCTCGATGCGGTTCAGCGGCTCGACGAACAGGATGCCGCAGCCGAAGGACACGGCGAACCAGACGGCCAGCAGGCTCGCCACCAGGCGCAGGTTGGCACGCCAGTAGGCGTGCGCGCGGGTCAATTCGCGGCGCGGCCCGTCAGCCGCGTCGGCATGGTCGTCTCTCGTGGTCATGGTGCCCTCCCTGGCGCCATTGTACGTGGGTCGGGCAGCGCGCGGCGCGAATCTCAGGTGCCGAAGCGCAGCACCGAAACGATCAGGTAGAACAGCCCCGCTGCGGCGAGGAAGCACGTCGCGAGCGGGCCGGGCGCCAGTCCACGCGGCAGATGTGCCCGGTTGACCAACAGGACCAGCGCGACAATGAAGGGCGTGTGCGCCGCCGCCACGACACCCGACCACGACATGATCGCGACCGGGTCGCGCACGGTCAGGTAGACCATTGCCGGCGCGACTCCCGTCACGCCCAGGGCATAGGCACGCTTGAGATTGCGCCGCGTGAGCCAGGCCGGCCGACGGCGGGCGCCGATCAGCAGCAGCGTGATGTCGGCGAAACTGCGCGACCAGCCGTCCTGGTTTGCCATCACGCTGCCACCCAGGGCGAATACGGTCAGCACGATCAGCGCCCAGAAGCCGAACGCGCCCCACACGCCCTCGAGCAGGCGGGCGAGGTCGCGCGCGACGTCGGTGCCGGCCGGGACGAGGCCGCGCGGCGCGAGCAGCTCGGCGCCGAGGATGTTGAACGCGACGATCACGCAGGCGCCGCCGACCACGGCCGCGAGCGCGGCGCGCGAGACCAGGCGCAGCCAACCGGCCAGGCGCTCGTGACCTGCCTGGGTGGGGTCGGCATCGTCGTGCGCGGTGTCCTCGTGATGCTCGCCTGACAACGTGCTGGCGCCGCCGTAGCCGTGCGTCGCGGTCCAGTAGGCGAACCACACGATACCCATCGAGCCGGCCAGGATGGTGCCCACCCAGGGCAGCACGAAAGCGAGCTCGAAGTCGGCGGGGATGCGCGGTACGAGCCCCGCGGCGAGCGTGGCGGGGGACGGCAGCACGCTGAGCGCGGCGGCGACGCTGAGCGCGATCAGTATCATCGCCATGTAGCGGCTGACGCGCTCGAGGGCATCGTACTCGCCGAACGCGACGAGGCCCGAGGCGCACGCCAGCAGGCCCAGCGTGTAGAGCCAGTGCGGGCCGCCCAGCGCTACCGTCCCGGCACTGCCGACCAGCGCGCTGAGCCCCGCCACGCCGACAACCGCGGCGACCAGCTGCGGGACGAAGATCACCCACAGGGCCCAGCCGCGCGGGCCCGGCAGCCGGTCGAAACCGTCGAGCAGCGTGCGGCCGGTGACCGTGGTGTACCGTGCGGCCTCGCGAATCATGATCCACATGCACGCGCAGGTCAGCAGCGCCAGCCACAGCAGCGCATATTCGTAGCGCGCCGCGACCCGCGGCGTGAACAGCACCGAGCCCGACCCGACCGCCGAGACCATCCAGACCAGTGCCGGTCCGTACCAGGCGAGCCGCGCACGCCCGCGCGGCACCGCTCGCGGCGCGGCGCGCACGCAGCTGGGCGCCTGGCGGTAGGCGCCTGATCTCATGCCGGCACGCCCGCCTGCGTGGGGCTGCTCACGGCGACCCGGTAACGCATCGGGTACCATGCGCGTCCACGCATGCCCGCCTTGCCGCCACGCCGTTGACCGACGCGCCCGACAGCCCTGCCATGGAGCCTCCCGCGACGAGTCGCTGGCTGGTTGCCAACCTGCTTGCCGCGATCGCCTACGGCTTGCTCTCGATGACCGTCTGTTTGCCCTCGATGCCGCAGTGGTCCGAGATGTTCGCGGCCAGCCAGGCCGACGTGCAGCTGACTTTCTCGAGCTTCGTCGTCGCTTTCGGGGCTGCGCAACTGGTCTACGGACCCTTGTCCGATCGCTACGGGCGCCGTCGCCTGCTGATTGCCGGCTTCGCCCTCGCCGCGCTCGGTTCGCTGGCCTGCGCGATGGCCGGCAGTCTCGGCGCACTGATTGCCGCGCGGTTCGTGCAGGGCGCCGGCGCCGCGGCCGGCATGGTGCTCGGACGCGCGATGGTGCAGGATTTCTTCCACGGCGCCGATCGGCCGCGGATCATGGCCTATACGGGGATGATACTCGGCGTCTGTCCGCCGCTCGCGACACTGGTCGGCGGCCAGCTGCACGTGCAGCTCGGCTGGCGGGCCAATTTCGTCCTCGCTGCGCTCGTCGCGCTCGTCCTGCTGGCGAGCACCTCGCGACTGTTGCCGGCCGATGCGCCGCGCCGGGCCGCTGGCGAACACTGGCTGGGGGCGTTCTTCGCCGCCTACGCGACCTTGTTGCGCCTGCCAGCCTTTCTCGCATACATCGCCATGCTCGGCATGTGCACCGGCACGTTCTACGCCTTCCTCGCGGGTGTGCCGGTCGTCCTGGCCGGATACGGCGTCGGCCCCGCCACGATCGGCTGGTTCATCATGTTCCCGCCGATGTTCTACATCGTCGGTAATTTCCTCGTCAGTCGCCTGGTCCGGCACATCAGCAACGAACGCCTGATCCTCTACGGCCAATTCACGGCGCTGAGCGGCATCGGCATCGTGCTGGTACTCGCACTGTTCGGTGTGCGTTCGCCGTTCGCGGTCGCCGCGCCGCTCGCGCTGCTCGGACTCGGGCACGGGCTGATGATGCCATCCACGCTCGCCGGTACGGTCAGCCTGGTGCCGGCGCTGGCCGGCGCCGCGGCGGCGGGGGCCGGTCTCGCACAGCAGCTCTTCGGCGCCGTCGGCGGTTACGCGGTGGGGCTCGTGCCGCACGACGGCGCGCTCAACCTCGCGTTGCTGATGGGGTGCTTCATGTCGCTCTCGCTGGTGTGCCAGGTGCTCCTGCTGCCGCGTGGCGAGCGCTGACCCGTCGACGCGCCAGCCTTGTAAGGCTTGCACGACGGTGCAAGTCAGGCAACGACCCCCGGCTTGGTGAGCTGCCCGGGTGCCGGTCGCGTGCCTCGTCGCAAGGCACATGCCAGCGCGAATGCTCGCGGTCAGCGCGTTGGCACGCGAGGTGAATGTTCGATGCTTCAACCAGCTGGCGCCGACGGCGCGGCCGGCGGAGGAGAAGCATGGCATTCGGACTCGAACTGGCAGTGGTCAGTCAGCACCTGGTGCAGATCGGTGTGGCGTATGTGCTCGCTCTGCCGCTCGCCTGGAATCGCGAACACCGCGCTCGCAGCGCGGGCTTGCGCACTTTCCCACTGGTGTCGGTCGCGGCCTGCGGCTACATGCTCACCGGCATCCAGGTGCTCGAGACCACCGACGCCGAGTCGCGCGTTGTCTACGGCATCGTCACCGGCATGGGTTTCATCGGGGGTGGCGCGATCCTCAAGACCCGTGACGGAGTCGCAGGTACGGCGACCGCGGCGAGCCTGTGGAACACCGGCGCCATCGGCGTCGCGGTCGCTTTTCACCGCTACGAGATCGCCGCCGTGCTCGCGTTACTGAACTTCCTCACCCTGCAGTTCGTCTCCGCGCTGAAGGAGCGCTCGGAACGCGATTAGCCGCTCGGCCGCAGGGCGGTTCCGTAGCGCGCCGTTACAGCGCGATGCCGCCCAGTTTGACGTCGAGATACTCCTCGATACCTTCGCGCCCGCCCTCGCGGCCGATACCCGACTCCTTGATGCCACCGAACGGTGCGGCGGCCGCCGTCGGGTTGATGTCGTTGATGCCGATGATGCCGAAATCCAGCGCCTCGAAGCTGCGCAGCGCCGTCTTGAGATCGTTCGTGTAGACATAGGCGGCGAGACCGTAGGTGGTGTCGTTGGCCATGGCGATGACGTCATCGCCGTCATCGTAGGGCACTACCGCGGCGACCGGGCCGAAGGTCTCCTCGCGGTAGATGGTCATGTCGCGGGTGATGCCGGCGAGCACGGTCGGCGCGTAGAACGTGCCGGCGGCGAAGTCGCCTTCGTCGAGACGCCTGCCGCCCGCCAGGCACTGGGCGCCCTTGTTCACGGCATCGCGCACCTGGGCGTCGACCTTGGCGACGGCCGCTTCGTTGATCAACGGACCGACGGCGATGCCTTGTTCGAGGCCGTTGCCGACGGCAAGCCGCTCGACGCGCTTGACCAGCTCGGCGACGAACGGTTCGACCTGCGCGCGGTGTACGTACAGGCGGTTCGGGCTGATACAGGCCTGCCCCATGTTGAGGAACTTGACCGCGGCCGCGCCCTTGGCGGCATGCACCGGGTCGGCGTCGGGAAAGACGATGAACGGTGCGTGGCCTCCCAGCTCGAGCGAGATGCGCTTCATGTTGGCGCCGGCCGCAGCCGCGAGTTGTTTGCCGACCGCGGTCGAGCCGGTGAACGTCAGCTTGCGCACGCGCGGATCGCTGACCAGTACCTCGCCGACCGGTCGCGGATCGCGCGCGGTGACGAGGTTGATGACGCCGTCGGGTACGCCGGCCTCCTGCAGCAGCTTGAATACCTCGATCGCGATCAGCGGCGTCGCCTCGGCCGGTTTCAGCACCACCGTGCAGCCGGCCGCGAGCGCCGGTCCCAGCTTGCGTGTGAGCATCGAGATAGGATAGTTCCACGGCGTGATGGCGCCGACCACGCCGACCGGCTGGCGCCGTACCAGGAAGCGCTGATCGGCACGCGGCGAGGGCAGGATGTCGCCATAGACGCGCTTCGCCTGCTCGGCGAACCAGGACAGGAAATCGGCCGCGTATTGCGTCTCTACCGCGGCCGCGCGCAACGGCTTGCCCTGTTCCTGCGTCAGCAGGCGCGCCAGCTCGCCCTTGCGCTCGACCATCAGCGTATAGGCACGTTCGAGCACCGCGGCGCGCTCGAAGGCGCTGCTCGCTGCCCAGGCAGGAAAGGCCGCAGCGGCCGCGTCGATGGCGGCGGTGGTTTCGGCGGCAGCGCCGTCGGCGACTTCGCCGAGGGGCTCGCCGGTGGCGGGGTTGGCGACGCTGAAGCGGCGTTCGCCGGCAAGCCATTGGCCGTTGATCAGCATGGGTGTTCTCGCGTGTGGTGGCTGAGCGCGACATTCTAGGGCCTGTCGCGCGGGTGGTGGCCGCTGCTGCCCTTGTCCGGTCGAGTGCCGCGGTGCCGCGGTTGTGGCAGGCTGCCTTCCGCGGGGTCGGTCCATCGCGTATAAACGCCGATGCCATCCGATGGCGGCTGCACCCGGCCACGCAGGGCGCCGCAGTAAATGCCGCACCGGAGCTGGCAGGGTAGCTCCGCACAAGGAGTCGCATGAAGGGAGTCGCATGACATGAAATACTGGCTGCTCAAGACCGAGCCGGAGACGTTCTCTTTCGACGATCTCGTCGCCTGCGGCGCAGCCGGCGACACCTGGGACGGCGTTCGTAACCACCAGGCAGCCGGTTTCCTGCGTGAGATGGCCGTCGGTGACCAGGGTCTGTGCTACCACAGCGGTCGCGAGCGCCGTGTCGTCGGCACGTTCGAGGTCATCCGCGCCAGCTATCCGGACCCGACCGATCCCGACGGCCGCTTCGTCGCCGTCACGGTACGCGCGCTGGCGCCCCTGGCGCAGCCGGTGTCGCTGGCCACGATCAAGGCACAGCCCGAACTGGCCGACTTTGCGCTGGTGCGTCAGCCACGGCTGTCGGTGATGCCGGTCGACGCACCCACCTGGCGCAAGGTGCTGCGCCTGGCCGGCGGCTGAGGCGCGGTCGAATCGGCCCCGGAGGTGCGTGCCGGACGCGTCGGCGTCGTGCGTGACGCCGGGCGCGTTATGCTGCCGCTCGCCATGCGCCGGGGCGCTTGACCAATCGAGGAGACTGCCGATGACCGAAAACGTGCCGCAGGGTATCGACGCACCACGTGTCAGCGCGTGGCTGGCCGCGCATCTGCCGGCCGTGCGTGGGCCGCTCAGCTTCCGCCTCATCGCCGGTGGACATTCCAACCTGACCTATGCCTGCGAGGATGCCGCGGGACACACCTGGGTGTTGCGCCGTCCACCGCTCGGGCACGTGCTCGAATCGGCCCATGACATGGCGCGCGAGCATCGCATCATCAGTGCGCTCGCCGGGAGCGCCGTGCCGGTTGCGCCGACCTGCGGGCTGTGCGAAGACCCCGCGGTCAACGGCGCGCCGTTCTACGTGATGGACTTCGTCGCCGGCACCGTGCTCCACGATCGCGAGGTGGCCGCGACACTGCCGCCTCCCGAACGCACGGCGCTCGGTGAGCACGTCGTCGACGTGCTCGCGCGTCTGCATGCGATTGACCCGGCCAGCGTCGGCCTCGGCGAACTCGGGCGCCACGAGGGTTACATCGCGCGCCAGCTCAAGCGGTGGACACGGCAGTGGGAGGCGACCACCACGCATCCGATTCCCGCGATGGAAGCCTGTGCGCGGCTGCTGGCCGAACGCATGCCGGAGCAAGTCGGCACGGCCATCGTCCACGGTGACTACCGCCTCGGCAACTTCATCGTCGACGGCGGACGCATCCGCGCGGTGCTCGACTGGGAGCTGTGCACGCTCGGCGACGCGCTCGCCGATCTCGGTTATCTATTGAACTCCTGGGTCGGGCCGGGCGAGACCATCGAAGGCGTCGACGAGCACATGCCGACGGTGGCCGGCGGCTTCCCGTCGCGCCAGGCGCTGCTCGACGCCTATGCGAGCGCCAGCGGGCGCGACGTCAGCCGGATCGACTACTACCGCGCGTTCTCGTTCTGGCGCATCGCGGCGATCCGCCAGGGCGTCTACAAGCGCTACCTCGAGGGCGCCATGGGCGAGCGAGCGGACGTCGATCTCGACCTGTTCAAACGCAGCGTCGAGCGCTGCGCCGAAGCAGCGCTCGCCCTGCTCGACGGCTGAGCGCCACCGGCGCATGCCGCCGGCACGCCCAGATCTGCACAAAAATTAAGCAAAAGTGTCAGACACTTTTGACCTGCTACGAGTCCGCGGCGCGGCGCAAAAGTGTCTGACACTTTTGCTCTCCGACGAGTCGGTGGATCACCCCAAAAGTGTCTGACACTTTTGGGAGGCCGTGCGGGCGACTTGAATGGGGCGTGTTCAAAGCGGGCATAATTCGGCCCTGGGCCGGAGGAAGCGGGGGAGCATGATCGATAAGCGCTACACGAGCGCGGCTGCGGCCGTGGCGGACTGCGAGGATCTGCGCGATGGGGCGGTGATCCTGATTGGTGGTTTCGGTGATGCCGGGGTGCCCGAGCGTCTCATCGACGCGGTGCGTGAACGAGGTCTCAGCGACCTCACCATCGTCAGCAATAATGCAGGTTCGGGGGATTACGGGCTGGCCCGGCTGCTCGCATCGGGCTGCGCCGCGCGCATGGTCTGCTCGTTCCCGCGTTCGAGCGGCTCGGTGGTGTTCGAGGAGCTCTACGAAGCCGGCCGCATCGAGCTCGAGATCGTGCCGCAGGGCACGTTGGCCGAGCGCATCCGTGCCGGGGGCGCCGGCGTGCCGGCGTTTTACACCGCGACGGGCTACGGCACGCCGCTGGCCGAGGGCAAGGAGACGCGCGAGTTCGATGGCCGTCATTACGTGATGGAGCGCGCCATCCGCGCCGACGTCGCGCTCATCCATGCCGCGACGGGCGATCGCTTCGGCAACCTGACGTACGCCAAGACGGCACGCAACTTCAACCCGATCATGGCGATGGCCGCGCGTACCACGCTCGCCGAAGTGCGCACGACGGTCGACATGGTCGACCCGGAGGTAGTGGTGACGCCCGGCATCTTCGTCGATCGCATCGTGGAGGTGGGCGCATGACGGCACGACTCTCCGCCGCCGACATCGCGCGCCGTGTCGCGCAGGACGTGCCCGACGGCGCCTACGTCAATCTCGGCATCGGCATGCCGATGAAGGTTGCCGACCACATTCCGCCCGGGCGCGAGTTCGTGCTGCACTCGGAGAACGGCCTGCTCGGCATGGGCCCGGCGCCGGCGCCGGACGCGGTCGATCCGGATCTCACCAATGCGGGCAAGCAGCCGGTCACGATCGTGCCCGGCGGCGCCTATTTCCACCAGGCCGATTCCTTCGCGATGATTCGCGGTGGCCACATCGACGTCTCGATTCTCGGTGCCTACCAGGTCGCGGCGAACGGCGATATCGCCAACTGGTCGCTCGGTGGCAGCAAGCCGCCCGCCGTGGGCGGCGCGATGGATCTCGTTGCCGGTGCACGGCGCGTGTGGGTGATGCTCTCGAGCCACGTGGCCAAGGACGGTGCATCGAAACTGGTCGAACGTTGCTCGTTGCCGCTGACCGGGCTCGCCTGCGTCGATCGCATCTACTCCGATCTCGCCGTCATCGAGATCGATGCCGACGGTTTCCTCGTCACTGATATCCTCGATGGTCTCGGCGAGAACGAACTCGCCGCGCAGACCGGTGCGCCACTGCGGTTCGCGCCCGGCTGTCGCCGCCTGCGTGCCGAGTTGACCTGATGTTTCGATACAGGCGCGTACCCGCGGGCGTCTACCCGGACAACGACACCCCGGCCTACCGTTCGAGCGAGAAACGCGCGCCGCGCGAGCCGCCCGTCGCCATCCCGCACACGCTGTCGGAGACGCTTGGACCGCGTTTCGGTGCCGAGGCACTACGCGCCGATGCCAACGACATGACGTGCCAGGTCCCGGGTGGCATCGCACAGGGACAGCGCATCCTCGTCCACGGGCGCGTCAGCGACGAGTTCGGGCGGCCCGAGGCCCACGCACTGGTCGAGGTCTGGCAGGCCAACGCGGCCGGCCGTTACCGCCACGTCAACGACGATCACGACGCGCCGCTCGATCCGTATTTCACCGGCGCCGGCCAATGCCTCACCGACGCCGATGGCCACTATGCGTTCTACACGATCGAACCCGGCGCCTACCCCTGGGGCAACCACGCGAACGCCTGGCGCCCGCGGCATATTCATTTCTCCTTATTCGGGCCCGCGTGGGGCAGCCGCCTGGTCACCCAGATGTATTTCCCGGGGGACCCGTTGCTGCCGTTCGACCCGATCTTCATGGGCATCGCCGACGCGCAGGCGCGCGAACGCCTGGTGTCGTGCTTCGACCTCGCGCGCACCGAGCCGGGGCGCGCGCTTGCCTACCGCTTCGACATCGTCCTGCGTGGACCGGCCGAGACACCGTGGGAGAACCGCTCATGAGCGTGCTGACTCCCTCGCAGACGGTCGGACCCTACTTCCACATCGGCCTCGACTGGCCGGACGCCCATCGCCTGGCGGGTGATAGCACCCCCGGAACCCCGATCGTGCTGCAGGGCCGGCTACTCGACGGCGACGGCGCAGCAGTGCCGGACGCGATGATCGAAATCTGGCAGGCCGACGCGAGCGGTCGTTACGGCAGCGATGCGGTAAGTGGTTTCCGCGGCGCCGGGCGCGCCGCGGTGGACGCCAACGGCCGTTTCGCGTTCGAGACCGTGAAGCCTGGTGCCGTCAGCGACGCGCACGGCACGCAGGCACCGCACGTCAACGTTGCGGTGTTCGCGCGCGGACTCCTGGTCCATCTCTTCACGCGTATCTACTTTGCCGACGAGAGCGCCGCCAACGCGGCTGACCCGGTGCTGACCTGCGTACCCGCAGCGCGTCGCGAGACCCTGCTGGCGCGCCGCGAAGGCGATGCCTGGGTGCTCGATATACACCTGCAGGGCACGCACGAGACCGTTTTCTTCGATGTCTGAAGAACGCGTAGCGGTGTGCATCATCGGCGCCGGCCCGGCCGGCCTGATGCTCGGCCGGCTGCTCGACCTGGCAGGCATCGAATGCGTGATTCTCGAACGACAGAGCCGTGAACACGTCGCGGCGCGGATCCGCGCCGGTGTGCTCGAACATGGCAGCGTCGCGCTGCTCGAACGAGCCGGCGTCGGCGCGCGCATCGCGCGCGAGGGACTGGTGCACGAGGGCATCGAACTCGCCTGGGGCGAGCGTCGCCTGCGCATCGATTTGCGCGCCCTGACCGGCAGGGCGGTGACGATCTACGGCCAGACCGAGATTACGCGTGACCTAAACGATGCCCACGACGCGGCCGGCGCCCGGGTGCTCTACGAATGCGAGGATGTCGCACTCGGCGAACTCGAGGGACCGCTGGCGCAGGTGAGTTGTCGCCGGCACGGCCGCGAAGAGACGTTCCGTTGCGACTTTGTGGCCGGCTGCGATGGCTATCACGGCGTATCCCGCCGCAGCATCCCGCCCGGGGTGCGCCGCGAGTACGAACGCGTCTACCCCGTAGGCTGGTTGGGCCTGCTCGCCGACACGCCGCCAGCGGCAGACGAGCTGATCTACGCAAGCCATGCGCGTGGTTTCGCACTATGTTCGATGCGCTCGCCCGGACGCAGCCGCTACTACCTGCAGGTCGGACTCGAAGCGCGCGTCGAGGATTGGCCCGACGCTCGCTTCTGGGACGAGTTGCGCCGGCGCCTGCCGGCCGAGGTCGGCGACACCATCGCCAGCGGGCCGTCGATCGAGAAGAGCATCGCGCCGCTGCGCAGCTTCGTCGCCGAACCGCTGCGCCACGGCCGCCTGCTGCTCGCCGGAGACGCCGCGCACATCGTTCCGCCGACCGGCGCAAAAGGTCTCAACCTCGCGTTCTCCGACGTGCGCGAGTTGGCCGCGGCGCTCGTCCGTGCGCTCAAAGACGGCGACGACCGCGCTCTGGAGGACTATTCCGCGACCTGCCTCGCGCGCATTTGGAAAGCCGAGCGCTTTTCTTGGTGGTTCACTGCGGCAACGCATCGACTGGATGACGAACGCTTCGGCGCTCGCCTGCAGCAGGCCGAGCTCGAATACCTGGCCGGCTCGACCGCGGCGCAGACCAGCCTGGCAGAAAACTACGTCGGGCTTCCCTGAGCGGGAGTGCGGCGGGAGAACCCGATGATCGATGCTCTGAGCGACGACTACCTCGGCTCGCCGGAAGTGGCGGCCTGTTTCGGTGCCGAGGCAAGCTGCGCGCACATGCTTGCCTTCGAGGGCGCACTGGCCGAGGCGCAAGCCGAGCTGACACTCATCCCGCAGGCGGCGGCGGAAACCATCGTCGCCTGTGCTGGGACCCTGCGACCCGACCTGGCACGGCTGCGCGAGGCAACGGTCGCGGCAAGTAACCCGGCCATCCCGTTGGTCGCCGCGCTCACCGCGGCGGTGGCCGAGAGCGACAAGGGCGCGGCGCGTTACGTGCACTGGGGCGCGACCAGCCAGGACGTGCTGGACAGTGCGCTGATGCTCGCCGCGCGTACCGCCATCGAGCATCTCGATGCGCGCCTGCGCCGGCTCGAGCATGGCCTGGCAACGCTCGCCGACGCGCACCGGGCCACGCCGATGGTTGCGCGCACCCTCGGCCAGCAGGCCGGGCCGACGACGTTCGGGCTCAAGGTGGCCGGGTGGCTCAACGGGCTCGTCGCCGCGCACGAGCGCCTCAATGCCCTTCATGCGCGCCTGCCGTTGCAGTGCGGCGGTGCCAGCGGCACGCTGGCGGCTTTCGGTGACGACGCCCCGGCCGTGGCCGAGCTGCTCGCCGCGCGCCTCGGCCTCGCGCCGAGCGCGCCGTGGCATACCGAGCGCGGTATCGTGCGCGAACTCGCCGCGGCATTCGCCGACGTCTGCGCCGCGGCCGGCAAGCCCGCGACCGATATCGTGCTCGCGGCACAGAACGAGATTGGCGAGCTCGCCGAAGCCGCCGCTCCCGGGCGCGGCGGCTCGTCTGCCATGCCGCACAAGCGCAATCCGGTCGCGGCGATTGCCGTCGTTGCCTGCGCGCGCCGTGCGCCCGGTGCCCTGGCGACCGTGTATGGCTGTTTCGACCACTGGCACGAACGGGCGGCCGGGGCCTGGCACGCCGAAGCGCCGGCGCTCGCCGAGCTGGCGACCCTCGCCGGAGGCGCGCTCGCCCAGCTCGGCCGCGCGCTCGATGGTCTCGAGGTCGATAGCGCTGCGATGCGCCGTCACCTCGAGGCCGACCTCGGTCTCGGCATGAGCGAGGCGGTGAGCATGGCACTGGCACCGGCACTCGGCCGTGCCGCGGCGCAGGCCTTGGTACGCCAGGCGGTGACGAGTGCGCGCGAAGCGCAGCGCCCACTCGGCGATGTGCTCGCCGAGATGGACGCGGTCGGCGAGCATCTCGATGCTGCGGGGCTGGCGCGGGCGCTCGATCCGCTCGCCTTCCTCGGCGCCAGCGAGCGCTTCATCGACCAGGCGCTGGCGCGCGCGGCGACACTCGCTGGCGCGCCGCCGCCGGTATCGCCGATCGCGGCTGAATGTTCCACGTCTGCGACGGCGGCAGGGCTGCCCATCGCGGATCCGCACGTCGAGGAGGAAGACGATGGATGACGAGCAGCGCCGCGAGGCCGGCATGGCCACGCGCAAAGCGGTACTCGGTGAAGGGCACGTCAAGCGCGCCGAGGCCAACCGTAATGCCTTCAACGCCGATTTCCATGATCTCATCACGCGCTATGCGTGGGGCGACATCTGGCAGCGCGACGGGCTCGATCGCCGCACGCGCAGCTTCCTCACGCTCGCCATGCTGCTTGCGCTCGGGCGCGACGATGAGTTCGTGCTGCACGTGCGTGGCGC
The DNA here is from genome assembly GCA_029977665.1 of Pseudomonadota bacterium. GTDB lineage: Bacteria > Pseudomonadota > Gammaproteobacteria > JACKNG01. Next base: position 16,895 of record JAPOKK010000001.1, on the reverse strand, counting down.
GCTCAACAACGGACTCACTCGCGAGGAGATCCGCGAGGTGCTGCTGCACGCGGCGGTGTACTGCGGCGTGCCGGCGGCGAACCACGGCTTCAAGCTCGTACAGGAAACCTTCCGCGCGATCGACGCGGAGATCTGAGCAGCGGCCGTGCACACCAGGGGAAGCCGCACGGTAATGCCGGCATGTCCTGGCTGCACCGTTACCACGGCCGCAGAGCTGCCCGCGTGATGCGCGCGATGCTGCGTGCGCTCGGCCTCGCCACCGCGCTCGGCGTTGTCGCGATCGTGTTGCTCGCGCTAAGCGTGGCCCTGGTCGAACCGCGCGCGCCGACGACGCTACCGCCGCAGAACTCGGTGCTCGACATGCACGCGCATACCGCCGGTCTCGGCGAGGGCTGTGCCGGCTGTTTTGTCTCCGACGACCTGGTTGCGAGTTACAAGTTCGCGTTCTACCTGCGTGCCTTCGGCACCGATGCGCGGGAGATGGCCGCGCACGGCGATACGATCACGGCGCTGCGTCTGCGCGACCTGATTCGCGAGTCGCGCTACGTGGAACGCGCCGTGCTGCTCGCGCTCGATGGCGTGATCGGCGCCGACGGCGCGCTCGATCGCGCCGTGACCCAGGTCTACGTGCCCAATGACTACATTGCCGGCCTCGCCCGGCAGCATCCCGAGTTCGCCTTCGGCGCGAGCATCAATCCCTATCGCGAGGATGCGCTCGCGCGCCTCGACCGCGCGGTCGCCGACGGCGCGGTGCTGGTGAAGTGGATCCCCGCCATCATGCACATCGATCCGGCCGACCCGGCGTTGGATGCGTTCTACGCGCGCCTCGTCGCACTCGACCTGCCGCTGCTCGTGCACGTCGGCGACGAGAACGCGTTCCACCACGCCGACAATCGCCTCGGCGACCCGCGCCGTCTCGCGCGTCCGCTCGCCGCCGGCGTCCGCGTGATCGCCGCGCACGTCGCGACGACCGGCGAGAACGGCGGTGAAGGCAACTTCGAGCGGCTGCTGCCGATGGTCGCGCGCCACCCCAATCTCTTTACCGAGGAATCGAGCCTGACCCAGGTCAACAAGCTCGGTTTCCTGCCGCGCGCCCTCGAGCGGCCCGCACTCGTCGCGAAGCTCATGCACGGCAGCGATTGGCCGCTGCAGTTCTTCCCGCTCGTATGGGCCTGGTGGCAGCTGGGGCGGGCGCCGCTGGCCGAGTTGCGCTACGCAGCCATGCTCGACAACCCGCTCGATCGCGACATCGCCATCAAGGCCGCGCTCGGCGTACCGCCGGCGGTGTTCACGCGGGCCGCCGCCGTGCTCGCCCGGCCCGGGCGCCGCGCCGCGTTGCCGGGCGCCATGGGAGAATGAGGGCCGCGCCACTGCGTGTACACTTGCCGACGCCTGCCGTGACCCGGTGCGGCCGTGCCCGGCCGCACAGCGGCGCCGCGCACGGCACTGCCGTCACTACCCGCGCGTCGGCGTGCCTGCAGCCATAACGAGATCCGTTCCGACCATGTTGCCCGTGCTCCTTGCCGGCCTGTTCGCCGTCATGTCCCAGGCCGTAATCGCGGCCGAGGCGACGCCCGTGCGCGTCGCCCGTCTGAACACCATTGCCGTCTACCCGGCCCATGCCGCGCCGGCCACGGTGGTCAGCGGCAGCGAGGCCGAGCTCAGTGCGGAACTTGCCGCGCGCATCATCGCGTTTCCCCCCGCGGTCGGCGATGTCGTCGACAAGGGCGCCACGATCGCCCGTCTCGACTGCCGTGACTACGAGCTCGCGCTGGCGGCTGCACGCGCCGACCTCGCCGAGCTCGAGGCACGGCTGGATCTCGCCGAGCGGCGCCTCGAGCGCGCCCGCGAGCTGACCGCGCGCCAATCGCTCGCCGTCGAGGTGCTCGACGAGCGCAGCGCGGAACGTACCGTGGCGCAGGCACAGATCGCGGGCGCGCGGGCGCGTATCGAACGCGACGCGGTCGCGGTCAGCCGCTGCGTCGTGACCAGCCCGTTTCGCGCCGCGCTGATCGAGCGCCTCGCACCGCTCGGCCAGTACACCGCGGTTGGCGAAGCGGTCGCGCGGGTGATCGATCTCGACGACATCGAACTCTCGGCGCAGGTCGGCGCCGACGACGTCGCTGCCATCGAGGCAACTACCTCGCTCGATTTCGTGACCGGTGGCCGGCGTTACCCGGTCAGCCTGCGGGTCGCGGTCGCCGCCATCACGACCGCCACGCGGACGCGCGAGCTGCGGCTGCGTTTCACCGGCACGCATCCCCTGAGCGGCACCGCGGGAGAACTCGAATGGCGCGACGCACGGCCGCACGTGCCGGGCAGCGTACTCGTGCAGCGCGGTGACGCGCTCGGCCTGTTCGTAGTCACCGACGGACACGCCCGCTTCACGGCTCTGCCCGCGGCGCAGGCCGGCCGTCCCAGCGCGGTGGCGCTGCCCGATGATGCCCTGGTCGTCACCGAAGGACAGTACGGCCTCAATGACGGCGACAGCGTCGAGCTGCTCGAAGACTGATGCGCCTGCTCACGGCGCTGTTGTCCAACCACGTGCTCGCGAACCTGGTGTTCGCGCTGGTGCTCGTGCTCGGTGCTGCTTCCTACCTGCAGATGCCGCGCGCCAAGGACCCGGACATCAAGCTCAACTGGGTCAACATCATCACCTACCTCCCCGGCGCCGCGGCGGAAGACATCGAGAAGCGCGTGACCGATCCGATCGAGGAAGTGATCCAGCGATCGGTGCGCGACATCGACTTCGTCTCCAGCACCTCGCGCGAAGGGGTGTCGAACATCATCGTGCGCTTCGACTACATCGACGATGCGACCTACGACAAGCGCGTGATCGATCTGCGCCGCGAGGTCCAGAACGCCTACAACGACCAGTTGCCGGAAGAGGCTGAGGACCCGATCTTCTACGAGCTGACGTCCTCGACCTGGTTCCCGACCGCGATGGTCGCCGTCTACGGTGAAGGTCGCGACGACAACCTGCGCCGCCAGGCGCGTTACGTGAAGCGCGACATCGAGGCTTTGCCCGGGGTCGATGCCATCAACGCCGTCGGGCTGCCGCGTCCGGAACTCCTGATCGCTTTCCGCCCCGAACGCCTGCACGGGCTGGGCATCACCCCGGCCGACCTCGCCGATACCGTGCGTGCTTACTTCCGCGACGTTTCCGCCGGCGATGTCGCCACCCAGGGCGGCCGCTGGCTGGTGCGCGTCGCCGGTACGACGGCCGATCCCGAGCGCCTCGCACGCCTGCCGGTGACGACTGCGAGCGGTGTGGTCGAACTCGGCCAGCTCGCCGAAATCTCCTTTACGACGGAAGAACTCGAGGAACTCGTCACCTTCGACGGGCGCCCGGCGACGATGCTCGCGGTGACCAAGGAGGAAGATGCCAACGTCATCGATCTCGTCGCCACCCTGCAGGACTACATCGGCTCGCGCAACGCGCTCGCCGCGCAGACCGGGGTGCGCCTGTTCCTGGTCGACGACCAGACGGTGAGCACGCGCGAGGCGCTGGACCTCATGCAGACCAACGCCGCCATCGGTCTCGCCTGCGTGCTGCTGGTGACCTGGGTGTTCCTCGGCTCGCGCATCGCGTTGCTGACGAGTGTCGGCATTCCGTTCACCCTCGCAGCGACCTTCATCGTGCTCAACCTCGCCGGCATGACGGTGAACAACACCGTGCTGCTCGGCGTGGTCATCGCGCTCGGCATGCTGGTCGACGACGCGGTGGTGGTGGTGGAGTCCATCTACCAGCGCCTGCTCGACGGTGCGGCGCCGCTCACTGCCGCGCTCGGCGGCCTGCGCGAGGTGTTCGCGCCGGTCACGACCTCGGTGCTGACGACGGTCGCCGCATTCCTGCCGCTCGCGCTGCTGCCCGGCGTGCTGGGCGAGTTCATGCGCGTGATTCCCCTCGTCGTGTGCACCGCGCTCGTGCTCAGCCTGCTCGAGGCCTACTGGATGCTGCCGGCACACGTCGTCGCGTTCCGCGTCGATTTCCGCCGTCCCTCGCGCCTGCATCCCTGGCGCCAGCGCTTCAATCACTGGCTGCGCCTGAAGTACACGCGCCTGCTGGTGCGTGCCATGCGCCGGCCGTGGCTGGCGCTTGCCCTGGTGCTGCTCGCGTTCGCCGTCGCCGGCGGTACGCTCGCCTCCGGGCTCGTGCGGGTCAACTTCTTCCAGGGTGACGCCGTGCGCTTGTTCTACATCAGCGTCGAGATGCCGCCCGGGACGCCGCTGGCGGTGACCTCGCGCGCACTGGTCGACATCGAACGCCGCGCGCGGGCGGTGATCGAGCCGGACACCCTGCGCGGTACGCTCGCCTACGCCGGGCAGATGTTCACCGAGACCGAGCAGATGTTCGGTGACGTCATGGGCCAGGTACTGGTCAGTCTGAAGCCCGCGCGGCCCGGTGATCGCCATGTGTTCGAGGTCGCCGATGCGGTCGAAGCGGCGATCGCTGACTACCCGGGGCCGAAGAACATCTGGCTGCTGCGCCTCAAGGACGGGCCGCCGACGGAACGTCCGGTCAAGCTCAAGGTGCGCGGCGACGATTTCGAGGCGATCCTCGACGTGGTCGACCGGCTGCGCGGCTTCCTCGAGAGCAACCCGGTCTACCGGGATGTCGTAACCGATTACCGGCCCGGCAACCCCGAGCTCGTATTGCGCCACGACGGCGAGGCAATCAAGCGCGCCGGTGTCGCACCGACGACCGTCAGCCGCGCCGTCAGCCTGTTCGTCGACGGTGAGATCGTGACCGAGTTCCAGCACCGCGGCGAGGAGGTGCGCGTGCGCGTGCGCGCTGCCGGCGACGGACTCGGCGACATCAGCGAGCTGTTGCGCCAGACCGTCGCGCTGCCGGGCGGCGGCGCCATGGCGCTCGGTGAGCTGCTCGACCACGAATCGGGCGCGAGCCGCTACAACGTCCGTCACCACGATTACCGCCGCGCGGTGACGCTGGAGGCGGATATCGACGATGCGGCCATCGACACCGTCACCGCCAACCGGCTGATTGCCGAACAGTGGCAGCGCATCGCGCCGCAGCACGCCAATGTCGATATCGATTTCTCCGGTGAGCTCGATGACATCGAGGAGTCGCTGGACGCCATCACGCTGCTATTCGTGCTCGGCGTCGGCCTGATGTACATCATTCTCGGCACCCAGTTCCGCAGCTACCTGCAACCGCTGCTGATCCTGTGCACCGTTCCCCTGGCCTTCACCGGTGTCGTGCTCGGGCTGCTGGTGACCGGCAACCCGCTCAGCCTGTACACCATCTATGGCATGGTCGCGCTGGCCGGCATTGCGGTAAATGCGTCGATCGTGCTGATATCAGCCGCAAATGCGCGCCTGGAGAGCGGGATGAGCCTGAATCACGCCACGATCTACGCGGCCCGCCGCCGCGTCGTACCCATCCTCATCACCTCGGCCACGACGGTCGCCGGCCTGTTTTCCCTGGCCGCGGGCCTGGCCGGCGAATCGTTCATCTGGGGGCCGATGGCGACGGCCATCGTGTGGGGCCTGACGTTCTCCACCGCGCTCACCCTGGTCATGGTGCCGATGAGCTATCGCCTCATGATGGGCTGGCGTCGGCGCTGGCGGGCACCGGCACCCGCCGTGGCCGGCAGCGCCTGACGGGGCGGGGTGTTCAAGTCCGTCACAAATCGGCCGCTCTAACATCACAGCCTGAAATGGCCTGCATATACTGATTTTCCTGACCTGCTGCGCGGCGCGCCCGGGGCGCGCCGTAAGGCACCCACTGCGAGCGTGACGAGACCCGGACATGTTAGACGTCACACAGGTCCTCACAGGTATCGTCAACGAGCGGGCGACGACGCACTACCGTGCCTTGTTTCCGGCTGCGCCGGCGCACGTGCTCGACGTCGTCGGTCGCGCCGTGGAAGGTGCGCTTTCCGCGATCAGCGGCAGCGACGCGCTCTACCACAACATCGAGCACACCGCCCACGTGACGCTCGTGGGACTCGAGATCGCGCGCGCCCGCCAGCTGCGCGATGGTGACGTCACGCCGACGCTGTGGGCCAACATGATCATTGCACTGTTGTGCCACGATATCGGTTACGTGCGCGGCCTGTGCCGTGCCGATACCGAGCACCACATCGCCACCGGTGGCGACGGACCGCCGATGCGCAACGTCGATGGTTCCAGCGATGCCATCCTGATGCCTATTCACGTCAACCGCGGCAAGCGCTTCGTCGAAGAAGCGTTCACGCGCGAGCCGCTTGCCGACGTCGGTTTCATCAAGGCCTGCATCGAGCGCACCCGCTTCCCGGTGCCGGCCGACGCCTGGTACGTGCAGACCGATGACTACCCGGGCCTGGTCCGGGCCGCGGATCTCATCGGCCAACTCAGCGACCCGCGTTACCTGAACAAGCTCTCGGCGGTGTTCTTCGAGTTCGAGGAAATCGGCTTCAACGAGCTCACCGGTTACGAGCGGCCGGGCGACCTGCTGTCCGGCTATCCTGCCTTCTTCGAGCGCCACGTGGCGCCCTACATCGGCGCCGCCGTGTCTCTGCTCGAAACCACCGTCGATGGTCGCGACATCCTCGCCCACCTCTACGGCAACCTCGCGCGCGCCCGCGACACCGGCGCCGGCACGCTGGCCAACGTCGCCAACAGCTGAGAACCGGGGCGCGCTGCGGGCGCGGTCGGCTGCGGCTATGATCGGATATCGCCGTCCTTCCCGGAGTCCCCGCATGTCCGCCTGCATCCGTCATCTCGCCGCCGCGTTGCTGTTTGGCGTGGCGCCGTACGCCGCCGCGTCGGGCGCGTCGTTCGCGTTGAGCGAGATTGCCCCGGGCGTCTACGTGCACCATGGCGCACTCGCCGGTCTGGAATCGCCGGCGCGCGCGGACAGCGCCAACATCGGCTTCGTCGTCGGCGAGCGCTGTACCGCGGTCATCGACAGCGGTGGTGCGGTGGTGACCGGCCGTGCCTTGGCGGCGGCCATTGCCGCGACGAGCGATACCCCGGTGTGCTACGTCATCAACACCCACGTCCACTTCGACCACGTGCTCGGCAACGCCGCGTTCACCGGGGGCGAAGCGCGGTTCACCGGCCACCATGAGCTGGCCGAGGTCATGACCGCCAACCGCGCCTACTTCGCCGAGCAGTTCGCCGAGGAACTCGGCGGTCCGGGCAACGAAGCGCTCGTGATCGGTCCCGACCAGCTCGTCGAGGACAGTCTCGAACTCGATCTCGGGGGACGCACGCTGGTGCTGCGCGCGGTCGGGCGGGCCCACACCACGACCGATCTCACCGTGCACGACGTCACGACCAACACGCTGTGGACGGGTGATCTCCTGTTCCGCGACCGCCTGCCGATCATCGACGGCAGCCTCAAGGGCTGGCTCGCCTGGATGCAGCAGGCGCGGGCCGCGGACTACGCTCACGTCGTCCCCGGCCATGGGCCCGTCGATCACGACTGGCCGCGCGGCGCCGACGCCCAGCTCGTGTATCTCGAAGCTCTACGCGACGACACCCGCCAGGCGATCGCCGCGGGCGCGTTCATCGAGGACGCGCGTGACGACATTGCCAGCGAGGCGCGGGCGGGCTTCGCGCTGACCGAGCGAGCCCACGCGGTCAACGTCAGCCGCGCGTTTCGCGAACTCGAATGGGAATGAGGTCCTTGTCGCGCTGCCGGCCGTGCCAGGCAGTCGCAATGCAGTCGCGTACCTGAACCCCTGCCGGTTCCGGCGGCTCGGGACGCGGCGCCGCGCCATGTCACGGGTTACGTTGCGTCGAGCGAGAAGGCCGCCGCCGCCGCTTGTGCCGCGGCCGTCTCGCGCGCGATCCAGTCGGCGCCGTGGCCGAGTTCGGCGGCGAGCAGGCGTGCCACGCGCGGCGCGATGGCCGATGCGGCGGCGGCATCGAGGAACAGCGCGCGGGTGTGGTAGGCGAGGACATCGCTGACGTGCACCGCGAGTGCGGCGCGCGCCGCCCACACGTAGTCGGCGCCGGTGCCGGGCAGGTTCTCGTGCAGCGGCACGCCGAGCTCGGGATCGGTGGCGGCGATGGCGGCGACGGCGTGCGCGTCTTCGCCGTAGGCGGCGTAGCGTGGATCGACCCCGGCAGCCAGCGGCGCGATCGGGAGCGTCGCGGTACGTGACGGGCGCGACGGCAGCCCGGCAGCCTCGGCGGCCAGGTCGACGGCCTGTTCGGCGATCAGCCGATACGTGGTCCACTTGCCGCCGCTCACCGTGACCAGGCCGTCCGCGCCGACGTCCAGACGGTGCTCGCGCGAGCGCTGTGCGGTGCCCGCATCATCCGGTGCGCCGGCCAGCGGGCGCAGGCCGGCGAACACGCTCAGCACGTCGGCGCGGGTCGGCGCCGGGTCGAGGTAGCGCGCGGCGACGGCGAGGATCTCGTCGACCTCGCGCGCCAGCGGGCGCGGGTTGTCCGACTGCAGTTCGACCGCGGTGTCGGTGGTGCCGAGCAGGGTGTGACCCTGCCAGGGAATTGCGAACATGATGCGGCCGTCCGGCGTGTGCGGAAACACCAGTGCCTCGGCGCCGCCGAGAAAGCGCGCCGGCACGACGACGTGCGCGCCCTGGCTCGGCGTCACGCCGGCGGCGCCTGCACGTCCACCCAGGCCGCGCACCCGGTCGCTCCAGGGACCGGCGGCGTTGACGACGACACGTGCGGCGATCTCGCGCGTGGCATCCGTTTCGCGATCGCGCACGGTGACGCCGGCGAGGCGCGCGCCGTGCGCGCGGTCGAGGCCGACGACTTCGGCATGGTTGAGCGTCACCGCGCCGAGTGCGCGCGCGCGGGCGAGCAGGGCCTGCACGAGGCGCGCGTCGTCGAAGCCGGCATCGCTGTAGCAGGCCGCGCCACGCAGCGCGTCCGGCACCAGTCCGGGCGCGCGGGCAAGCGCGCTGTCGCGACTGATGCGGCGGCTCGGAGTGAGGCGGGCGCGCCCGGCCAGGCGGTCGTAGAGCCACAGTCCGAGCGGGAACTTGAGCGCGTCGACGAGGCCGTAGAGCGGCACGACGAAGCCCAGGGGAGCGACGATCGCCGGCGCGTTGGCGATCAACCTCGCACGCTCGGCGAGGGCTTCGCGCACCAGTCCCCATTGTCCCAGGCCGACGTAACGCAGACCGCCGTGGATCAACTTACTCGAGCGGGACGAGGTGCCCGCCGCGAAGTCGTCGCGTTCGAACAAGGCGACGCTGTAGCCGCGGCTGGCGCAGTCGAGCGCGATGCCGGCGCCGTGGGCGCCGCCGCCGATGACGGCGACGTCGAACGGTTCGCGCCGCGCGTCGAGCGCGGCCTGCATGGCGTCGCGCGCGCCGCTCATGCAGAGCGCGCCCAGCCCCCGGTCAGTGCCACCGCGCGGCGCCAGCGCTCGAGGTGCGCGGCGCGCTGTGCCGCGTCTATCGCCGGCGTGAAGTGGTGTTCGGCCTGCCACGCCGCGGCTGCCGACTCGCGGTCGCCGTAGAGGCCGACGCCGAGACCGGCGAGCATCGCCGCGCCGAATGCCGTGCACTCGCTCTCGCGCGGACGCACCAGCGGCAGGTCGAGCAGGTCGGCCTGGATCTGCATGAGGAGATCGTCGTTGCTCGCGCCACCGTCGACGCGCAGCTCCCCTGGCGCGAGCCCGGCATCGGCACTCATGGCCGAGGCGAGATCGGCGACCTGGCAGGCGATGCCGTCGAGCGCCGCGCGCGCGATGTGAGCGCGCGTCGTGCCGCGCGTCATGCCGATCAGCAGCGCGCGCGCGTCGGCGTCCCAGTGCGGTGCGCCGAGCCCGGTGAAGGCGGGCACCAGCACCACGCCATCGCTGTCCGGCACGCTCGCCGCGAGCGCTTCGACTTCGGCAGCCGTAGTGATGATGCCGAGGCCGTCGCGCAACCACTGCACCGTGGCACCACCCATGAAGACGCTGCCTTCCAGCGCGTAGTGGGTCTCGCCCGCGATGCGGCTGGCGATGGTGGTGAGCATGCGATGGCGCGAGCGCGGCGCCTGGGTGCCGGTGACGAGCAGCAGGAAACAGCCGGTTCCGTAGGTGCATTTCGCCATGCCGGGTTGGAAACAGGCCTGGCCGAACAGTGCCGCCTGCTGGTCGCCGGCGATGCCGGCGATGGGTATCTCGGCGCCGAGCGCGCTGGTCGTGGCGCACACACCGGCGGTATCGACCACGCGCGGCAGCACTTCGCGCGGCACCTGCCACAAGGCCAGCAGTTCCTCGTCCCAGTCGCCGCGATGGATGTCGTAGAGCCCGGTGCGCGAGGCGTTCGTGGCATCGGTGAGATGTTCGCGCCCATCGCTCAGGTGCCACACGAGCCAGCTGTCGATGGTGCCGAAGGCGAGTTCGCCACGCCCGGCGCGGGCGCGTAGCGTGGCGTCCTGGTCGAGCAGCCAGCGCAGCTTGGACGCCGAGAAGTAGGGATCGACGACCAGGCCCGAGCGCGCGGCGACGAGTTCCTCGGCGCCGTCCGCGCGCATTTCCGCGCACAGCGCCGCGGTGCGGCGGTCCTGCCAGACCAGCGCGTTGCCGCAGGGGCGTCCGCTGGCGCGTTCCCACAGCAGGCAGGTCTCGCGCTGGTTGGTGATACCGATGGCGGCGACGTCGCGTGCGCTGACCCCGGCCTCCGCGAGCGCCGCCTGCGCCACGGTGACCTGGCTCGACAGGATCGTGTTCGGGTCGTGTTCTACCCAGCCCGGCTGCGGGAAGATCTGCGGAAACTCCTCACGCGCGAGCGCGAGCTGGTGGCCGGCGGCATCGAATACCAGCGCGCGCGAGCTGGTGGTGCCCTGGTCGAGTGCGAGCAGCACGCTCATCGTTGCGTCTCCTTGTCGCCGTGATCGCGGTTGAATGCGATCACGCGGTCGGGGAAATCGGAAAACACGCCGTCGACACCACAGGCATGGCAGTGCGCGATGTCGGCCGCCTCGTTGACGGTGTAGACGTAGACAACGAGGCCGGCGTCGCGTGCCGCGGTGACCGTCGCGGACGCGACGTCCTCGAGCGGCAGGTGGATGGAATCGGCGTCGAGCTCGCGTGCCCGTGCGAGGGCATGCGCGAATGTCTCCTCCTCGTAGAGCACGCCGAGCCGCATGCGTCCGCGGCGCGAGGCCAGGCGCGCGGTGGCGGCGATGTCGAACGTCGACAACAGCACGCTTTCGAGCGCACGCGGCGTCGCCGCGTAGTATTGCTCTAGTGCGCTGATCACGCTGTCGGCGAGCTCGCCTTCCTTGATCTCGACGTTGATCGGCGCGCAACCTGTGACGAGCGCGAGGACTTCTTCGAGCAGCGGCACGCGTTCACCGTTGGCCGTGTGCAGCGCGCGCAACTCGGCGAGGGGCAGGTCACGGCACGTGCCGTGACCGTCGGTGGTGCGTTCGAGCGTCGCATCGTGCAGGACCACGAGGCGGTCGCCGCAGTGACGTACGTCGAACTCGATGCCGTCGACGCCGAGGGCGAGCGCCCGGCGCATCGAGCCGAGCGTGTTCTCGGCGACGTGACCGGCGGCGCCGCGATGACCGATGACGAGCATGATGGGTGCTGGAGTTCCGGGCGCGGCAGGCCACAGCCGCCAGTGCGTTGGCGCACTGGCATCGAAGGGCGGACCGCGAGCGCGTAAGATACTGCGCCTCATTGTCAACGCTTCGGGCAGGAGCGGCAACCGGTGACCCGGCGCGCCGCGCAGAGACACGACATGCATTGGATCTTCGGTTACGGATCGCTCATCTGGCGGCCCGACTTCCCCTACACGTCATCGCGCAAGGCGGCCGTGCGCGGCTGGCGGCGGCGCTTCTGGCAGGCCTCGCCCGATCATCGCGGTGTGCCTGCCGCCCCGGGCCGGGTGGTGACGCTGGTGGCCGATGCCGCGGCGACCTGCTGGGGCGTCGCCTTCCAGGCCGAAGCGGCGCACTTCGAGGCCATCGTCGCGATGCTCGACGAGCGCGAGAAGAACGGTTACGACGCGCATGCCGTGACTCTCGAGTTCGACGACGGCAGTGCGGCCGAGGCGCTGACCTACATCGCCGGTCCCGACAACCCGAGTTTTGCCGGACCGGCGCCGCTCGGCGCGATGGCGGCGCAGATCGCGCGTGCCCACGGGCCCAGCGGTTCGAACCGCGAATACCTCGCGCGCCTCGCGGCGACGCTGCTCGAACTCGGCATCGAGGACGACGAGGTGGCGAGCCTGCATGCCGCGGTCGAAGCGGGCGACGGCATGATCCGGCACACGGCGGCGCGATGACCGCGCTGCTGAAGAAAATCGACGCCCGCGTCACGGTGGAGCCCATGACCCAGTTCGCGCGCTATGTCGGCATCGACTATTCGGGCGCCGAGGCGCCGGTTTCGCGCCTGCGCGCGCTGCAGGTCTACGCTTGCGCCGGCGCCGGCGCAGTGGACGCCGTGCAGCCCTATGATCGCGGCGCGCGCAACTGGTGTCGCAAGGAGGTGGGGCGCTACCTGCGCGAGTGCCTGCTGGGCGACGCGCCGTGCATCATCGGCATCGACCACGGCTTCGCCTTCCCGCTCGGCTACTTCGAGCGCCATGACCTTGCGAGCTGGGACGCGTTCCTCGGCCATTTCTGCTCACGCTGGCGCACCGATTTCGATCACATGCACGTCGAGTTTGCGCGGCGCGACAATCCCGTCGGCGGTGACGCCAGTGAACTGCGCCTGTGCGAACGCTGGACAGCCGGCGCCAAGAGCGTGTTCCATTTCGACGTGCAGGGTTCGGTCGCGAAATCCACCCACGCCGGCATCCCCTGGCTGCACCAGTTGCGCCGCGAGCCCCGCATCCGCGCAAGGACCCATTTCTGGCCGTTCGACGGTTTCGACATCGAACCGGGTAAATCGGTCGTCGCCGAGGTCTTTCCATCCCTGTTCCGACGCCGTTACGGGCGCGCCGGGCGTACCGCGGACGAGCACGACGCCTTCGTCGTCGCGAGCTGGCTGCGCGAGATGGACACGCGCGGCGCGCTTGCCGATTATTTCAACCCGCCGCTGACGCTGAAGGAACGGCGCCAGGCGCGACTCGAGGGATGGATCCTCGGCGTGCGCTGACCTCGATTTGCGGCAGGCCGCACATGGTGCGCGTTGATCGCTCCCCGGTGCTGGCCTATGCTGCACGAGGGTGTTGCAATGCAGCAACGCTCTGCCAGGGCGCGGCGGGCCGGGTGGCCGCGCACATCGTGGGCCGCCACGCGGAACGCGCCAGCGGGGCCCTGGGCGGGCCGTCACGCACGGGAATTGCGGGCAGCAGGCCGCTTGCTCGAAGGATAGTGTTTAGTCATGGACAAGCTCGGACACATGCGCTCGCTGGTCACGGTGGCCAAGCTGGGCTCGTTCTCGGCCGCCGCGAAGGAATTCGGGGTGACGCCTGGCATGATGTCGAAACAGGTCAAGCAGCTCGAGGACGAGCTCGATGTGCGCCTGCTTCACCGGACCACGCGCGGTGTCTCGCTGACCGACGCGGGCGAACTCTACGTCGGCCGCGCAATCGAGATCCTGCAGCAGATCGACGACACCGAGACCGCCGTCACCGCGCTGGCGAGCGGGCCGCGCGGCGTGCTGCGCGTGAACTGTCCGCCGTCTTTCGGGACGCACGTGCTGACGCCGATCATCGCCGGCTTCCTGCGCCAGTATGTCGACATCCGCGTCGAACTCGGGCTGCAGGACGACGAACCGAACGTCATCGCTTCGCGCCTCGATCTCATCTTCCGTCTCGGCAAGCTGCGCGACAGCTCGCTGGTCTCGCGCCAGGTCGGGCGGGCGCCGTTCGCGCTGTGCGCGGCACCGTCCTACCTGGCCCGCGCCGGGACGCCAACCCGCAGTGCCCAACTCGAGGCGCATAACTGCATCGTCGACCGTTCCATCCAAGACACCGGTCGCTGGGATTTCGAGCGCGACGGCGGCCGCGTCGAGCAGGCCGTGTCCGGCAACTTCTCGTCCCTGAGCACAGAGGCCGTGATCGAAGCCACGGTCGGCGGCATCGGCGTCACCTACGTACCACGCTACGCGGTCATCGAGGAACTCGAACGCGGCGAACTCGACGAGGTCACCCTCGTCGATGGCACCCCGATCTCGCTGCCGGTCTACGCCCTCTACGGCAGCCGCGATCACATCGCCGGCAAGATCCGCGACTTCCTCGAGTTCTTCGTCACCCATCTCGATCCGGCTTCGGGCATGCTGCTGCGCGAATCGACAGCGCTGCCGCGTGCGCCGGGACACGCCGCGACGCGTGCCGGAAGGGCGGCGGCACAACTGGTCGGAGACTGAGGCGCTCGCGGCAGGCTGCCGGCCACGGCGAACCGGTGGCAACGGGCGCCTCGGGCGCGACCAGTTACGAGCCGTAAGCAGGCAGGGGGGTGGTCGACTCGCGGCGCAACGAGCAAGTGCCTAGATGGTGGGCCCGGTAGGACTTGAACCTACGACCAAAGGATTATGAGTCCCCTGCTCTAACCAACTGAGCTACAGGCCCGGGGCACAGCGGCCGGCACCTTGCGCGCCGGTCTCGAAGGGGCAGGGGTGGGCGGCATTGGCCGCACACCCCCTCCGAACGTGTCAGTCGAGGAACGTACGCAGGCGCTCCGAGCGCGAGGGGTGGCGCAGCTTGCGCAGCGCCTTCGCTTCTATCTGGCGGATGCGCTCGCGGGTGACGTCGAACTGCTTGCCGACCTCTTCGAGGGTGTGGTCGGTGTTCATGTCGATGCCGAAACGCATGCGCAGTACTTTCGCTTCCCGCTGGGTCAGGCCGGCGAGCACTTCGCGGGTGCTGCGGCACAGGCCTTCGAAGGTCGCGGAGTCGACCGGCGCCTGGATGTTCTGATCCTCGATGAAATCGCCGAGATGCGAATCCTCGTCATCGCCGATGGGCGTCTCCATGGAGATCGGCTCCTTGGCGATCTTGAGCACTTTGCGAATCTTGTCCTCGGGCATCTCCATGCGCTCGGCAAGCTCCTCCGGCGTCGGTTCGCGGCCTTTCTCCTGCAGGATCTGGCGGCTGATGCGGTTGAGCTTGTTGATGGTCTCGATCATGTGCACCGGGATACGGATGGTGCGCGCCTGGTCGGCAATCGAGCGCGTGATGGCCTGGCGAATCCACCAGGTCGCGTAGGTCGAGAACTTGTATCCGCGGCGGTACTCGAACTTCTCCACGGCCTTCATCAGGCCGATGTTGCCTTCCTGGATGAGGTCGAGGAACTGAAGACCGCGATTGGTGTATTTCTTAGCGATGGAGATCACGAGACGAAGGTTTGCCTCGATCATCTCTTTCTTGGCGCGTCTCGCTTTCGCCTCGCCGATGGACATCCGGCGATTCACTTCCTTGATTTGGTGAATGCGCAGGCCCGCTACGAGTTCAAGTCGCTCAAGGCGCGTGCGCAAAGTCTCAAGTTCTTCGGCATGCGCCTTCAGAATCTCTTTATTGCCTTCTTTGCCGCGCATCATGCTTCGAATCCAAAATGCCTCGGACTCTCGTCCCACAAATTTGGCGATGAAGGTCTTTCGCGTAACGCGAGCTTTTTGCACGCAAATCTTAACGATCGCTTTTTCAATGAGGCGGACCTCATCCACAATTTCGCGCATCACCTGCGAGAGATAGTCGATCTGGCGGGGCACCAGTCGAAACTCCATGAGTTCATTCGATAGCTTGGTCTGATGCTTTTCCATCTGTGGCGCACCCAGGCCGTATTTCGCCTGGCAACGCTCAAGGCTCTTCATGGCTTTGCGGATTCGCTCAAAGCGCTCCTTTGCCTCGGCGGCATCAGGTCCTGCCGGGGCGCTGCTCGTGTTGTCGCTATCGTCATCCGAGTCCGAATCTGAGTCCGAATCTGAATCAGCCGGATTACCGGGCTGCGGGATTTCCTCATCTTCTAGCGTGGCAAGGTCGACAAACCCAACAACCAGTTCCGTGAGTTTTAACTTACCGCTCTCCACACTATCGGCAAGGCTCACGAGCTCCGTGACGATGACTGGCGCCGAAGCCATGGCGCTAACACTCTGACGAATGCCGTCTTCAATGCGTTTGGCGAGCCGGATCTCGTCTTGCCGCGTCAGCAGTTCAACGGTTCCCATTTCGCGCATGTACATGCGAACGGGATCCGTGGTTCGGCCAAATTCGCTTTCCACTGCCGTCGTGAGCACGGCCTCAGCTTCTTCAACGACTTCTTCGTCATCGCTATTTGCGGTTTTCAGCAGCAGGGTATCTGCATCGGGAGCTGCGTCGTAGACCTCAATGCCGAGGTCATTGATCATGTTTACAACGGTCTCAATCTGATCGGTGTCGTTCATGTCCTCCGGCAAATGATCATTGATCTCGCGATAGGTAAGGAAGCCCTGTTCCTTGCCTTTAATGATCAATTGCTTAAGTTCGGACTGCTGGCTTTGGGTATCGATAGACACAAAGGCCCCCTGAAAAGAGAGTGGGAACGAAATACAGCGGAAAACCGATCAAGTATACCACGGAGAAGGTTCAATTTAGCCTTTTTTATAGGCTTTTTAGTCTATTCCCCGTAGTTTTTGGCGCTCGCTGTAGAGGTTTGCAAGCTGGCGTTTGGCGGGTTCATCCAGCTCCCCTCGGCTTGCCTGCTTAACCAGCAGGTCGATCGATTCCCCGATCGCTTGGTCCTGCAGCGTATTCAGGGTCTCTTTCAAAAAAGGCTCAAAGTCGATCTCTTCCAAAAGATGATCCTTGGCCGCGAGCCGTTCAAGGGTTACCAGGTCTTCATGGTCACGAAAGCGTTCCAGTAAAGCCGCCGTATTCATATTGTGGTGAGCGCTTGCTATCTCATAGAGAGTTTTAAGTAACTCAAAGCCGCGTTTTTCTGGGTGCGATCGGAGACCTTGTGGAAGAGGAATAGCCACGGCAAGGGCAGGGTTCTGAAGAATCAAACTGATAGCGGTTGCCATAGGGCTCAGTCTTTGCGTG
>JAPOKK010000219.1 GCA_029977665.1 Pseudomonadota bacterium | reverse complement strand
TTCGACGATGGGCGCGTGGTGGTACGGTCTGCGCGATCGCCTGGGCGTGTGAAGGGGGGGCGCGCAGGCTGGGCACGATCGCGATAGACAGCGGATTGGCCGCCGGTCGCCGGCCGCCGGTCGGCGGAGCCGATCAAGTCCGAGACTTGATAGACGTGCCGACGATGGGAGTGCATTGAAGGGCGAAGCAGTACCGTGACGCGTGGCCGCAACGTCGAGGCCCTGGGCGATGTGCAGGCTGCCGCACTTGAACGGTTGACCTTCGAGCTTGGCTGGAGGCTCAGGGCGTGAGTGTCTTGTTGGGTTGAGACCGCTCGTGCCGACTGAAATGAAAAAGAACTGCGGACTCGCAATCAGTTGCTCGTAGGTTCGATTCCTGCATCGCCCACCACCTTACTGCGCGACTGCCGGACCGGCGACGACGCGCCGCCGCGAAAACTTCCGTTCCGTGCGCAGGCGGAGACGCCGCACGGCTCGGGCGGCGGGCGGCCGTTCCGGCTGGACGGCCCGCTCCCTCAGGATCGCCGCTTCCGCAGCAGGCCCAGCGCCGGTGCGAGCAGCCACGCGGCTGCCGGCAGTGGCACCGGCGCGGCGGCCGCGTCGAAGCCGGCGGCCGGGGTTTCGATGAACAGGCTGTAGTTCCCGAGCGGGGTGGGGTTGTAGTTCTGCGTTGCCGCCGCGATCTGGTAGAGCACGCCGGGCAGGGCATCGAACACGAAACCTATCGTTTCGCCGACCGCGCCGTTGTCGATGGCGCCCGCGGCGGTATACAGGTCGACGCCGTTCTCCCACTGGGCGGCGGGCAGTACCTCGGCGCTCCAGTAGGCCACCCAGGGTTCGAAGTCGCCGCTCGTCATGCTCACCGAGACCGGCGTCGGTGCGGTCACCACGAGGTTGTAGAGGTCGTAGTAGAACAGGCCGACGCTGTCCTCGGCGAGGAAATCGCTGCTCGTGAGCGACACGTCGAACTGTTGGCTGGCCGCCTGGGCGGCGGGTGTGAGTGCTAGCAGCGCGAGCGCGGTGAACAGCGCACGATGGAAGCGATCGAACATGATGGGAGGCTCCGGGGTTCGCGATGCCTCATGGTGCGGCCTGGCTCGGCCCTCGGCAAGCTGGCGGAGGTTAAATTCCGTTGCGGCGATGCGGGTGACAGGGCCGGCTTCAGGCTGCGCCGGGTAACCATTCGGAGGACGAAAGTCGCTCGACGACCTGGCTCTGTGCCGGCGCGATCTTGAGCAGCCGCGCGTAATGGCGGCTCGCTTCGCTCGCTTCCTGCAAGGCTTGTTCGAAGGCGTCGGCGGAGAGATCGACGACCGCGCTGATCTTGCGCGCGAGTTCGGCGAGCACGATATCGCGGTGATCGCGCTCGTCATGGCGGGCGATGGCGTCGCTGACGGCATTGGCATAGGCGGCACAGAGCTGCAGCGGCGCCGGCGCCTCATCCCCGCCGGACACCGCGCCACGCGGCAGCGGTCGCATCGCGTTGACGATGGCTTCGCCGAGTTTCCAATGCGTGCCGACGGCGGCACCGAGTTCGTGGTAGGCGACGCCGAGGACCTGTCGAGAGGCGGTCAGCTCGTCGGCATGGATATGGGCAGCGCGCTCGAGGATCGCGGCGTGTTCGTCGCCAAAGTAGTGAATGGTCAGCAGGCGTCCGAGATCATGGAACATGGCGCAGGTGAAGGCGTCGGCGCGGTTGCGCACGCCGAAAGCCGGTGCGATGGCCTTGGCGAAGATCGCGCTGTGAAAGGACTGGCTCATCGCTTCGCGCAGCGCCGGCGTGCCGGCTTCGAATTCGCTTTCGAGCAGCGCGTTGATGATGCACACGCGCATCTGTTCGAGCCCGAGCAGTACGACGGCGCGCGACAAGGCCGAGATCTCGGCCTGGCCGTAGTAGGCCGAGTTGGCCTGGGTCAGCACGCGCTGCGTCAGCGTGACGTCCTTGGCGATGATGTTGACCAGGCGCGTGGCCGGCGCGAGCGATTCGTCCGAGGTGATCTCGAGCAACTGGCTGACGTGCTGCGACAAGGAGGAGAAGCCGCGCTTGTAGCTCATGCGACGCAGCAGGAAGCCGACGGTGCTGTGGTCCTGGGGCGCCGGCTCGTCACCACGCCCGCGCGGCAGGCGGTACTCGTCGAGTTCGTTCTTCATCTCACGCGCCGACGCGTAGCGCTGTGCGAGTGGCCGTTGCGTGGCGCGATTGAGCACCTGCACGACGCGCGCATCGACGTCGGGGGCGAGCATTTTCGCGTTGAGCGGCGGCGCGTTGAGAATCCGCTCGATGATGGCGTTGGCCGTGTCGCCGTCGAAGAGCAGCTGGCCGGTGAGCATTTCGTAGAAAATCACGCCCAGCGTGAAGACGTCGGAAGCCGGTGTCTGGAACAGGTCGAGGAAAGGCTCGGGCGGCATGTAGCGCAACGTGCCGGCGGCGTTGGGCTCGGTCTCCGCGCTCGCGAGGTCGTGCAGTACCGAGATACCGAAGTCGGTCACCTTGGGCACGCCGTCGCGGCTGATGAGGATGTTCGCCGGGCTGAGGTCGCGATGGATGATGTTGTTCTCGTGCAGGTAGGCGACGCCGGCGAGGATCTGGCTCATGAGAATGACGCACTTGTGTACCGGCAGCGCGCCCTTGGCCTCGATCAGCGCCTTCAACGAGGCGCCGTCGATGTACTCGAACACGAGGTAGTTGCTGCCGTTGTAGGTGCCGACATCGTGCAGGGTGACGATGTTCGGGTGCTGCAGTCGGCTGACGATGCGCGCCTCGCTGGCGAGTTCGCCCTCGATATGGTCGATGTCATGGCGCAGCAACTTGATCGCGACCTGGCGATCGAGCTCGGGATCGCGCGCGAGCATGACGATGCCCTGGCCGCCGCGACCGAGCAGGCGGACGATGTCGTAACGTCCGATGCGCTGCGGCAGGACGGGTTCGCGGGATGGCTTGTGCATTGGCCGGCTCAGGCGGGAGTAGGGCCCTTGCAAGCAACAGCGGCCTATTCGGCGCGGTACTTTAGTGCCGTGCGCCAGCACGATGCGGGCGGTTGCGGGAAGTGCGGCGGGCGTCGGGACGGGCGCATGCGCGGCCGTCCCGGGGGCTCAGTGGAGGCGACCGGCGGGCGGCTCCTCGGGCGCGGCCTTGCGCCCGCGGCCGAGCGCTTGCGGGGCCACGCTGGCGTGGTGCAGGACCATGTACCAGCCGTCGGAGAGACGCTGGTAGACGTTCGTCGCGAGTACGGGCGGGGCGACGAAGCGCGTACCCGGCACGGTGATGTTCTCCTCGAGCGTGTGCACACGCACCTCGCCGCTGCCGCTGACGATGCGTCCACGCAGGTCGAAGCTGCGCGCCATGTGCTCGGCGAGGATGTGCTCCCAGCTGCGGCGAATCTCCTCCGCGCCGGTAAGGCGTGGCCCGGAAGGGTGGATACAGGCGATCTCGATGCCGGCGGCCCACACCCGCATCATCGCGCTGACGTCGCCGCTGCCGAAGGCATCGTAGAATGCCGCTTCGGCGTCGAGCGAGGAGGCAAACACGGCTGCGCGCGCCGGGATCAGCCGGCCTCGTCGGCGCTGGCGGCTTCCGCTTCGGGTGTCTCGCTGGTCGTGGCAGGCGCGGTGGACGGGGCGCCCGGGTTGCCGACCGCCGCGTCGTCGCCGAGCGGATAGCCGGCCTGGCGCAGCGCGCTGTCGATGGCGTCGCGGCTGTAACCGGTGAGCACACGATCGCCGACCAGGGTGGTGGGCACGGTGAGGCCGCCGCTGCGGCCCTTGAGTTCCTCCTGGGCTGCGGCGTTGTCCTGCACGTCGCGCAGATCGTAGGGGATGTCGCGGCTGTCGAGGGCATTGCGCACGAGATCGCAGGCGTCGCACTGCGGTACCACGTAGACCGTGATCGGGTTGGCGGCCGCGATATCGGCGGTGCTGGGTTCGGGCTGGCTGCTCACGCCGCGCAGCTGCTTCTCGCCCTTCTTGGTCATGCCGGGCGGGCACCTGTCACGGAAGGAGACGTTGCCGTCGGCATCGACGCACTCGACCACCGTGCGGGCATCGACGGCACTGGCCAGCAGCAGTATCAGGGCCGTCACAGTGAGCTTGAGCAGCTTGTCCATGGGACGCGATCTCCTTACGGGACAGGGCGTTGGCGGGGTCGCCGGGGCCTGCGGAGTATAGCAGGGGAGGCGCCCGTCGAGCCCGGCCGAGGGCTATCAACGGCGCATGGCTGCACCTATAATGAGGACGCTCCGCACGCTCCAGCGCCCCCGGTCCACGGCCGCCCCGGCGCTGGCGCGGGCTCCGGCCTGCTGCGCGGCGACTCCGATCCCGGCATCCCGCGAGCGCGGTTGCGGGTGCGCGAATTGCGAAAGTGGCGGAATTGGTAGACGCGCTGGTTTTAGGTGCCAGTGGGGCAACCCGTGAGAGTTCGAGTCTCTCCTTTCGCACCAGGTCTGCCGAACGGCAGCTCTTAGACGATCACCGACCGGCGCTGCCATCGCGGCGCTGCCACCTTGATGCTCAACCTGACGATTCGTCCATGCAAATTTCACTTGAAAAGCCATCCAACCTGGAACGCCGCCTGACCGTCGAGGTCCCCGAGGACCAGATCGCGCCCAAGGTGCAGTCGCGTCTCGAAGAACTGCGCAAGTCCGTCCGCCTCGACGGCTTCCGCCAGGGCAAGGCGCCGCTGTCGGTCATCCGTCAGCGCTTCGGGCCGCGCGTGCGCGACGAGATTGTCAGCGAAGTGCTGCAAAGCTCGTTCAGCGACGCACTCGGGCAGGAATCCCTGCGTCCTGCCGGACAGCCGGTGATCGACCCCGTGTCGAGCAAGCCCGGTGCCGGCCTGACCTACACCGCGACGTTCGAGGTGTTCCCGGAGTTCGAGCTGGCCCCGGTCGAGCAGCTCGAGCTGACGCGCACGACCTGCGAGGTCGGCGATGCCGACGTCGACGCGATGATCGAGAAGCTGCGTGAGCAGCACCGCGAGTGGGTCGCGGTCGAGCGGCCCGCGGCCGACGGCGACCAGCTCGCCATCGACTTCAAGGGCTATGTCGATGACGAGATCTTCGAAGGCGGCAGTGGCGAGGACTTCGACCTCGAACTCGGCACCGGCATGATGATCGACGGCTTCGAGGAAGGGCTGCGCGGGCAGACCGCCGGCAGTGAGATTACCCTCGATCTCAAGTTTCCGGACGAGTACCGCAACACCGACCTGGCAGGTAAGCCGGTACGCTTCGAGA
Source organism: Pseudomonadota bacterium (assembly GCA_029977665.1). Classification (GTDB taxonomy): domain Bacteria; phylum Pseudomonadota; class Gammaproteobacteria; genus JACKNG01. Next base: position 1,447 of record JAPOKK010000219.1, on the reverse strand, counting down.
TCACGGTCAAGAAAGTTTCAGAGCCGCTGCTGCCCACGGTCGATGCGGCGTTCATGGAGAAATTCGGCGTGGCCGGTGGCGACATGGCCGCGTTCCGTGCCGAAATCCTGACCAACATGGAAAAGGAACGCGACCGCGCGGTCCGCCAGCAGTTCAACAACGAGGTCATGGAGAAGCTCGCCGCGGCCAACGATATCGACATCCCCGGCAGCCTGGTCGCGCCGGAAGCGGAACGTCTGCGGCAGCAGATCGCGCGCGAACTCATCATGCGCGGCGTCAACCCGGCCGAGAGCGCCGACGAATTCGAGTCGGCCGTGCAGCAGCGCGCGCAGAACCGGGTAAAGCTCGGGCTCATCATGGCCGAAATGGTCAAACAGGCCGAGCTGCGTGCCGACCCGGCCAAGGTGCGCGAAATGGTCGAGAACATGGCGGCGGGCTACGAAGATCCGGCCGCCGTGGTCAAGTGGTACTACGACAATCCGGAACAATTGCAGCAGGTCGAGGCTCTATGCCTCGAAGACATGACCGTGAACTGGGTCGCCGATCGGGCGCAAGTCACTGAACAGGCAGTCACGTTTGACGCTTTGATGAATCCGGTGCAGACTGACGAGAAGGTAGAGGCAAGCTCTTGATGTCCATGGAATACTTCGACCCGCGCGTGGGCTCCGGCCCGCAGGCGCTGAACCTCGTGCCGATGGTTGTGGAGCAGTCGGCTCGCGGTGAGCGTGCCTACGATATCTACTCCCGCCTGCTCAAGGAGCGCGTCATCTTCCTCGTCGGTCCGGTCGAGGATTACGTCGCCAACCTGATCGTGGCGCAGTTGCTGTTCCTGGAGTCGGAAAACCCCGACAAGGACATCCACTTCTACATCAACTCGCCCGGCGGCTCGGTGTCGGCCGGGCTCGCGATCTACGACACCATGCAATTCATCAAGCCCAGCGTGAGCACCATGTGCATCGGGCAGGCCGCCAGCATGGGCGCCCTGCTGCTCGCGGGGGGCGCCGCCGGCAAGCGCTTCTGCCTGCCGCATTCGCGCGTGATGATCCACCAGCCCCTGGGCGGCTTCCAGGGCCAGGCATCGGATATCGACATCCATGCCAAGGAGATCCTCAAGGCGCGCGATCGCCTCAACCACATCCTGGCCCACCACACCGGCCAGCCGCTCGAGAAGATTGCGACCGATACCGATCGCGATCGCTTCATGAGCGCCGAAGAGGCAGCTGAATACGGAATCATCGATGCGATGTTGTCCAAGCGCGAGTCGAGCAAGGAAGGCTCGGACTGAGTCGCCGCGGACACCTGAGGTAGTTGGTAATGAATGACGGCAAGAACTCGAAAGGCGACGGCGATCGCTTGCTCTACTGTTCCTACTGCGGCAAGAGCCAGCACGAGGTACGTAAGCTGATCGCGGGTCCGTCAGTGTTCATCTGCGACGAATGCGTCGAGC
>JAPOKK010000227.1 GCA_029977665.1 Pseudomonadota bacterium | reverse complement strand
CGGCCTGTGGAACCTGTTCGTGCCGCACAGCCACGGCGGCCTGAAGAACGAGGACTACGCGCCGCTCGCCGAGATCATGGGTCGCGTGCTGTGGGCGCCGGAGGTGTTCAACTGCAACGCCCCGGACACCGGCAACATGGAAGTGTTCATGAAGTACGGCACCGAGGCGCAGAAGAAGCAGTGGCTCGAACCGCTGCTGGCCGGCGAGATCCGCTCCTCGTACTGCATGACCGAGCCCGACGTCGCTTCGAGCGACGCGACCAACGTGCAGACCTCGATCCTGCGCGACGGCGACGAGTACGTGATCAACGGCCGCAAGTGGTTCATCACCAACGCGATGTACGAGCGCACGCAGATCTTCATCGTCATGGGCAAGTCCGACCCGGACAACCCCAACCGCCACGTGCAACAGAGCCAGGTGCTGGTGCCGAAGAACACGCCCGGCGTGAAGATCGTACGCCCGCTGACCACCTTCGGCTACGACGATGCGCCGATCGGCCACGCTGAAGTGCACTTCGAGAACGTGCGCGTACCCGCCGAGAACATCCTGCTCGGTGAAGGCCGCGGCTTCGAGATCGCCCAGGGCCGCCTCGGCCCCGGCCGCATCCATCACTGCATGCGCCTGATCGGCTGCGCCCAGCGTGCCCTCGAACTCGCCTGCAAGCGCGCCGTGTCGCGGTCGACTTTCGGCCGCCAGCTCGCCGAGCACCAGTCGGTGCGCGAGGACGTCGCCAAGTGCTACGCCGAGATCGAGCAGGCCCGCCTGCTGACGCTCAAGACCGCGCGCAAGATGGACGAGGTCGGGCCGAAGGAAGCGCGCGACCTCATCGCCGCGGCCAAGATCGTCGTGCCCATGATGGCGCAGACGGTCATCGATCGCTGCATGCAGATCCACGGCGCCGGCGGGTTCACCAGCGACTACTTCATGGCCGAGGCGTTCAGCTACGCGCGCTGGTGCCGCCAGGCCGACGGCCCGGACCAGGTCCACATGATGGCGCTCGGCAAGCAGATCACCCGCGAGTACGCCGCCCTGGGGCGGCGCGCGCGGCACGGCCCCGGGGTCGTGCCGCGCGCCAGGCGAGGATCAGAAGTCGAGAAACAGGGTCAGCGACAGCACGTGGTTGCTGGCGTCGTCGCGGTTCGACCGCGCGACGTACTGGTTCATGTAGCCGACCTCCGTGCGCAGGTGCGGCGCGAGCTTGAGGCCGATACCGGCAAACGCCCGGTTCTGGTCGAAGCCGTCGTCGGCGCCCCAGTCGGTATCGTCGAGATTGACGAACACCTCGTCCCACAGCGCCAGGTAGACCCGCTCGCCGGCGCCCAGCGGGTAGGTCAGCTTGACCAGCTGGCGCGCGCGCCAGCCGGTCTCCTCGGCGCTCTCGATCATGCGCTGCTCGAGGCGCGAGCGCGTCGACAGCGTGATCCCGGCCAGCGGCTGCGCGGCGCGCCAGGTGAGCTGCTGCCAGATGCGGTGCTCGACGATATCGTCGGCAACACCGACCGGATCGGTGGTGAAATAGCCGTAGCCGGCCCACAGCACCGTGCGTGGCGCGATTTCGTAACCACCCGCAACACGCAGGAGCCCCTGGTTGCGCCGCGAGCTGTCGTCGTTGAAGCGGCCCTGGCCTTCGGCCCAGAAGCGCAGCGGGCTGTCGGCCGCACCGAGCGTGCCGGTCGCGACCACCGCGCCCCAGGTGTGGAAATCTTCCACCGGCTCGGCGGCGGCGGGAACACTGCACAGCAGCCCTAGCGCGGCGGCGGCAAGTGGCAGGTGCCAGGACACGAATCGATGCATCGGGGCGGGTCTCGCGGTGGGCCGGGCCCGCGGAATCGCGGGCTTCCACCACGCGACCGGGGCGCGGCGCATCCTAACATTGGCCCGGCGCGACGCAAGGCGCCGGCGGCTCGGCTCAGTCGACGCGCGCCATGAAGATGGTGACTTCGGCAACGGTCAGGCCGAACTTGCGGATGAACGAACGGTTCATCAAGCGATCGCCGTCGAGCTGCCACAGCCAGTCGTCGAACGCGACGCGCCACTGCCGCCCGTCGACGACGAGATCCATCGCGTATCGCCAGCGCATCGCGTTGCCGCGCGTCTCGCCGCGCGCGGTACCGATGATGTCGTCGGCACGGCCGTCGAAGCCGCCGGCGTCGTTCGGCGCTATGTGCCAGGTACGCTGGTCACGCTCGCCGTCGGCGTAGACGAAATCCTCGTCGAGGATCACGGCGTCACCCTCGCGGCGGCCGCGGATGTCGACGTCGAAGCGGCGCACCACGCGGCCGCGCCAGTCCTGCACGATGCCCCAGGCACGCACGTGGCCATCGAAGAACACGCGCGGGTCGAAGGCCGGGGAGGCCTCGGCATAATCGTCGAGGCGCAGGCCACCGCAGCCGCCGAGCAGCAGGGTCAGGGCAAGCAGGGCCGAGCGGCGCGGCCGGAAACGTCGGCTAAGGCTGTTCATGGGCGCTGCTACGCCCGGCCGACGGCCGTGGATCAGTCGCGCCGGGCCAGGGCACGCGCGATGACGACGTTCTGGATCTCGGTCGCACCGTCGAGATACTGCGCGATCTTGGCGCTCTCGAGGTGACGCGCGAGCGGCAGCTCGCGGCGCAGGCCGCTCGCACCCATCGCCTGCATGCACTCGGCGATGCGCGCGAAGGCGACGCGCGTGGCGAATTTCTTCGCGTGCGCGGCGGCGAGCGTCGCGCGCTCGCCGGCGTCGGCCAACGCCGTTGCGCGCTCGGTCAGCGCCTGCGCGGCGACGAGATCGGTCGCACAATCGGCGAGCATCCACTGCACGCCCTGGAAATCGGCCACGTGCTGGCCGAAAGCCGGGCGCGCAGCCGTGTATTCGAGTGCCCGCTCGAGCGCCGTTTCGAGCATGCCGCAGCACATCGCCGCGACCGCCATGCGCGCGACGTCGATGCCGGCCAAGGCCGCCTTGAGGCCGGCCCCCGGCGCGAACAGAAGGGCGTCCTCGGCGACCGCCGTCGACGCAAACTCGAATCCCCCGGTACCCAGGGCATGCCCGCCGAGCAGCGCATAGCCCGCGCTGCGCGTGACACCGGCGGCGTCTCCCGGCACCAGGAAACAGGCGATGCCCGCGGCACCGCTGCCCGGTGCGGTCTGCGCGAACACGGCCAGCACGTCGGCATGCTGCGCATTGCTGATCCACGCCTTGGCGCCATCGATCACCCATCCCGTCGCGTCGCGCGTGGCACGCGTGGCGAGCGCCTGCGCGTCGCTGCCGGCGCCGGGCTCGGTCAACAGGAAGGCGCCGATGGACTCGCCGGCGAGCATCGGCCCGAGATGACGCGCGACCTGCCCGGGCGAGCCGTCACTCGCCACCGTGGCGGCGAGATTGTTGTGCACGACGAGCGCGAAGGTCGAGGCCATGCATTCCCGCGCAAGGATGCCGAGCACCTGCGTGTAGGCGCCGACGCCGAGACCGCGGCCACCCTGCGCGCGCGGCACGCGCAGGCCGCACAGCCCGGCCGCGGCAGCCTCGCGAAAGAACGCGCGCGGCACGCTGCCGGCCGTGTTCCAGCTCTCGGCCTGCGGGGCGATGACGCGCGTCGCGAAATCCGTTGCCGCCGCCAGGGCCTGTCGGGTGTCGTCGTCCATGCCGTGCTCCAGTGCTGCCAGGAGCCCCAGTATAGGTGGCCGCGCGAAGCGGCTCCGGGCCGCGCACCGCCCCCGCGGCCAGACCCGGGCGGCCCGTCAGCGGTAATCCGGACGCAGCGAGTTACGGTAAGCCTGCACCTCGAGGTAACGCTCGCGCGGCAGCACCGTCTCGTCGTAGACCCAGCCCGAGGAGGCATCGACGCCCTTGTAGAACAGCTCGCGCTGGCGCGCCTCGCTCTTCAGGCTCACGCCCGGCACCTGGCCGGCCTGCAGCAGCGCGTTGAAGCGGGTGCCCTGGTAGGGCAGCATGATGGTCGAGTCGACCGAGTTGCGCAGCGGCCGGCCGAGATGGTCTTCGCCAACCACCGGGTTGTCGATGACGAACTCGATCAGCGCCGTGGTGGCGGCGAGATCGCGTTCGTTCTCCCACGGGTAGATCATCGTGAACGCGTCGACCGCGATGCCGAGACGGTTGGCGATACGCACCGCCTCGTAGTGCTCTTCGACCGACTGCGCCTTGCCGTTGCGCTTGTTGATGAGATCGAGCGAGCGCTGCGAGCCGGTCTCGATGCCGATGCCGACGCGCCGCCCGCCGGTCTCGGCGAACGGGCCGAGCAGCTTCTGGCCGTGACGCACGACGAGGTAGGCATGGGTGAAGGCGCGCCACGCGCTGTAGCCGTGGGCAGCGACGCGCGCGGCGAGATCGCGCGTCTGGCGCGGATTGAGCAGGCCGACGTCGTCGAAGAACATGACCGCGAACTTGTCGCGCCCGAGCGCACGGTGCGCCGCGGCCATGGCCGCTAGATCGGCATCGATCATCTCGCGCGGGAAGAAGCGCGTGCGCTCACCGCCGGCCTCGCAGAAGTGGCAGGTAAACGGGCAGCCGAGCGCGGTCACGGTGTGGAACGCCGGCAGGCCCGCGATCTCGTAGCTGTAGCGCGCCATCAGCTCGAGCGGGCGCGTCGGCGCCATCGTGATGAGCTTCAGGTCGTGCTGGTGGGAGAGAATACGCGAGCGGGGACCGTCGGGGAGGCCCGCTTCGAGCATGTCGAGCAGAGGCTGCCAGCCGTCGTGCGGCACGACGTAGTCGCAGGCCTCGTCGCCGGTCAGGGCGACCACCTGGTCGAGGTAGTAACGCGCGTGGCTGCCGCCCATCATGACCTTGATGCCCGGGCGCGCCTTGCGCGCCGCCGCGGTGAGCCAGCCGGCATATTCGGCCTGCGGCGTCATCACCGACAGCGCGAGGAGATCGATGTCGTCGAAAATGGCGCTGTCGAAGGGTCCGTCGGTGACCACCGCACCGTCCTCGACCACGATCATGTGGCAGTCGGCGAGCGTGCGCGGCTCGCTGCGCCGGCCGAGTGCGTCCGGCGCGATATACATCACGACCAGCGTCGCCGGGTAGCCGTGCGCGGCAAGCCAGGATTCGAGGTAGTGCGGCGCGAGTTGCTGGTAGACGAACTCGGCCTGCAGGAACGGGTCCGGTGGTTTGACGAGCAGCGTGCGTGGCTTCATGAGGCAAGTCTCCCGGCACGGGTGCGCGCCGCTTCGGCGAGCGCGCGGTTGAAGAATTCGACGTAGGCCGGCAGCACGCTCTCATCGAGCGTGAGCAGGCGCGCGCGGTGCTCGGCGACGTGCGCGACGAAGGCCTCGCGGGCCGGTCCCGCGTGTGCCAGCTCGACGGCGCGCTCGGCATAGGCGTTGGCGCCGCTGACCACGGCCTGATCCAGACCGAGCAAATCGCACAGGCCCGCGGTGACGCGTCCGCGCATGAATTCGCCCCGCTCGGTGACGAACGGCGTGCCGGCCCAAATGGCCTCGAAACTCGTCATGCCGCCGGAGAAATGCAGCGTGTCGAGCAGCACGTCGGCGTTGGCGAGCAGCGCGTAGAAACCGGCCGCGGTCTGCTTGGGCACGAAGCGGATACGCGCGGCGCGCTCGCCGAGGTGGGCGCGAAAGCGCCGCATGAGCTTCTCCTGCCACGCCGGCCGGTCACCGATCAGGGCGATGCAGGCGTCCGGGTCGAGCGCGAGGATGGCGCCGAGGTAGGCATCGAAATCGGGATGCAGCTTGAACAGGCTCTGCGCACAGAGGTAGATACGCTCGTGCGGCGCGAAGCCGAGTTCGCTCGGCGCGAACGCGGCCTGCGGCGGCGCGCCCGGGTCGTCGTAGACGACCGGCCAGGCTTCCAGTGCGGCGAGCATTTCGGCGTAGTGCGCCTGTGCTCCCCGCGGCTCCAGCAGCGTCGAGGAGACGAAGTAGTCCATGGTCTCGAAACCGCTCGTCACCGGGTGTCCCCAGCCGAGCGCCTGCACCGGTGCGAAGCGCTCGGCGGCGAGCCAGTAGGACACCGCTTCCATGCCGACGTCGGGATAGAAGATGACATCGGCGTCGAGCGCGGCGAGAGCGCGTCGCGCGCTGTCGTGATGCGCCTCGACGTCGACGCTGAGGTCGGCCGCGGCGCGGATGCGCGTGGCCATCGCATCGTCGCCGCAGCCGATGCCGAGCACCGCGACTTCGAAATCCTGCCGCGGCAGGCGTTCGAGCAGCGGCGCGTAGAGGCGGCCGATGGTGTGCTGCTTGAAATGCGCGGAGACGAACGCGATGCGTGGACGGCGCGGCGCGCGGGCCGGCGGCACCTCGGCGAGCAGCGGCGCGGGGCGCCACGCGCGCCGCATGAGCGCGCCAATGCGCGTCGCGAGTGGCCGATCGTCGAGGCCGTGGTAGGCGAAGTAGAACAGCGGCGCGCCGAGCATTACCGTCGGGTTGCCGAGTGCCGGCGGGGGGCGCCCGGGGGGGGGGGGGGTGCTCTCGCTGCGCGCGCGCGGGG
>JAPOKK010000167.1 GCA_029977665.1 Pseudomonadota bacterium | reverse complement strand
GCTTGTCATGCCGCACCGCCAGGGGCTAGCCTCGCGACGCTGCGCCGCGCCGCGCGGCACCGCGCGCCGAGATCCGACGCCAAACTGCCCCGACACAGGAGACCCGCCGATGATCCCGCGTACCGTTTATTCCGAAGAGCACGAGATCTATCGTCACGCGGTGCGCCGTTTCGTCGAGCGGGAGATCGTGCCCCACCATGCGCAATGGGAGCAGGACGGCATGGTCAGCCGCGAGGTGTGGCGCGCGGCCGGCGAACAAGGCCTGCTCTGCCCCTTCGTGCCCGAAGCCTACGGCGGCGCCGGCGGCGATTTCCTGCACGTCGCCGTCGTTGCCGAGGAACTTGCACGCGTCGATGCCACCGGGCCCGCCTTTCACCTGCACTCCGGCATCGTCGCGCCCTACATCCTCCACTACGGCAGCGAGGCACAGAAACAACGCTGGCTCCCGGGCATGTGCAGCGGCGCGATCATCGGCGCCATCGCCATGAGCGAACCCGCGGCGGGCAGCGACCTCGCCGCCATCCGCACGCGCGCCGTGCGTGACGGCGAGGACTACGTGATCGACGGCCAGAAGACCTTCATCTCCAACGGCCAGCTCGCCGACCTCGTCATCACCGCCTGCAAGACCGATCCGCAGGCCGGTGCGCGCGGCGTCAGCCTGATGCTCGTCGACACCACCACGCCCGGTTTCGCGCGCGGGCGCAATCTCGACAAGATCGGCTGGAAGGCGCAGGACACCTCGGAACTGTTCTTCGACGGCGTCCGTGTGCCTGCCGATGGCCTCCTCGGTGAGGAGAACCGCGGTTTCCACCAGCTCATGCAACAGCTTGCGCAGGAACGCCTGATCGTCGCGCTGCGCTCGGCGGTGACGATGGAAGCCGCGCTCGACTGGACACTCGACTACACGCGCGGCCGCGAAGCATTCGGGCGGCCGATCGCGGATTTTCAGAACACGCGCTTCAAGCTCGCCGAGGTCAAAGCACGTGCCGTGGTGACCCGCACGTTCATCGACCGCTGCCTCGAGTTGCACATGCAGGGCCAACTCGATGCCAACGATGCGGCCATCGCCAAGCTGCATGCGACCGAGACGCTGATGACGGTGCTCGATGACTGCCTGCAGCTGCACGGCGGTTACGGTTACATGTGGGAATTCCCGATCGCGCGTGCCTGGGCCGGTCACCGCGTGTCGCGGATCGCCGGGGGTTCCAGCGAGATCATGAAGGAAATCATCGCGCGCGCGATGTAAGGGGCGGAAGCGGCGGGACGGCGCCTCGCGCCAGCTGCGTGCGGCTTCGCCAGCCCACAAACGCAAACGGCAGGGCCGAGGCCCTGCCGTTGCGTGGCAAGCGAAGCTTGCCAGGCCTTCCGCGGCCGACCGTCCTAGCGGTCAGCCGCGGAGCCCTGTCGTGACACTCAGGCGCGGCGGTTGCGCCCCGTGACTACGAGCAGGCTGGCCAGCGAGGTGCCGAGCATCCACACCGCTGCGGGCAGCGGAATCGGCGCCACGGTCGCCGTCAGCGAAGCCTCGGTCTTGTTGATCGCCGCGTTGGACGCCCACAAGACGTTGAGGATCGAGACGTTGACGCTGGTCAGCATCTGGCCGGTGAGGTCGATCGACTGACCGAGCGGACCCCATGCGCCGTCCAGGCCGGAGTTCACCGACGTGCCGGCAACCGGGCCGGTGTTGTTGGCCAGGAGCTGCACGATGGCGCCGGTCGTACCTGCCTGGGCGAGGTAGTTACCGGACTCGGAGTAGAAAAGACCCGTGATGTACTGACCCGGATCGGCCGTCACCGTGAAGGTGATCGTGTCGGTGATCGCACCCGAACCGCCGAGCGCGAAGTTCGACACGTCGATCACGAGCGAGTCATCGACCTGTACCGTGCCCGCGGCGCTGAAGCCGGAGCCGTCGTCACCGTCGGTCGTCCCGATGGCGGAGTAGGTCACGGATGCGGCCTGCGCTGCCATGCTGAGGCAGAACAGCGTTCCGGCCGCCAGGGTTCCCTTGGCTAGTTTTTCAATGTTCATCTTACCTGTCCCTAATCTTTTGTATTACTTTCGCGGCAACGCGCGGACTATGCCGCCCACCTACCGTATCCGGCCAACTCGTCTACCAGGCCGGAACTGGGTTTCATACTATCGCTGCACTGCATTACGGTAAATTGACGTCCGGGCCGTTCCAGGCACTATTAGCGGTAATAGTTCCCACAACGAACAGATTTTGCTAAAGCCGGCCGCGGCAGTGGCGAAAGCGCCGGCCGCCCGGTGTCATCGGCCACTTCTAAGTGGCTGATCCATCGTGACCGCCCACCACGTATGGGGCACACGACACGCGACGTCGGGCCGACAGCTTGCACCCGCCCGGGACTCGCGGCAGGTAACATGCCGCCGCCCGACCACCCGTACCCTATGACCATGCGCAAGATACTCGACTGGCTCAAGCGGCCCCGGAACGCCCTGCTGACGGCAGTCGGCGTGGTCGCGGTTGTGGTGCTGCTGGTCGTGTTCCACCCGCGCGTGCAGACGGCCCTGGTGCGCGACCAGCTCGCGCCGCACCTCGACGGTTTCAGCGTCGAACGCGTCCACCTGTTGCCCTGGGCCTTGCGCGTCGACGAACTCGAGCTGGAGACGAACGGGATCGCGCTGCGCCTGCCCCGCGCCGACATCGGCATCGCGCCATGGCGATTGCTGTTCGATGTCGCCGCCCTGCGCTACGTCGAAATCACCGACCTGGACGTCGACCTGAGCGGCATGCCGATCAGCGACACGCCGTCCGACCCACCGCCCGGCCTGTTCGCCCTGCTCGAACAGAGCGGCTATGGCATCGCCCTCGGCCCGGTCGTCGCCAGCGCCCGCGTCGTCACTCAGCCCGGCCCGGTGCTGCGAATCCGCCTCGGCGGCGGCAGCATCGAGACCGAGACCGAGGGCAGCGTCAATCTCGAGGTCGTCGTCGAGGAGATCGCTGCCGACACGCGCATCGAGGTCGGCGGCGCGCTGAACGTTCGGCAGGGCGAAGCGGGCCGCTACGACGCGCTGGGCCTGGAACTGCTGGCGCTGGTCACGGCCCCCGCGCTGCCGCAGGAGGATGTCATCGCGCTGACGGCGCAGGCCACGCCGGTACGGCAGGAGCGGCCGCGCACGAATACCCCGGACGAGACCGAGTCGGTCATCGTCGCGGACGATGTCACGCTGGTCCTGTCGAAGCCGGGCGAAGACCGCGACCCGCTGCACCTGCACGTCGAAACCCGCCACGACGCCTCGGCGCATCACCTCGAGGGCAGCTTCCGCCTCGCCGCGAACGACGCGCTGGTCGGCTTCTATGCGCCGCAGGCGGTGCTGCCGAGTTTCGACGAGACCGCGACGGGGCGTTTCGCATTCGACCTGCAGACGCTGCAGCTGGATCTCGACTATGCGGGAACCGCGCGCCTCGGTGCACTCGCCGGGCTGCTCGGTGACAACCTCGCCATACCCGAGACGCTGCTGCTGACGAAGTCCCTGGAAATCGCGCTCGTCGACGGTGCGGTGACCATCGAATCGCTGCTCGCGACGCTGGCCGAGACCGACGCCGCACCGTTGCTGACGGCACAGGCCAGCGCACCACTACGCGTGGACCTCGCCACGCCGGCCGCCCTGCTCGAGCAGAGCGCGACACTCGCGCACATCACGCTCGATGCGCTGCCGCTCAGCTGGATCAACGGCTGGCTCAGCGAGCCCGCGATCGAAGCCGGCACGCTGAGCGCGGCATTCTCCGTGGCCAGCGATAGCGGCGCGCTGCTGGTCTCGCCGATCGATCCGCTGCGCGCCGAGATCACCGCGCTGGACGAACGTTACGCGCTGTCGCTGCCCCTCGTGCTGACGGCGCAGCCGCGGGCTCGCTACGAGAACCAGGCCGTCACTGCCCAGATCGCGGATGTGCACCTCGTAGCCGACGCCGCCGAGCTCGCGACCCTCTCGGCGCGTGCACGCCTCGCACCCGGCGCCGCGGCGGGGCCGCGCATCAAGCTGCAGGGCACGGTCGACCTCGACGAGGTTCTAGCGCAGCCGACGATCGCGGCACAGCTTGCTGATTACCCCCTGCCGGACGCCCTCGCCCTCGCGCTCGACGGCGAAGTCGCCCTGCCGGCGGGCGGCCTGCGCGTCGAAGCCCTGCACGCGACGCTAACGCGGGCAGCGGGTCGGCCGCTGGTCGAGGTGAACACCCTGGCCCCGGTGGCGATAGCCCTCGGTGAGGCCGGCGCACGCCTCGACAATCCGCCGGGCGAACTGGTGCTGGTGACGCTGGACGATCTCGATCTCGCCTGGGCCGATCCTTTCATCGCCGATCTCTCGGTATCCGGCATACTCGACGGCGCCACGCTGACGCTGAGCACCGGTGCCGAGGTCGATACCCTGGCATTGCGTTCGCGCGCACCACTCAGCCTGCGTCGCGTCACGGTACGCGACGCGACGAGTACGCTGGTCGAGGACCTCGCGCTGCGCGTGAGCGCCGAAGTGGACTACGAACCGGCGCGGGTCGCGCTGCGCTACACGGGCCTCGATGCGCGGCTCGGCGGCACCGCGCTCGCACGCGCCCGCGGCGCGGTGACAGTGGAACTGCCGGCTGGCGCGGGCGGAGCCCAGGGCGAGGCGCGGGACGAACAGGCGGCCGAAGGTGCCGCCTCGAGCGACGCAGAAACACCGGTCACGGCGCGCGCCGACGGGCACGTCGAACTCGATCTCGCCGGCTTGCGGCGCCTGCCGCAGCTCGCGACCACGCTTGCCGAGCTGGCACCCGAGCGACGCTGGCGCGTCGACGCCGACTACGCGCTCGGCGGCGACGCGTCACGAATCGACATCACGCGCCTTACCGCGGCCGTTGCCGTCGACGACCAGGAGCGCATCCGCCTGAGCAGCGAAGCACCGCTCGTACTGCGTCCGCGCATCGCCGCGGGCGAGCCGCTCGCGCGCCACCTCACGGGCGCCCTGGCGGCACGCGTCGACGCGCTTGACTCGGCGCTGATCAACGACCTGGTACCGCTTGCCGGCGTGGCTTTCGATGCGTTGTCGGCGCACGCCACGCTGCAGTCCGATGGCAGCGAGCTGAGCGCCGAGCTACGCGAACCGCTGTCGCTGCGGGGCGTGCGGCTGAGCACGGCCGAGGGCGCCGCCCTGCTGCATCCGTTCTCTGCCGCGCTGACCGGTCGCCTGGACACGCGGGGACAGCGCGCCATCGCCACGCTCGACAGTCTCGACGTGCGCTTCGACGCGCGCCCCGAACCGGCGGCCCTGAGCGGCAGCCTCGCCCTGACCGTCGACCCCGGCGCCCGCATACCCTTGCGCCGGCTCGATGCCGAGCTCGGCGGTTTCCTGCCGGTGCTGCTCGACCAACCGGCGGTGCTGCCGGGCCACAGCCTGCGCCAGGGCCGTCTCGCGCTGAGCGCAAACGTGGCCGAGGACGGTACCATCGGCGGCGACGTGGTGCTCGACGAACTGGCTGCCGACGAAGCGCTCGCCATCACGCGCCTGACCGCGAAAGCCACGGGCAACATGGATGCCGACGGCGCCGGTTTCGCGTTCCGCATGCCGATCAGCGGCACGGGTCGCAGCGGCGAGACCGACGGCCTGCTGACGGCGAGCTATGCGCCCCGCGAGGCCGCCAACGCGCTGCTCGATCTCGAACTGACCAGCCGCCGCTTCCTGCTCAACGACGTGCTCGCGAGCATCGCCAGCATTGCCGGCGCGCCACCACCGCCAGGCGCGGCCCCCGAGCCGTCGGGCGCGAGCGCGGCCGCGGACGCACCGCCGCGCGAGCCCGACCGCACACCGGACGCGAGCGCATTCTGGGACGTACTGCCCTACGACGCCCGCGTCCGCTACCACATCGACGACCTTTACTACACCGACTACGTCATCTTCAACGACGTGCAGGGCGAGATTACGCTGGGCCCGACGCGCTTCGAACTCGCAAGCCTGGCGGCGCGCTTCCACGACAGTCCGCTCACCTTCGATGGCCGCCTCGACTTTCTCGGCGACGCGGCCGAGCCCTACGAGCTCGCGCTCGACGGACGCATCGACGAGTTCGACCTCAACCAGTTCTTCAGCGAACTCGTGCCCGGCACCAAGCCGCGCGTCGAAGGTCTGTTCAGCATCGATGTCGATGCGCACGGCACCTCACCCAACATGCCCGAGTATCGCAACGAGCTCGGCTTCGACCTTGCGCTGCGCAGTCGCGATGGCCTGTTCCGACCACTGCCACCGGACAGCGTGCTGATGGCCGGGGCCTCCGACGTGCTCGGTATCGTCGGCGAGGGGCTTTCCTACGTACCCACCGGCGGCTTCGGCGCGGGCGTGGTATCGCGCCTGGTCAACTACATCAAGGTCATCGACTACGACCGCATCGACATCCACGTGGTCCGCGGCGACAGCCGTGACATCGTCATCGAGCAGTTCCACGTCGTAAGTCCGACGGTCCACCTGACCGCGAGCGGCGGCATCGACTACGTCGACGGCAAGGACATCCTCGACAGCCCGCTGGAACTCGACGCCAGTCTCAACATGAGCGGCAAGGGCGCCGCCATTCTCTACAGCATGGATCTGCTCGAGGACGGTCAGGACGCCTACGGCTATGCGAAGGGCCCCTCGTTCCGCATCCGCGGCACGCCGTCCAGCACCGAATCCAACTTCACCGAGATCGTCAACGCCGCCGCCGACGGTACCCTCAAGGGCGGTATCACCCGGCCCATCTCAGGGCTCATCGGCAACGTCAAGTACCGCTGGTTCGGCGATGCGCCGGATCCCTACGCCGACGACAATGGCGAGCAGGAAGGCGATGATGACGGCGACAACGCCCCCGCGGCCGCGCAAGCCGGCACGGCAGGCGCGCCCTGACGGCGACGCCGGCGCCCACCGAGCGCGCCCGACCGACCGGCGCCACCTGCAGCGCTGCAGCCCGAACGCTTGACCTGGATCAGCGTGCTGACGGCCATTCGTAGTCTGATTGCACGATGAGCAGCCGCCTCGTCTTCGACGCCGACCTGATTCGCCGCTACGATGCCCAGGGTCCGCGTTACACGTCCTATCCGACCGCGGTGCAGTTCCACGACGGCTTCGGCGCCGACGATTACCTTGCCGAGGTCGGCGCGAGCAACGCGCGACACAAGCCCGCGCCGCTGTCCCTCTACCTGCACATCCCGTTCTGCGCCACGGTCTGCTACTACTGTGCGTGCAACAAGGTCATCACGGCCAACCGCGAGCGCGCCGTCCCCTACCTGGCCCGGCTGCACGAGGAGATCGCGCGCCAGGGTGCGTCATTCGACGCGACCCGCCCGGTCGACCAGCTGCACTGGGGCGGCGGTACGCCGACCTTCCTCGACCGTGCGCAGATGCGCGAGCTGATGGACGTCACGCGTGCGCATTTCACCCTGCACGACGACGACAGCGGCGAGTATTCCATCGAGATCGACCCGCGCACGGTCGACACCGCCGGGGTCGCCTACCTGCGTTCGCTCGGCTTCAACCGCCTCAGCCTCGGCGTGCAGGATTTCGACCCGCGCGTGCAGCGCGCGGTCAACCGCGTGCAGTCCGAGCAAGACACCGTGGGCGTGATCGAGGCGGCGCGTGCGAACGGCTTCCGCTCGGTCAGCATCGACCTGATCTACGGCCTGCCGCACCAAAGCGTGGCGAGCTTCACACGCACGCTCGAACGCGTCATCGCGTGCGCGCCCGACCGGCTGTCGATCTTCAACTACGCCCACCTGCCACAGATGTTCAAGACGCAGCGGCAGATCGACGAACAGACGCTGCCGAATGCTGCCGAAAAGCTCGCGATTCTCGAACGCACCGTGACACAGCTGACCGCGGCGGGTTACGTCTACATCGGCATGGATCATTTCGCGCGCCCCGACGACGAACTGGCCCGCGCCCAGGCGGACGGCCGGCTGACGCGCAACTTCCAGGGCTATGCCACCCACGGCGGCTGCGACATCGTCGGACTCGGTATGAGCGCGATCGGCAACGTCGGCGACTGCTACGCACAGAACGCGCGCACGCTGGACGACTATTGTGCGGCCATCGACGCCGGCGGGCTGGCGATTGCCAGGGGCGTGCATTTGAGCGCCGAGGACCATCTGCGGCGTGCCGTCATCACCCAGCTGATCTGCCATTTCGAACTCGATGCCGCCGCTTTCGGCAACGCCCACGGCATCGACTTCTGGCGACACTTCGCCGACCAGCGCCCGGCGCTCGAAGCGATGGCCGCCGATGGCCTGCTCGACCTCGATTCACGTGGCATCCGCGTACGCGCGGCGGGGCGCCTGCTGATCCGCAACGTGTGCATGGTCTTCGACGCCTACCTCGGCGCCGGCGGGCACGCCACGCCACGATTCTCCAAGGTGATCTGAGCGCCCGGGGTGATCTGAGCGCTCGACGCGGTCGCAGCGCCCGCGATGGCCTGAGTCCCGGCGAGCGCTACCGGTCCGCAGACGAGCCGGGGCGGTACGCCCGATCCCAATCACCCGCGGCTGCGCGCGTCGCAACCGCTCGCGGAGCTCTCAGCCCGGCGCGCGGCGCGTCTTCTTGCGTGCAGCCGACGTTGCGCGCGCACTGCTCGGCGCGGCCGTCCGCTTGGCGCGCTTGGCCTTGGCCGGCTTCGCAGCCTGGTCCACCGCCTGCTTCCACGGCGGCAGCGTGTGATGCGCCGGGTGGGCGGCGAACAGGCGCCGGTTGCCGGCACCGAAGTAATGCTCGCGCAGGGTCTCGCCCTCGTAGGCGGTACGCATGCGCCCGCGGCGCTGCAGCTCGGGCACGACCAGTTCGACGAAGTCGCGGAAGCCGCTCGGTTGTGTCACGGGCACGAGGTTGAAGCCGTCGCAGTCGGTCACCGCCATCCAGCGCTCGAGTTCGTCGGCCACGGTCTGCGGACTGCCGACGATCTTGGGCATGACGG
>JAPOKK010000247.1 GCA_029977665.1 Pseudomonadota bacterium | reverse complement strand
GCCTCGCCCGCGCGCGCCGCAAGCAGGCCGCCTGAGCGCGGACGCGATGCCCTTCCGTCCCGCCCCGGGGCGGAAGGGCCCATCGGCGGCACGCGCGCCGCGACAGTGACCGCCGCCGTCGCGGTCATCAAGCCGTAACAGCTCAACGCTAGCTTCTCTTTCGGCTGACTCGCCCGACGCGGCGCGCTCGCCGGATGCTGCCGCTCCGCGCTCCCCGCAGGCTGCGCCAGCAGCCCCACGTTCATCCGGACTCCGACGCTCGGCCCAACGTACTCGCACAGCACCCGCGCCATGCCTATATCAAGATTGCTTCTCATTGCGTTTTTTATTTTGGCCGCGCTAACCGGCCTGCCCGCGTTTGCGCAGGAAGCGCGCGAGGTGCCGCTGCACGAGCAGATGCTGGCCTTGCTGCGCGAACATCGCGACCCGGTGACCCGGCTGCTGCCGGACGTCAATCCGCGCCAGACCGCCTTCAACCACGAGGCGCCGATCCCGCCGCAGTGCTACACGAAGACCGACGGCCGCTTCAATCCCTGCTACGTCTGTCACCAGAATCAGAAGCCCGGTCGCGAGAACGCGATGAACGACGGCGAACTGCAGGTCGAGTACGCGTTCAGCGACGTCGGCATGACCAATCACTGGAAGAACCTGTTCGAGGACCGGTCCGCCGCGGTCGCCGCGATCAGTGACGATGAGATCATCGATTGGATCGACGACGACAACTACAGCGCCCTCGCCGCGCGCCTGCGTGCCGCCGCGTTCGGGGGCTGGATTCCCGATCTCGATGGCCTCGCAGCCGCTGCGGACGCGTTCGACGAGCACGGCTTCGCGAAGGACGGCAGCCACTGGGTAGCGTTCAACTACAAGCCGTTCCCGTCGACGTTCTGGCCCACTAACGGCTCGACCGACGACGTCATGATCCGACTCCCTGACGCGTTTCGAACTGATGCGGCGGGCATTTACTCGATCGACGCCTACCGGGCCAACCTCGCGATCGTCGAAGCGAAGGTGAAGGGACTCGCGGAGATGGGCTGCCTGGCGGTCGACGAGCAGCGCCTCGGCGTCGACCTCGACGACGACGGCATCCTCGGTACGGCGCACACGGTGCGGCGGACCGATGCGTACGTCGGCGCCGCCGCGGCCATCTACGTCGACGACGGCATGTACCCGGAAGGTACCGAATTCCTGCATACGGTGCGCTACGTCGGCCTTGGTCCCGGCGGGCGCATCGTGCCGTCGCGTCGCATGAAGGAAGTGCGTTACCTACGCAAGGTCAAGCGCTATGCGAAGCCGATCTACGCGCGTGAGTACCAGCTCGAGAACTTCGGCAAGGAGGCGGGTCGCCTGCCCAAGTACGTGATGCTCGGTGATCTCGGCCTCGACAACGGCTTCGGCTGGGTCGTGCAGGGCTTCATCGAGGGTATCGACGGCGAGCTGCGCCAGGCGACCTACGAGGAAAACCTGTTCTGTATGGGGTGCCACACGAGCATCGGCGCGACCATCGACAAGACCTTCAGCTTCCCGCGCAAGGTCGACGGCGCCGCGGGCTGGGGCTATATCGATCTCGTCGGCATGCCGGATGCGCCCAGCATGGGTGAAACCCAGGGCGAGATCGCGACCTATCTCGAGCGTGTCGGCGGCGGCGGCGAATTCCGTTCCAACCCGGAGATGCAAGCGCGCTGGTTCAACGACGATGGCAGCGTGAACCGGGAAGCGCTCGCCGCGGCGAGCGACGTCTACACGTTGATCACGCCCTCACACGAACGTGCTCTCATGCTGAACAAGGCGTATCGGGCGATCGTCGCGGAACAGGATTACCTCTATGGCCGCGACGCGTTCGTGACGCCGCCTGACAACGTCTACGAGCACATCGACAACGCAACGGCGCCGACCTTGCCGCTCGAACATTTCCACACCTGGGATATCCGCCTCGATTGGGCCTCGCGCGCTGCCCGGTGAGTGGCGTGCCAGGTCGTCACGAAATCTTCACGAGACCGCCATCCAGGCGTTAACAGTCTGCAACATCGGCTCAGCAGAATGCGCATCATCAGCCTTGGCCTCGGCGCCAGCGTCGTCGCGCTTGCCGCGTCGCACGCCGCCGTTGCGGGTACCGCACCGTTCTTCGTGCCGCTGCAGCAGTCGGCCGCGGTGGCCCCGCCGAACCACGTCAACGAACTCAACTCGCCGTGGCAGACGCCGGCGGGTATCGGCCAGAGCAACCTCACCAGCATGAACGAGGTCGAAGCCGACGTGAACCAGTCGATCCAGCGTTCGGTCAATCGCGGCTCGGCGGCCTCGATGTTCGACATGCTGGCCTACGATCCGAGCGGCCGTTACATCTTCATCCCGCACGAGACTTCCTGGGGTGCCGGCCTGTCGCGTTACGACACGGTTACCGATACCAACCACCTGATCTTCGCGGGTGACCAGGAAGCGAGCACCACCTCCGAGTGCGATTCCTCGCCGCTCGCCGCCGAGCGTCCGCCGACCGATCCGGCCTGCCCGGCGTGGGACTACGACTTCGCGGCCTTCGACCCGTCGCGCTGGACCCCCAACGGCACCGTCATCGTCGGTGAAGAGTGGTCGGGACTCGGTCGCGTCGTGGAGATTCTCGACCCGATGGCGACGCCGACCGACCCGGTTGCTTCGCCGGCCTCGGAGAACGTCTCGTGGCGCGTACTCGATAGCATCGCCCGTGTCGCTCACGAAGGCATCAACTTCAGCGTCAAGCACCCGAACGAAGTCATCTACTACATCGACGAGTGGAACTCCGGTTCGATCTACAAGCTCGAGCTGAAGACCCCGGGTGACTACATGGGCGGCGGCCAGACCTTCGTCCTCTCGGTCGATGACCTCGCCGCAACGGGCGGCATGCCGAACGAGAACTGGAACTCCGCGGCCAACCAAGGCGCGAGCCGCTTTGGCGCCGCGACCTGGATCGCGATCACCGACGCCGATGGCAACAAGCTGCCGGGCGCCGCGTGGGATCCCTTCCAGGATGGCCCGACCTCCGACCCCAATACGGTGCCCGAGACACGCGGCGGTCGCGGCGCGGCCGACGAAGCCGGTGGCACGCCTTACGGCCGCCCCGAAGACATGGCGGTCGGCATGTTGCCGAACGGCAACGAGATCCTCTACGTCACCACGACTTCCGAGAACGCCGTCATCTCGATCGAGCTGACCGGCGGCCAGAGCGCGATGGTGCGTGAGTTCGTCAGCGAGGCCAACACGCCGAAGAACGTCGGCTTCCTGCCCACGACCGCAACGCTGAACTCGCCCGACAACCTCGCCATCGACGCCCTCGGCAACGTCTACGTCATCGAAGACGCGCCGAACGGCAGCAGCGTGGGTGGCGACATCTGGTTCGCGCGCGACATGGACAACGACGGCGTGGCCGAGTCGCTCGACCACTTCCTGAGCATCCAGGTCGATGGCTCCGAGGCGACCGGCATGGTCTTCAACCCGGCCGAGCCGAACAAGTTCGTCGTCGCCGTGCAGCATCCGGACAGCACCGACCTGTCCAACGTGCCGAACGGCTTTGGTGACGCCGTGTGGGAGTTCGACCTGGCCACCGTCGTGCCGCCGACCTGTGACGGCCCGCGTAGCCAGTGGATGTCGTTCGACAAGCAGAGCCGCCGCTGGGTGCGTGCCTGCTCGACGGCGAACGACTTCAACTTCGTGCGTCAGCTCGAGAAGAACGACCAGCTCGCGCCGGTCAACCCGTAAGCGTCTCGCGGCATGGCAGGGCCCCGCGCAGAGCGGGGCTCTGCCATCTGCGAAGGAATGCGCTCGTCGGCCGGAGCGTGCCGCACCGGCCGAGGCCGGTACCGTGCATGACGGCACGCGAAAGGGGCGTGTTCTCGACTATCGTCAGTCATCGAGCAGCGACATGGCCGGTATGGTAACTCCGCACGACCGCACGCGGTCAGCACTGGGCCTGGCCCTCATCGCCAATACCGCCGTATGCCTGGGCGAAGCGTTCCTCGGCTGGCAGGGCAACAGCCTCGCCGTGGTCGTGGACGCCGTGCACAACGGCGGCGACGAGCTCGCGCTCGTCTGCTTGTGGCTGGCAAGTACGGAAGGTGAGCGTGCCACGCGGCTGCGTGCCGTCGCCGATCTCCTGAACACGGTCGGCATTGTGGTCGTCGCCTTGGCCATCGCGGGGCTCGCGATCGAACGCTTCTCGTCAGCGCCCGCGGTTGCGGCGGACCTGACGCTCGTGGCCGGGCTCGCCGCAGCGTGTGGCAACGCGGCCGTCGCGATCGCACTCCGCGCGGCTGGCCGGCACGACCCGTCGGTGCGGCTCGCCTACTTGCACAATATCGGCGATGTCGCTTTCTGCCTGTCCACGGCTGGCGCCGGCCTCGCGATGCTGCTGACCGGATATTTCCGGGTCGATGCCGTCCTCGCGCTCGGCGTTGCCGCGCTGCTTGTTGCCGGCGCCTGGCGCGAACTGCCGCGGCTGTTCCGCGGCGCTACCGACCGGAGCATCAATCAGATAACCTCGAGTTCCTCGCTGACGTAGGACAGGCAGCGTTCGATGTCGACGAACTTGAGTTCGTCGGGGCGTATGACTTCGAGGTAGCGCGGTTCGCTGAACGCGCGTTGCATGTCGGCGACATCGTCGAACCACAGTTCCGCAATGCCGTCCCAGTCACCGCTGGTGCCGAAGGCGTCGCCGGCGTTGATACGGTGACACTGCACGTACCGCCGCACGTGGCGGTTGAACTCGGTGACGCTGCGGATCAGCGGCCCGTGCTCTTCGCGCCAGTAGTGATCGAATTGTTCATGGGACATGCCGGGCTTGCGTACGGCGCAGATGGTCAGCTTGATCATGGATGTCTCTCCCGCGGTCGGCAGCGCTCCAGTATAGGCCCGCGGCAGGCGGCCTGCTTGTCAGTACGCGACGCCCTCTATACGCTGACGCCGGCTCATCAACCGTGCAGGAGGCCGCCCATGGCCCGCATCCCTCTCGTCGAACCGCAAGACGCCTCGCCCGAGGTGCGCGACATCTACGCGCGCCTCGAAGGCCTCGGCTTCACCGTGTTCAACGTCTTCAAGCTGTTCGGCAACGATTCGCGCCTGTTGCGCGGCTTTGCCGAGATCGCTGCGGCGCTCTACGAGACCCCGGCGATTTCGCCGCGGCATCGTGAGCTGGCCTACCTGCGCGCTTCGCAGCTCAACAGCTGTCATTACTGAATCCCCACGCACGTGATGCTCGGTCGGAGTGTCGGCTTGACGGATGATGAGATGGCGGCGATGCATGCGCCTGAAACCTGCCCCACGCTCGACGACGTCGATCGCCTGGTGCTGCGCTACGCGGAAGCGCTGACGCGCGACAATCGTGTCGACGACGCGCTCTACGCCGAGATCGAGCAGCACTTCTCGCGCGAGGAACAGCTCGAGCTGTGCGCGACAGTCGGCCTGTCGGCACTGGTCAATCGATTTCACGCGACGTTCCGCACCGACGTCGATGACGCCACGGCGGCGAGCGCGGGTGACGTTTCGTTCTGCCCCATCGGGCGCTGAGCCCGGGAGGAGCCCATGGCTCAAGACTACATTCACAGGAACCTTGCGCTGTTCTGCGACTTCGAGAACGTCGCGCTCGGCGTGCGCGACGCCAACTACGCGCGCTTCGACATCAAGCGCGTGCTCGAGCGCCTGCTCGTCAAGGGCAGCATCGTCGTCAAGAAGGCCTATTGCGACTGGGATCGCTACAAGGAGTTCAAGGCGCCGATGCACGAGGCGGCCTTCGAACTCATCGAGATCCCTCATGCCCGGCAATCCGGCAAGAACTCCGCCGACATTCGCATGGTCGTCGACGCGCTCGATCTCTGCTACACGAAGT
>JAPOKK010000296.1 GCA_029977665.1 Pseudomonadota bacterium | reverse complement strand
AGTCAGGAAGAGCGTTCCAGCAGAAGCAGCGCTGCCACACTGGCGACCGTGAGGTCTGCGCTGGTACCCGGATTGATGCCCCTCGTCTTGAGCTCGCGATCGAAGGCCTTCAGACGGACCGCGAACGAGCGGGGATTCTCGCACGCTTTCATGGCCTTTGCTACCTCCCGCGCGGACGCCTGGAGCGCGTGAGCGGGTGCCGGATCATGCTTACGTGCGACGTGCGAATCAGGCCAGCGCGCAAGGTGATCGAGATAGCACGCGGTGGTCGCCCAGGCGAGCGAACGCCAGCGCGCACGCAGTTCGCGCAGTAGCGGCACGCCGTGCTCGATGACATCGTTGAATACGGTGCCGTATTGTCGCGCAATCGAATCGCGCTCGGCGGCGAGCGCCATCGCGGCGCCGAGGTCGCGCGTGACCGGCGCATGCACGTCGCCCTCATCGACCGAGCCGAGTCCGGCCGGCTGCGCAGTGCGTATGGCCGCGTAACAGGCCCGCGCATCATCCACCGTCAGTGATGCGAGCACCGCGGCGAGTGCTTCGCGCAACGGTGCGCGCCGCTCGCTCGCCGCGGCCAGCGGTGCGAGCAGCAGGACGATGCCGAGGTTGGTGTTGCAACCGACCGCTGCCATCGTCGCTTCCATCGCGCGTTGCATGCGTTGACCGACGCCGAGACGTTCGGCGCAAAGCCAGGGCACGGCGATGCGCGCGCTGGCGAGGAAGTCCGCCGCGCTCATGCCGTGTCCGGGCGAACACAGGCTGACGTTGCCGGGCTTGAAGGCGACGACGTCGAGACGGCATGCCTTGAGCAGGGCCGCCTCGCGCCGTGCGTGCGCATCGGGCGCGGACACCGCCACGTTCAGGCGAGCGCGGCGAGGCCGCGATCGAGCCGCGCGAGGAAAGCCGAGCCGATCAGCGCGGTGACGTCGACCCCGGTGGCGCGTTGCAGGCCCTGCCACGCCGGAATGCCATTGACCTCGGTGACGAGCCAGTGGC
Organism: Pseudomonadota bacterium; assembly: GCA_029977665.1. Classification (GTDB taxonomy): domain Bacteria; phylum Pseudomonadota; class Gammaproteobacteria; genus JACKNG01. The sequence continues at coordinate 3,786 of JAPOKK010000296.1, read as the reverse complement.
CGTCCCGGTCGCGCAGCAGGTCGACGCCGGCATAGGCAGCACCGACCGCGCCCGCCGCACGCTCGGCGATCCCCGCCAGCGTGTCCTGCAGCGGAATCGAACGGCACTCGGCGCCCTGTGCGCGGTTCGTGATCCAGTGGTGGCTGCTGCGCTCCATGGCCGCGATAGCGCGGCCGTCGACGACCATCACACGACAATCGCGAAACGGCCCGTCGCCGGTATGCACGAAGTCCTGCAGGTAGGCGACCTCGCCGGGCAAGAGGAAACCGAGATCGCTGGCACGCACGATGCGGCGCAGTCCCTTGCCCTGCGAACCGAACAACGGCTTCTTGACCAGTACGCGGCCCTCGGCCTCGGCGCGCTCGACGTGGGCCAGCGCGACGGCGTGCGACTCGGTGACACAGGTCGGCGGCGTCGGCACGTCGTGGTGGCGCAGCAGCAGCGTCGTCATGGCCTTGTCGACGGTACGCTCGATGGTGCGACCGTCATTGAATACGGGGCAGCCGAGCGCCGCGAGCAGGTGCAGGAAGTCCAGCCTCAACGTGATCGCTTCGAGCGAACCGCCGGGCACACCGCGCACGAAGGCCCCGACCGGCAGCGCACCGTCGAAACCCGGCACGACCAGGCCGTGACCGCTCGTTCCGAGTTCGACCCGGCAGTCCGTCAGCGAGACGAACACGGCCTCGTAGCCGGCACGCTCGAACACGCGCGCGAGCTGGCGTCCGTGCCAGCCCGGTTCGTCGGTGAAGATCGCCAGGCGCGGACGCACGGCGCGTGCCGCGTCAGGCACCGAAGGACTGCGCGAGCAAGTCCTCGTGCAGCGCGCCGGCCTCGAAGCTGTTGCCGCTGGTGACGTTCGTGACCAGCGCACGCGCCGGCGAGAACAGCATCGGGTCGACCTTGTAGAAGTCGTAACCGTAGTCCTTGAAAACCTGCGCGAACGGCTTGCCGAAATCGCGCGAGGCCGAACTCGGCAGGCGCTCGGCCAGATCGCGCGCGGCCTCGTCCTCGCCGCGCACGTACAGGTGTACCTGGCCGCCGAAGAGGATCGCATCGTTAGTGCGTCCCATCGCGGTCATGAAATCGGGCGACTGCGGCGGCAAGGGCGCGCTCGCCGCACCGTCGACGATGTCGCCGAGCGGGAAATGCAGCTCGTGCACCTTGTGCAGCGCAACTTCGAGCACGCGTGCGACGATCTGCATGCCACCGGCGAGGCTGGACGTCGGCGTGAGGATCAGCGTGAGCTGCGCGGGCTCGATGCCACAACGGCCGACGATCTTCTCCGCAATCTCGGGCGGCGGCACGCGGTCGACCTCGAGCACGATCACGGTCTCGCCGGCCGGGTTGCGCCAGCCGAGCTCGTCGAACAGCGGCTCCTTGCTGCCCATGGCCCGTGCGGGGCCCGAGCCGAGCGCGAAGAAGGCACCCTTGCCCTCGCCGTGGCTGAGACTCCAACCGGCGTACTGCGAGCCGAGACAGGCAATCACGGGATGCAGGGAGGTGACGTCGACCTGCCAGCGCCAGCGCGCGAACGGCGCTGCGCCGCTGAGCGCCACGCGCCCCAGCCCGCCCATGCAGATCTCGGCGATGAGACGGCCGGCCTCGAGGCCGCCCGGCGCATCGATGCCGGCGTCGATGATGGTCACGCCGCTGTCGCTGCGGCTCACGCCGACGCGATACTCGGCGGCGTGCTCGCACAAGGCCGCAACCAAGGGCCGCGTGCGCTCGCTGACGTTGATGGAGCCGTCCAGTTGCAGTTCAGACATCGGGTCCTCCCACGGATTTTATCGTTATGTCGTGCGGCAGCAGGTTCGCGCCGCGCGCGGCGAGCCGGCGCGCGAGCGCGCGACTGGTTTCGGTGAGCCGGGCGAGGACCGTGTCGCCAGACTGGTCCTCGACGATGACACTCACCAAGGGTGCGCCCGCGGCGATCGCGCCGCCGCAATGCGGCACGTCGGCGACGCCTTCGGGCCATTCGAATGCGTCGGGCACGTTGCCGGATCGGCACGCGTAGAGCACCGCCACGCCACGCGCCGAACGCGCCGCCGGCCTACTATACAAGAGGGTGTCTCGCGCACAAGCAGCGACATGTGCGGCGACGAGCGCGCCGCGATCGGGGTAGACGTCGAGACTCGCGGTGAGACGCGGGTTGATATCGAGCACGACCGGAACCCCGTCGCGCGGCACGAAATCGATGCCGAACACGCCGCGCAGCCCGAGCACGTCCACCAGGCGTTGTCCGCAGCGCTCGAGCGCCTGGGTGGCGAGCGGCACGTCGCCCGTGTTCAAGGCACCCTGCCAGGCGTACGGCGCGCGCGGCGCCGGCAACGTGCGCAGGTGCCGCGCGGCGCCGCACACCACACAACGCCCGCCAGCGACGACGAACAACGCCGACCACACGGGGCCGTCGACGCGCCGCTGGAAGTAGCGTCCCGCGGCGGCCGCGTCGACGGGGCGCGCGTCACGCACGTGCAGGCCGCCGCAACGGGCGTCGTGCTTCACCAGCCAGCCGGCCGGCAGCGCCGGCGCATCGCGCGTAGTCGGCGGAAAGCGCAGCGCAGTGTCACCCGCGAAGCATGCCGTCAGCGCGGGCACGTCGCCGAGCCGCCGCAACACCTCGCTCCCGCAGCAGAGCAGATCGACGTGGCGCGCGATCGCCGCGAGCAGTGCCGGCGCGGCTTCGAAACCGCTGCCGAAGATCGCCGGCAGGCGCGACGCGCTGCTGCGCGCCAGCGCTTCGACGGCGGCCAGCACGGGTGCATGCGGCAGGGCGTAGCCGTCCCCGGACACGACCTGGATGGCGCGTGCGGTGCACGCCTGCGTGTCGCGGTCGGCGAACAGATCGATCGTCAACGGCGTGAACCGTTCGCACGCCGCCGTGGCGATGGCGCGCGCGCTGGTCGCGACGACGAGCAGCGGCGGCCGGCTCACGGCCACCTGCCGGCCGCGGCGCAGTGTGTCGTCATCGCCAGCGCCGCGGCATCAGTCGCGCTCGGCGACGACCTTGCACGCCGTCGCGTAGGCTTCGTCGCAGCCCAGGTAAACGGGTTCCGCTGCGCTGTACATCTGGCGCAGCAGCGAGGTGTGCACGCGATACTTGATGTCACCGATGGCGAGCGCGCCGAGGGCATACGCCGTGCCGCCGTCACCGACCGTGAGCGGCTTGCCGCGGTCGTTGGCGTCGACACCCTCGATGCCGGTCGGCGGCACCGCGTTGGCATCCGCGACGACCTTGAGCGCAGCGGCCGCGTCGAGCTGCGCGCGCTCCACCACGCGTACACCCGCCTTGGCCGCGCTGAAGGCGATGTCGATGTCGCTCAGCCATTGCGCCACGGCCTCGCTCGAGCTGCCATCGAGGCCATGGATCCGTGTGCCGAAATCACGCGTCATGCGGTCAGCAACGAGCTGCGCCGCACCGAGTCCCTGGTGCGAGACGATCGCGGCCTGCGCACCGGCACGCGCGGCGAGCAACGCGACGCACATACCGACCGGGCCAGTACCACCGAACACGCACACGCGGCTGTCGGTGAGTTCGCCGCCGGCGCGCGTGAGCCAATGGCCGGCCAGTGCCACCATCGCCGCGGCCGTGGTGATGGCGCCGCTCGGGTCGGCCATCACCGAGACCTCGAACGGCGGCACCATGGCGGCACGGGCGGCAGCGAGCATCTCCAGCGATAGACCGAACTCGCGCCCGCCGATGAAGATACCGGTGCGTTTCACACCTTCCGGACTGCGCGAGAAGATGGTGTCCTGGGTCAGTCCGTGGACTTCGTCGAGCTCGACATT
>JAPOKK010000230.1 GCA_029977665.1 Pseudomonadota bacterium | reverse complement strand
GGTACCGCTGCCGGGCGCGGCGTGGCTGCTCGGCGGAGCCTTGGGCGCCGTCCTGGCGAAACGCCGCCGCGGCTGACAGGTTGATGGCGACGCCCACGCGCCGCGGCGGCGTGTGGGTGCCCGCCGGACCGAGGTTCGGATCCGCCGCAATAGAACGATACGACCGTCCGGCCAAGTGTCTTGCAATCACCGAGTCGAGACGCAGACGTATTGCTTTGCAGGACTTGGACGTCGCGACGCTCGCGCTCGAGGCGAACCATAGCTATCGCACTTTCATTGGGTATCGGCGTGCTCATGGCCGGGTTACGCGCCGTGCCCGTGCCCCATACCGCTACCGTGCGACAGGTGTACGTGGAGCTCGAACTGAACAAGCGCCTTCTCGCGCTGAGTGAGTATGCGACAGCGCATCCGCAGTTCAAGATGACGCTCTGCAGCTATCCGACGCCGAAGGCGTTCACGTCACGCTGACACGAGTCTCGCTTCACCGCTCACGGCGCGCGCGGGACTCGGGCCCATATTGGCACCCGGCGATGCCGGGTGCCGGGTGCACGGGTGCTTCGTTCACCTGGCCGCGCTGCGTGCCGTACGTCAGCCGCGTGCGTCGCGTCGTTGCCGGCTCAATGCCAGGCGGCCCCGTCGTCGCGAAGCACCACGGCCGACCTCGCAGCACCTGCCAGCCTGCTCGGGGTGCAGGCACCAGCCGCTCAGATCGTCCCTGCGCGCAGCTGGCTGACGATGTGGTCCGCCTGGCGCAGCGCCAGCGCCGCGATCGTCAACGTCGGCGGTGCCGCACCCGAGGTGACGAACTGGCTGCCGTCGGAGACGAACAGGTTCGGCACTTCGTGCGTGGCGCCGTAGGCATTGCACACGCCGTCCGCCGGGTCCTTGCTCAAACGACAGGTGCCGAGATTGTGGATGGCGACGTTCGATGCGCGCGTGAACACCTGCGTCGCGCCGAGCGCGCGATAGATGTCGGCGGCACGCTCGAGACCATGGGCCACGAGGGCGCGGTCGTTGTCGTGGTAGCGCTTGTGGATCACCGGCACCGGGTTGCCGTACTGGTCGAGCGTCTCGCCATCGAGCGTGATGCGATTGTCGTACACCGGCAGGTCCTCGCCGATCAACGCCGCCGACGCCATGTTGGTATAGGCCTCCATGACTTCGGCGTACTCCGCGCCCCAGCCATCGGCGCGCGGCTCGTTGACGTAGGTCGGCAGGTGGATGCCGCGGGGCACGAACAGGTAGCCGCCGACGAAACCGCGCGCCGGGTCGTGGCGCATGTCGTCGGCAACGAGCGATGAGTAGGTGGTGCCACGATAGTTGTCGACGCGCCCCGGCATGATGGCGATGGCGCGCCCCAGCAGGTCGGTCATGTAATGGTGGCCGACCAGCCCGGAACCGTTGGCGAGACCCTTGGGGAAACGCCCCGAGGCCGACAGCAACAATAACCGCGGCGTCTCGATGCCGTTGGCAGCGAGACACACGACACGCGCGCGCTGGCGTTGGCGTTTACCGTCGGCATCGACATAAACCACGCCCGAAGCGCGGCCTGCGTCGTCATGCTCTATGGCGACCGCCATGGCGCGTTCGCGCAACTCGAAGCGCCCGCTTGCGCGGGCCTTGGGCAGCTCCGCGTGCAGCGACGACCACTTCGCGCCGATCACGCAGCCGCCGGCACAGAAGCCGAACTGGCGGCAGGCCGGCCGGCCGTCGCGATCGGCCGCGTTGATCGCCATGTGCCCGTTCGAGACCTGCGTGTAGCCGAGCTCGCGCGCGCCGAGCTTGAGCAGGGTGGCGTTGTTGTGATCGGGCAGGAAGGGATTACCGTGCGTGCCGGTCACGCCGAGGCGCTGTTCGGCCTGCGCGTACCACGGGTCCATCTCGGCATAGCTCATCGGCCAGTCGGCCAGCGCGGCGCCGGCGACCTCGCCGTAGTTCGTGCGCGCGGCGAACTCGTGCGGCTGGATGCGCAGCGCCACGCCGCCCCACACGATCGACGTGCCGCCGACCGCCTTGGCGATGAACACCGGCAGCGCCGGGTTCAGATCGCCCTCGGACAGCCGCGTGTCGGCCCACTTGACGCGCCCGTACATGGTCGGCAAGTCCTGCTCGATGGCCACCTGGCCACCGGCTTCGAGGCACACCACGTCGACGCCAGCGGCGGTCAGGGCTGCCGACAGCGTGCCGCCGCCGGCGCCCGAGCCAATGACGACCACAACCGAATCGTCGTTCAGATCGAAACGCGCGCTCATGACGACGTCACCTCCGAAAGCTGCAGCGTCTCCGCCGGCAGCCATTCGAGATCGAGCATCTTGCGATCGACCCAGCCGCCGAAAGCCAGCGACGGGCCGGGATAGTCGAAATGCGGCCAAACTGCCGGGTTGCGGTAGAGCTTGCCGGCCGCGCCGCGCAGCGCGCCGAAGGCCGGTGTGTCGCGCAGCACGCTGAGTGCACGCTCGCGCACCGCCTGGTCGGCGGCCGCGAAGTCCGCCGGCAGCCTGGCCAGCGCCGCGTCGATGCTTGCCCGGAAGCCGGCATCGGCGGCAGCGGCGTCGATGGCACGCACGCATTCCATGTAGGGTGCGTCACCCAGCGCGTCGTGCGGAAACAGGGTGCGGCACACGGCCAGCAGCGTGCGTGCGGCGGGCGCATCGTAAACGACGAGGTCGGGCGGTGACGCGGCCGCGGCCGGCAGTTTGAACGTCAGGTCGAGACTGCCCGCGAGGGCGCCGGCAACGCCGGTCAGCAGCAGGCGGCGACGTGCGGAGAAGGCAAGCGGGGACGATGGCATGGGGAACTCTCTCAACGGCGCCGGCAACGCCGCATCCGTGCTGAAAACGAGTTCCCAGTGTTCCGTTCCGGCCGCGCACGCGGCTTGATCTGGATCACGCGCCCACGTGCGGGATGTCTGCTTGCACCCGCGCGCGGACCCGTCAGTCGTCCGGCGGCGCGTCTTCGTCGGGCGCGATGCCGCGGCGCGCGAGCACTTTCTCCAACGAAGCGAGCCAGTGCTCGTAGTAGCCGGGCGCGGCGGGGTCCGACGCCTCGCGGCCCGCGCCGAGCTGGTCGATTTCCGCGATCAGCTGGGCCCGGAAAACGTCCCAGTCGTACAGCCCCCGTTCGCACAGGGCGACGGCGATGGCGAAAGCGCGGCGTTCCCACGCGTCGTGGAAGACGAGCTCGCCGCTGCGCCGCGGCAGCGCGGCCATGCCCTCCATGACCGCGACCTCGGGGCGGGTCCGCGCGCTCACGGTGAGGCCAGGCGGGGGACGCCGATCATGGCGTCGCGGGTGACGATGCCCGCGAGCGCGGCTTCGCTCATGCCTTCGGTACCAGGCGGCCGTTGCGGCAGCACCATGTAGCGCATCTCGGCACTCGAATCCCACACGCGCACTTCCACGTCGTCATCGAGCTCGGTTCCGAACTCGGCCAGCACGGCGCGCGGTTCGATGACGACGCGCGAGCGGTAAGGCGCGTCCTTGTACCAGGACGGCGGCAGGCCGAGGACGGGCCACGGGTAGCACGAGCAGAGCGTGCAGACGACGACGTTGTGCACGGTGTCGGTGTTCTCCACCACGACCAGGTGTTCGCCCTGCAGGCCGCCGTAACCGAGTTCGGCGATCGCGGCGGAGCCGTCGGCGAGCAGGCGCGCCTTGTAGGCCGCATCGGTCCACGCGCGGGCAACCACGCGGGCGCCGTTAAGCGGCCCGACATCGTGCTCGTAGATATCGACGATGCGATCGAGCGCGGCCGTCGTCACGAGACCCTTGCCGACCACGAGGTCCTCGATCGCCTTCACCCGCGCCTCGAGCGCGGCCGTTTCCTCGCCGTTTCGGCGCTTCTCGAGGTAGGGGTTCGGCGGCGCGTCGTGGGCATGCGTGTGTCCGTCGTGGGGTTCGCTCATCGCGCGGGATCCTCCAGGTAACTCTCCCACAGGTCGAGGTAGAGGCTGTCCCCGGCCGGGGCGTCCGGCCCCCACAGCTCGCGTGCGGAGAAACGCACCGAGTACAGCGGCTGGGGATGCTCACCGGCCAGGTGTGCCGCGGTGTCGGGGAACACGTGGTTGCCGCGCACGGCAGCGATCTCGCCGCGTCGCCCGCGCACGTAGCGGGGCAGGCGCGTATGTCCGCGCGGATTGAGGTTCTTCGCCACCACCGCGTCACCGACGGCATAGCGCGGGCGGAAGTCATCACTGTCGCGTGCGGCGCTCACGCCGCGCGCGACGATCGCATCGAGTTGCTCGGCCTGCAGGGTACGCGCGGCTGGCGCAGCGTCCGCCAGGTGGCGTTCGGCGGCCAGCCGCTCGATGCCGGCCAGCCAGTGCTCGTAGTAGGTGGTAGCGAGGTAGTGCTGCGGATCCATGCGCTCGATGGCATGGCGAAACACATCGACCGGGCCGAGCGCCGAGCCGCTCAGCATGCTGACGGCGAACACGCGCCGTTCCCAGCCGTCGTGAAAAACCGGTTCGTCGACTTCGCGCACCACGGGCCCGAAGCAGGTCAGCCCACCCATGTCGTGAATACCGTTCATCGTGCCCTCCGCTCGCCGGCGCCCGGCAGGAAGCAGTTCCGGCCTGGCGGGCGGGCATGCCCACTCGCTCGTACCGATTAAGGAACCTCTGAATAAGTCTGGGCCGAGCAGTTCGTGTTCGCGCTGTTCGAGTTCAAGGCGCGACGCGCCCGTCATAGCCGGCTATGGCGAAGCGTCGCAACGCGGAGATCGGACAGCGCGGGCGCGAGGTGCCGAGTCATGACTTGTTCAGAGGTTCCTTAACTTACTGGCAGCCGATGCGGGACTCAATCATCGCCCGTTCGCGCACGCGGCAGGACGATGGTGAACACCGCGCCGGGCGCGGCGTCGGCGACCTCGACGCGGCCGTGCATGGCGCCGACGAGCTCGCGCACCAGGGCCAGGCCGATACCGGTGCCGGTGGTCTCGCGGGTCAGCTCGTCGCCGTGGCGGTAGAAGAGATCGAAGATGCGGCGTCGCGCGGCGCGCGGCACGCCGCGGCCATGGTCGCGCACGCTCACCGCGACGGCGTCGGCGCCGGCGGGGCGCGCCGCGAGTTCGACGCGGCGTGGCGCGTCGGCTGGCGTGAACTTGATCGCGTTCTCGACGAGATTGAGCAGGACCTGGGTCAGCGCGTCCTCGTCGACCGCGACCAGCGCCGCGGCGGCCGCGGAATCAACCTGGCGCGTGAGCGTGAAATCGGCCGCGGTGAGCGGCGCGGCAAGCGTCGCGCCGAGGCGCTCGAGCAGCGCGCCGAGCTGCTGCGTGCGCAGTTCCAGCGTGTCCTGGCCGCGCGTCATGCGGGCCAGCGTCAGCACGTTTGCGATGAGCCGCGAGAGCCGCTCGGCCTCGACCCGGATGTAACGATACCAGCCGGCCTTCTTCGCCTCGTCGGCCCAGCCGGCCTCGAGCAGCTCGCTGTACATGCGAATCGAGGTCAGGGGGGTCTTCAGCTCGTGGCTGACGGCGGCGACGAAATCCTGTTGCTGGCGCAGCAGGCGCAGGTGACCGCGGGCGAAATGATAGATGGCGAGACAGCCACCGCAGAGCACCAGCACGAAGGCGAGCGTGATCCAGGCGAGCCACACGCCGCTCGCGCCGAGCGGCAACTCGCCGACGCTGAACACCAGCTCGAGCGCGGACAGCGGCGCGGAGAGGCGCGTGCGGTAGAGCAGTTCGCCGTCGAGCTGTTCGTAGCCGCGACGATTACCGGGCGCGGCGCGTTCTAGGGCGAGCACCTCGCCCCGCCAGGCCACGACCAGGTCGGACATCGCGGCCAGCAGGGAAGCGCGGAAGGGTTCGGTGACGGCCTCGGCGAGGAACGGCGTGCGTGCCACCACCGCGCCCTGCACGTAGCGCTCGCCGTCACGCCAGACGTTGCGGAACAGGACGAAATGGGCGTCGTCGAGTACCTGGAACCCGGGCGGGTCGAGCTCGCTCTCGAACAGGCTGACGCGCGGCGCCGGCAGGCCCTCCGTACTGCCCTCGGGGGCGGGCCCCGCGGCGTCGCTCGACATTGCGGCACCCGCTGCGGGCGCGGGCCCGGCGATGCCGGCGCGGTCCGCTTCCGCATCGGCGAAAGCCGCCTCCTCAGCGGCCGGCGGGGGTGGCGGCGCGAGCATCGCGACCTGCTCCTTGCGGCTGCCACGCGGTGCGCTCGCGACCGCGGCCTGCGGCGTCACCGCGCGACTCTTGCGCTCGAGACGCGAATCGAGTTCGAGGTCGGCGAGCTTGCCGTAGGACCCGCTCGCGGACTGCCGTGCCTGGCGTGGATCGACCAGGCGCTCGAAAGCGTTGCCACGCGTCGGGCCCGCGGGCAGTGCGTCATGCGTGCCCGCCAGGGTGTCGTCACGCGCGACCGCGGTGATCGCGTCGGACGCGCTCGCGGTGGACGCG
>JAPOKK010000301.1 GCA_029977665.1 Pseudomonadota bacterium | reverse complement strand
GCGCCAGTACCTGAAGTTGAACGGCCGCATCCTCGGATTCAATGTCGATCCGGACTTCAACCATTCGATCGACTGCCTGTTGTGGGTGGACCTGCGCCGCACCGATCCGCAACTGCTGCGCAAGTACATGGGTAGCGACGGTCTGGCCCGCTTCCTCGCTCATCACGGGCTCAGGGACGAACAGGCTTCCCCCGGCTGACGCAGCAGGCGCAGCCTCGTTTGCCCTGCCCGATCGAATGTCGCCGAGCCGCTTGACTTCGCCCGGCGCGGCATCCATCCTCGCGCCCGCCATGTGTCACGTCCCCACCACGCGCTTCGCCCTCCTGTCCGCAACCGGCGGCATGCGTCCGCGCGCGCCCAAGCGCCCGCGCGAGCGACGACGTCGACAACCCTGACACGCCCCGTACCCGACGAAGCCGCAGCATCCCCAGGAACTGCGGCTTCTTTTTTTGCGCTGCCCGAGTACCGAGCCATGAGCATCCCCGCCGCCTACACGGCCGTCATCATCATCTGGTCGACCACCCCGCTCGCCATCAAGTGGAGTACGGAAGAGGTCGGCTTCCTGTTCGGCGCGGTGTCGCGCATGACCCTGGGATTCGTCTGCGTCTATGCCCTCACGCGCCTGCGCGGCGAGCCGCTGCGTTTCGATCGCGTTGCGCTACGCGCCTACGCCCTCGCCGCGCTCGGCATCTATGGCGCGATGTTCAGTACCTACTGGGCAGCGCAGCACGTCCCGTCCGGCTGGATTTCGCTGATTTTCGGCCTCTCGCCGTTGCTGACGGCGTTGCTCGCGGCCATGCTGCTCGGGGAGCGCGCCCTGACGCCGAGCCGCCTGCTCGCGCAACTGTGCGGCGTGGCGGGACTTGCCGTGATCTTCGCGCGCAGCGTGGATGTCGGCCCGACAGCCGCACTCGCCACGCTCGTGCTGGTCGCGGCGACCACCTGCCATGCGCTCTCTGCGGTTCTGCTCAAGCGCCAGGACGCGGGCCTGCCCGCATCCACCCTCGTCGCCGGGGGGTTACTCGTGGCCCTGGTCCCCTACTACCTCAGCTTCTGGCTCCTCGGTGGCAGCGTGCCGGATGCCGTACCGGCCTACGTGCTCGGCTCGATCCTGTACCTGGGCGCCATCGCGACGACCTGCGGCTTCACGCTCTACTATTTCATCCTGCACCGGCAGAGCCCGACGCAACTCGCGATGATCGCTTTCGTCGCCCCGGTCAGCGCACTGACCCTCGGCAATGTCCTCAATGGCGAGGTCATCGGCGTGCGCGTCGCCCTCGGTGCGCTGCTCGTCCTCGTGGCGCTGTTCCTGCACGAAGTATGGCCGGCCATGGCCCGCGCGCGCGGACGGGCGAAACCGCGCGCCGAGCCTGCGCCGCCAGGCGCCGCACGCGGCGAGGTCGCGCCGTAGCCGCGATGCCGCTCCTGCGGCTACACTGCGGCCACGATCACGCGAGAGGTAAGCCGATGAACGTCAACCACAACGCTGCGCTCGAGGTCCATCACCTGCCCGGGCTGGAACACCGCACCCTGGCCGGGGCGCGCGACGGCCTGAAGAGCTTCGAGGTCTGGCGCCAGACCATCGCGCCGCACGCGGCGACGCCGGTGCACCGCCACGACTGCGAGGAAGTGATCGTGATCTTCTCCGGCGAAGGCGTGTGCCACGTCGAGGGCCGCGAGCACACGTTCAAGGCCGACGACACCCTGGTCATCCCCGCCAACGTGGTCCACCAGATCTGCAATACGGGCGATACGGATCTGAACATCATGGCGACGCTCGCGATGTCGCCGGTGCAGGTCGAGACCGGCGAGGGCACGCCGCTGCCGCTACCCTGGGATCATCGCCCGGCGTGACGGTCACGACGCTGCGTACCGACCACGTTCCCGGCACGCCGCGGCTGGCCTACGACCACGCCGGGGCCGGCGAGGTCGTCATGTTCCTGCACGGCATCGGCGGCAACGCATCGAACTGGCACCGTCAACTGGCGATGCTGGCCGATCGCTACCATGCCGTTGCCTGGGATGCGCGCGGCTACGGCAACAGCGACGATTACGCGGGTGCGCTCGACTTCGCGGATTTCGCCCATGACCTCGCGCGCCTGCTCGATCATCTCGGTTGCGCACAGGCCCACCTGTGCGGGCTGTCGATGGGCGGACGCATCGCGCTCGACTTCCACGACCGCTACCCCGAGCGCGTGCGCAGCCTGGTGCTGGTCGACACCTTCCCCGGCTACGATGCCTCGTTCACGCAGGAAGGCCGCGAGCGTTTCGTGCGCGAACGCCGCCAGCCCTTGCTCGACGGCAAGGAACCGGCCGACATCGCCGCCGACGTCGCCGCGACGCTGGTCTCGCCGCAGGCGGCGCCCGCGGTGGTGCAGCAACTCGTCGACAGCATGTGCCGGCTGCACAAGGAGAGCTATCTCAAGACCATCGAGGCGATGACGATGTACCAGCCGGTCTGCGACGTCTCGCGCATTCGCGTGCCGGTGCAGGTCATCGTTGGTGCCGACGATCGCCTCACGCCACCCAAGGTCGCGCGCAAGATGGCCGCGGCCATACCGGATGCGCGCCTGCTGGTGCTCGAGGACACCGGCCACCTGAGCAACCTCGAAAACCCCGATGCGTTCGACGCCTGCCTGCGGGCATTTCTCGACGGCCAGGGCTGAGACAGCCGCAGCGCTTGCCAACCCCGCGGCGTCCGGCCGCGGACACAAAAAAGGGAGGCCAGGCCTCCCTTTTTCGTACGACGTGGTCGCTGACCGTCAGGCCGCGACCTTGGACGTCGTGTTCTTGGTCTCGTTGTCGACCACGATCGGGCAATCGAGGTATTCGAGCAGCGGCTCCTGGCCCCAGGCCTCGGTCATGTACTTCTTCCAGTCGGCGTTGTACCAGGCCTCGGCCTTCTCGCGCGACTCCCACAGGTAGATGCCGCCGCCGTGGCTGCCGTCCTCGGTCAGGACGTAGTACTTGCGGGTCAGGCCGTCGAGGCCTTCGTACTTCGGCGCGGTCTCGAGCATTTTCTTCTTCAGGCCTTCGATGTCCGCCGCATTGACGGGAAACAGAACGCGAACGACTACCATGATGTTCTCCTCGGTATGGCGTGCGGAGCGGCGCATCCGAGCCGCTCCAGTGTGACTTCGTGCCCGAGTGTAACCCAGGCGGCGCCCTGCTCCACCCGGCATCCGGACCCACCTGACCCGGATCAGGACACTTGCGCGAGCTTCAGGGTCACCGGCCAGCAGACTTCGCGCACACCGCTGTCACCCCACGCCGCCCGCAGCGCGGCGGCCAGCGGCGCGAGCGGGTCATGATCGTGGCGGCGCCGGAACACGGACACGGCCGACCAGCTTGCGAGATAGTCCAGCAGGTCATCGCAGCGCCAGCGCGCCCGCATCTCGAAGCGCAGCGTGCGGCTGTCCGCGAACGGCCACGGCAGGTTCGCGTAGCGCCGCTCGACCGCTTGGCGCGCCGGCGGCCAGCACCCGGCCAGGATGTCACCGTAGAGATGCGCGATGAGCCGGTCCAGCGCGGGCGCGATGCGCAGCAGGTCGTAGGTCCAAGCGGCGATCGCGCCGCCCGGACGCAGCACGCGCCTCACCTCGGCGTAGAACGGATCGCCGGCGAACCAGTGCAAGGCCTGCGCCACGGTCACGAGATCGACGGTGGCGTCGGCCAGGGGGACGCGCTCCGCGCGCGCCAGTACCGGGTGCACGTTGGGCTGCCGGACGAGTCGCGAGAGCTGGGCAGCGCTGGCGTCGCTCGCGACGACATCGGCATAACGCGCGGCGAGTGGCGCGACTGCCTGCCCGCTGCCGGTCGCGCAATCCCAGGCCAGCCGGTGGCCGGGCACCACGGCGTCGATGGCCGCGTAGAGGGCGGCGGGGTAGCTCGGCCGGGCGCGCGCGTAAGCCGCCGCCGCGGCCGCGAAGTGATCGGTGAACGCGCCGTCAGCGACGCTCACGGTTGGCGCCCGCGCTCAGCATTCCAGCCCGAGGCGTTGATGCCACGCGGCGATGGATTCCTCCGGGTACTCGGCGAAGCAGCGGTCCGATGCGCCGAGCGCCGGTTCGATCCAGGGCGCTTTCGAATCCAGCATCAGGTGCACGCGCTCCGGCGGTACCGGCAGGGCGGTATCGACGGCCGAAGCGAACGGGTGCACGAGTTCCGGCCAGCGCGGGTCCCACACCCACAGCGCCGAGGCGCAATGGCGGCAGAAACGCCGCTCGGCCGGGCTGGGACCGGCACCGTCGGGCAACTCGGCCTGGTATACGCTCACATGCTCGGTGCCCTCGACGGTGAGCGATGCGGCATCGCCGCCGAGGTTGATGGCGAAACCGCCGCCACCCGCGGTCTTGCGGCAGATCGAGCAATAGCACAGGTTGAACGGATAGGGGTGTGCGCATTCGAGCGCGAAGCGAACCTTGCCGCAGTGACAGGAACCTTCGAGTTTCATGGTGTTCTCCTCGGTCGGACAGGCATTGGATGGTAGCGACGGTGCAGGCTCAGGCGGCGAGCACGTCGCGCAATGTCGCACGATCGACGTTACCGCCGGACAAGACGAGCGCTACGCGGCGCCCGCGCAGCTCACCTCCGTGACGGTCGCGGCCGGCCAGGCCGAGGGCTTCGTCCCGCTGTGGCCCGGGGTGCGTGGCGGCACCGGGAGCCGGCAGGTGGCGACGGCCGACGCCGCCCTCGGTGCGGCGGTGCGCGAGCAGGAGGACGCGCTCCT
>JAPOKK010000117.1 GCA_029977665.1 Pseudomonadota bacterium | reverse complement strand
GCCCCGGCACTCAGAGGCGCCTGGAACGAAGGGGAAATCGCGCCAGGGGCGAGCGAGCAGGGGCGAGAGCAAGGCGCGGGGGAATCGAGGAGCGCAGCCTACATCAGTAGGTGAGCACCGCAGAGATCCCCGCAACGCCGCCACCGTCAATAGGAGGGCACCGGGGCGACTCCTGCAGCGTCACCGTGTGTCGGTGACGCTGCAAGCTAGCACTAGGAAAATTTGCCGGGGAAAGAGGGCCGAGCGAGCATGGGCGACGGCAAGGCGCGCGGGATTCGAGGAGCGCAGCCTACTGTTGTAGGTGAGCACCGCAGAGTTCCGCGCAACGCAGCCATCGCCCAGCGCAGCCGCCCCGGCACCCCCGGCACTCAGAGGCGCTCGATGATCGTGACGTTCGCCTGCCCACCACCCTCGCACATCGTCTGCAGGCCGTAGCGACCGCCGGTGCGCTCGAGTTCGTGCAGCAGCGTCGTCATCAGCTTGGTGCCGGTCGCGCCGATCGGGTGGCCAAGGGCGATTGCGCCGCCGTTGACGTTGGTCTTCTCGTACGGATAGCCGATTTCCTTCAGCCAGGCCATCGGTACCGGCGCGAAAGCCTCGTTGATCTCGACCAGGTCGATGTCCTCGAGCTTCATGCCGCTGCGCTCGAGCGCGAGCTTGGTGGTGAGGATCGGTGCGGCGAGCATCATCACCGGGTCCTCGGCGCGTACGCTCATGTGGTGGATGCGCGCGCGCGGCTTGAGGTTGTAGCGCTTGACCGCGTCCTCCGAGGCGATCAGCACCGCCGAGGAGCCGTCGCAGGTCTGGCTGGCCACGGCCGCGGTGATCTTCTGCAGGCCGAAGATCGGGTCGAGCGTCTGCATCTGCTCGAGTGTCGAGTCGGGGCGCACGGTCTCGTCCATGGCGAGGCCGTTGAGCGGCACCACTTCGCGGTCGAAGCGGCCTTCCTTGATCGCCTGCGCGGCGCGCTTGTGCGACTCGAGCGAGTAGACTTCGAGTTCCTCGCGCGAGAAGCCCCACTTGTCGGCCATCATCTGTGCGCCGGTGAACTGCGAGGGCGCGACCTTGCCGTAGCGCTCGACCCATCCGGGCGAGTCGGTGACGTAATCGGTGAAGCCGAATGCACCGGCGGCCTGCGCCGAGGAGCCGATCGGGATCTTGGACATGATCTGCACGCCACCGGCGATGAGCACGTCCATGGTGCCGGACATCACGGCCTGCGCGGCGAAGTGCACTGACTGCTGCGACGAGCCGCACTGGCGATCGATGGTCACGCCCGGGACGTGCTCGCTGTAGCCGGCAGTCAGCCAGCAGGTGCGGGCGATGTCGCCGGCGAGCGGGCCGACCGCGTCGATGGTGCCGAAGATGACGTCGTCATAGTCCTCGTCGGGGATGCCGTTGCGCTCGACGATGGCCTTGATCACGTGGGCGCCGAGATCGGCCGGGTGGACGTCCTGGAGGGAGCCGCGGCGCTTGCCGGTGGGGCTGCGCACGGCGTCGATGATGTAGGCTTCTGCCACTGTTGTTCTCCTCAAGTCATGGGCGTAACGGGAAGGGGCGGTCGCGAGACGGCGTGCTGCTCTGCAAGCGGCTTCGACGCCCGCGAGTCGCGCGCGACCGCGAGAGTGCGGCCGGCGGGCGGATCACGTGGTGCCGGCGCGACCGAACGGGGCTGGACGCGCAGGAAGCGGCTGGCAGAGCGGCCCGCCGGGGCCGCTGCTGCCGGCGAGGGTAGCAAACGCGACGCGCGGCGCGCCAGCGTCGCGCGCCGGCCCGGCGCAGCCGGTACTCAGTCGATGACCCGTTCCGCGGTGGCGAAGAACAGCCACACCACCGCGCCGAAGATGTTGACCGCCGCGCACAGCGCGAAAGCCGCGGCATAGGTGCCGGTGGCATCGACCAGCCAGCCGGTGATGTAGACGCCGATGATGCCCGGGACGGTGCCTGCGGTGTTCGTGATCCCCATCAGCACGTCGGCGTAGCGCGGCGCGATGTCGAGATGATTGGGCACGAAACCCGACCAGGTCAGCGCGGCGAGCCCGAGCGCGCCGCACATCAGGCCGAGTGCCGGCCCGGTGCCTTCGACGTGTTGCACGGCGAGCAGGCACAGGGCCGAGCCGATGAGGCCCGTGCACTGCATGATCTTGCGTACCGTGGTCAGGGACACGCCGCCCTTGGTCATCTTGTCGGCGACCACGCCGCCGAGGTTGCCGACGATGAACATCGTCAGCCACGGTGCGGCCGAGTAGATGCCGGCCTGCATGATGTTCAGCCCCTGGGCCTGCTTGAAATAGCTGGGCAGCCAGGCGAGCAGCATGTAGAGCACCCAGTTGCTGCAGAAATGATTGACCAGCAGTGCCCAGATGGCCGGCGTGGTGAAAAACTTGCGCCACGGCACGTTCGGCGAATCCTGCGGCGGCGGTGCGTGGCCCGCGAGCATCTCGCGCTCGGCCGGCGGGCAGCGTGGATCAGTCGCCGGGTCGCGGTGAGCGAGCAGGTACCAGAGCACGCACCAGGCGATGCCGGCGGTACCGAAGATGTAGAACACCGCCGGCCAGCCGAATTGCTGGACAATCCAGCCGGTCGTCATGAGCGCGAACAGGGTGCCGAGCGGGATGCCGCCGATCAGCAGGGAGACCGCGCGCGAACGCTCCTCGGGCGGTACCCAGCGGCCGTAGAGGTTGTAGGCGGAAGGAAACATGGCGGCTTCGCCGAGACCCATCGCGATGCGCGCGACGATCAGTAACGGCAGGCCGATGAAGGCGGCTGCCGGCGTGACCACGGTGAAAACGGACCACCACAGCACCGCGAGGCCCAGCACCAGCTTGCCGCCGAGCTTGTTGGCCAGCCAGCCGCTCGGCGCCATGAACAGCATGTAGCCGATGAAGAACGAGGACAGCACCAGGCCCTTGGTCTTCTCGTCCCAGCCGAACTCCTCCTGCATGGCGATGACCGCGACCGAGATGTTGACGCGGTCGATGTAACAGACGAAGACCGCGAGCACGCACAGCCCGACGATCGTGTAGCGGCGCTGCCAGCCGCTGGTGGTGTCGGCCGCGGCCTGCGATACGGTGCTCATGAGCTGTGTTCTCCCCCCTCGGTGAATCACGGCGCCGGGTGCGACCGGTGCCTCGATGGCGCGGGCCGTGCCCGTGCCGCCCACAGTCTAGGGACGGCCACGTGCACGCAGCAAGCGGCGCTCATGCGCTCTATAATGCGCGCCCGATCCCATAGCGAGGTCAAGCCCATGCCACTGTACGATTATCACTGTGAAGCGAACGGTCGCACCGTCGAGGTCGTGCACGGGATGTCGACGCGCCTGACGACCTGGGGTGAGCTGTGCGAACAGGCCCGTATCGAGCTCGGTGACACGCCGGCCGATGCCCCGGTGCGGCGTCTGGTCGGCGGCGGCAGCGCGGTCAACGCCCCGGTCACGCCGTCGAAGCAGGCCAAGCGCTGGGGCGAAGAGTCGAAATCGCTCAAGCACGGCCCGATGGCGGCGCCGCCGCGCAAGAGCAGCTGGTGAGCCCGCGCCGCCGGCCGTGCGGCCGGCGATTCATTTCGCGCGGCGCGCGCGCGTCAGCAGCGAAACGTAGCTGACCCCGTCCCGGTTGTCCCCGGTGACCGGCAGGTTTGCCGCGCGCCAGGCGGGCAGCCCGCCTTCCAGGATCGCGACCTGCGCGAAGCCGGCTGCCGCAAGTTCGCGCGCGGCAGCGAGCGAGCGCGCGTCGTCGTCGCTGCCGACGATGAGCGGCGTGTCGGCCGCCAGGGCGTGCCGCGCGACCAGGGCGAAGGCTTCGTTGGGATGCTCCGCGCCGCTGGTCGGATGGTGGAAGACGATGGGAATGTTGACCGCCCGGCCGCGCGGGCGGCCGGTGACGAACTCCGCCACGGTCCGCACATCGACGTAGACGGCGGCCCCGTCGTCGCCGATACGGATCAGCGCCTCGGCCGGCGCGAGTGTCGCGATGCTCATGGATGCTGCCCCGCGTCAGGCTGCCGGAAGCTGTTGATCAGCGGCGGGATGACCTGGCAGCGGCTGCGCTCGGGCGTCGGCGCCGCGCCGGTCAGGCGGCCCACGGCGCCGTCCGCGTCCGCGATGATTTCCACCTGCTCGGTGTGGAAATGCAGGATGCGCCCGTTCGGTGCCAGTGCGAAGACACAGTCGACCAGCCGCCGCGCAGGCAGGCGGCCGTGATCCGGGTGCTCGAGCCATGTGATGCCCGTGGCGCTCATGATCGGTTCTCTCCCCTTAACGTTTCCCCTCGACCGCCAGTGTTGCCTATTATGGTCTCGAATGGGAACGGCATGCGCGCGCGGACCGATTCCGCCGGCGCATTCCGCCCACGGCATGTTGCATCGAGGGGAGACAGAGACATGTCCGCAGTCCGCCAGAAGGAGATGGTCACCGGGCGCGTCGATTATCCGCGCGGCGCCGAGGTGCCCAACGTCGTCGAGAAGCTGTTCGCGCTGCGCAACCAGTGCACCGAGTGCAACGTGTGCGAGGTCGCCTGTTCGCTCGCGCACTCGCCGGACGGCACCATCAATCCGCAGTACGCACGCCTGCGCATCGACCACGCGCCGCACAAGCCGTCACGGGTCAATCCGCTCGGCATCGGTTTCGTTGCCGAGATCTGTCACCACTGCGGCAACCCGCCGCCGTGCGCCGACGTCTGCCCGGTTGAGGGGGCGTTCTACTACGACCCCGAAACCAAAGCCGCGATCATCGACCAGGACAACTGCATCCAGTGCATGGAATGCGTGCCCGGCTGCCCGTTCGACGTCGTCTTCGTGGCGCCGTCCGGCGAGCTGCTCAAGTGCGATCTGTGCGGCGGCGACCCGGTGTGC
This sequence comes from Pseudomonadota bacterium, assembly GCA_029977665.1. Classification (GTDB taxonomy): domain Bacteria; phylum Pseudomonadota; class Gammaproteobacteria; genus JACKNG01. Next base: position 7,855 of record JAPOKK010000117.1, on the reverse strand, counting down.
GTGAAAGCCTGCGCGACGCGCCCGGAGATGCTCAACGAAGGCAAGCAGTACGTGCGCCTGCCGGTGCTGTTCCACGAGGAGCAGGCCGAGTTCAACGCGATTTCCAAGCAGAAACCCGAAGCGCGCGACGAGGTCGGCATGATGCAGGCCATGCTCGAGCGCGGCGAGATCAGCAGCTCCGCCTGAGGGCGCGGGCATCATCGAGGGGAGCATCCATGGAAAGCCGACTGTTACGCGTCAACCTGAGCACCGGCGAACTCACCGGCGAGGTCATTCCGCACAGCGTCTTCGAGCGCTGGATAGGCGGGTCGGGGATCAACAACTGGATCCTGTGGGAGCATTTTCTCACCCACGACATCAACTGCGATCCGCGCGGCCCGGACAACATCTTCATCTTCGGCGTCGGGCCGCTGGCGGGCTCCGGCGCCGGCAGTGGGGTCAAGGGCCGCATCACGTTCAAAAGTCCCTGCTACAACATGTTCGGCGACTCTGCCGGCGGCGGGAAGTTTCCCTACATGGTGCGTTTCTCTGGCTACGAATACATCGCCATCACGGGACGCGCGCCGCGCCCGGTGTACCTGCACATCTGCAACGGCGAAGTCGAACTGCGCGACGCCGCCCACCTGTGGGGCCGTGACACCGCCGAGACACACGCGTTGCTGCAGCAGGAGCTCGGCGACTACCCGTCGAAGGCGCACACGCTGACCATCTCGCAGGCCGGTGAGAAGCAGGTCGGCATCGCCGGCGTGGTCTCCGATGCGCTGCGCATCCACGCCCGTGGCGGCGGCGGCGCGGTGCTCGGGTCGAAGAATCTCAAGGCCATCGCCGTGCAGGGCAACGGCGGTATCCGCATCCAGCGCCCGGAGAACATGCTGGCCTGGTCGGACGACTTCCGCCAGCGCATCGACGGCAACGAGGCGGTCTACGGCTTCAAGCGCCGTGGCACGCTCGGCGCGGTCGAGATGTACCAGCACATCGGTAGCCATTTCTGGCGCAACAACCAGGGCAACATGTTCCGCGGCGACGAGATCCGCTCCGACAACTGGGTCAAGAAGTATCACAAGTATTCCGAGGTGTGTTCGTCGGACTGCTTCATCGCCTGTGACGGCAAGTACAAGATCGACGGCAGCGAATCGGAAGCGGCGAAGAAGTACGCCGGCGAGACGTTCCGCCGCCCCGAGTACCTGACCACCGGTTCGGCGGCCGGCGCGCTCGACGTGCGCGACTGGGCCGAGGTCGCGCACTGGGGCAAGCTGACCAACGATTACGGCATCGATAACCAGGACCTGTCCTGCTCGATCGCCTTCCTGATGGAGCTGCGCGAGCGCGATCTCATCTCCGACCGTGACGTCGCCGAGCTGTTCGGCCACGAGCAGACGCTGCGCTGGGGCAACATGGACGACATCGAGGCCTGCGTCGATGCCATCGTGTTCCAGAAGAATCCGTTCGGCGAGCTGTTCCGCGACGGTCCCTACTACGGTGCGCTGAAATACTCGGAGATGAAGGGCCAGAACTTCATGAAGTACGCCACCTATGGCAAGGGCGGCGCGAGCTTCACCGAGGAGATGCGGCCGTTCCCGACGTGGATGAACAACATGGCCGTCGCTTCGCGCGGCGCCGATCACCTCAAGGGCATCGGGCTTATCGAGAAGTTCCAGCGCAAGGACCTGTCGAAGATTTATTTCGACGGCCGCACCGAGGCGGCCGACCTGTCGACGCCCGAGCTCAAGGGTGCCTGCACGGCGCTCGTCGAGAACCAGGTCGCGCTGCTGAACTCCTACGGCGTGTGCCTGTTCCACTGGATGCTCGATCCGGCCGGTTACACGCCGCAGGACTACTACGGCCAGGCCTACGCGGCGGCGACCGGTATCGATTACACGCCGGAGGAATTGATGCTCGCCGGCGAGCGCATCTGCAATCTCGAGAAGGCGTTCAATTCGCGCGTCGGCATGCGCCGCGAGCACGACACGGTGTGCGAACGCTGGATGTGGGAGCCGAACCCGGAAGGCATGTACGAAGGCAAGGTCGCGGCCGACATGTTCGACACCGTGCTCGACGAGTACTACGAGTGGCGCGGCTGGGATCGCGAATCGGGGCTGCAGACGCGCGAGCGGCTGCAGCGCCTCGGCATGGACGACGTGGCCGACGTGCTGGCTGCGGACGGTGCGCTGATCTGAGGGGGCGGGCATGATTACCGTGCACACCGAGTTCCACAGCCATTTCCGCGAGATCGCCGCGACCGCACGCGACAGCTTCGAGCTCGAGGAGCCGCTCGTCGCCGAGCTCGCCGAACGCATCAGCGCGCGCTACGGGGAGAAGATGCGCGCGATGCTTATCGATCCCGAAACCCGCGAGTTGAACGAGCGCGGCACCATGTTCGTCGACACCAGCGGGCGCCGGATTTCGATGGAAGATACCCTGGAGGACGGCGAGACGATCACGTTTCTCGTCGGCATCGCGGGCGGCTGAGCCGGGTCGGCCGGGACACGCGCCGCCACAGCCGCGGCAGGCGGCACGAAGTCGGCAGGGCGGGCGGTCCGGGCCTGGTCGTGACGCATCGGCCGGCTGTACGGCAACGATAACGAAAAACTACCCGCAGCGACCCGGACGGGCTGCGAACAGCGCGGCAGGACCTCCATGCGCATCATCATCATCAGCGACAGGCGCGAGTTCATGGCGCGTCTGCGCCACATGCTCGCCGCCATCGACGGGCAGGCCGAAGTCACCGAGTACGACGCCGATGCGCACGGCCGCCCGGGTGCCGATTTCGACTGGTCGGTCTACGACCTGCTGATCATCGAGGATCGCCTCGCCGGCGACGAGAGCGGCCTCGCCTGGCTCGCGATGCTTGCCCTTGCCACCAGGCTGCCGCCCACGATCATGGTCGCCGCACGCGCCGATGCCTTCATCGCCGGCAAGGTGGCCGAGATGAGCGGCACCGAGTACGTCGTACGCGAGGAGCTCGACGCGCCGCGGCTGCGGGCGCTGTTGATGCGCCTGGAGGTCGAGACGCACGCGCGCCCGGCGGACGCCACCGGCGAGCTCGCCTTCTCCGGTGACAGCGGCATCGTGCACAAGCTCGCCGTGGGCGGTGCCGATACCGGTGGTTATCGCTTCGTCCGCCTTATCGGCCAGGGAGCGCAGTCGCGCGTGTATCTCGCCGAGCGGCTCGTCGACGACCTCACGCTGGTGCTCAAGGTGCTCGATCTCGACGCCGTGGAGGACGAGCACGCGGTCGAGCGCTTCGCCCGCGAAGCACAGTTGCTGGCCGGTATCGACAGCCCGTACGTGATCCGCTTCTACGATCACGGCTTCACCCCGACGCTGGGTTACATCGCGGTCGAGTTCTTCGCGCGGGGCGATCTCAAGCAGCGTATCCAGCAGGGCGTGACGACCAGCGATGCGCTGCTCTACGCCCTGCACATCGCCTACGGCCTCGAAGCCATCCACGCGCGCGGCATCGTGCATCGCGATCTCAAGCCCGGCAACGTGATGTTCCGCGGCGACGGCAGCATGGCGCTGGCGGATTTCGGTATCTCCAAGCGTCTCGGCGAGTCGTGGGGACTGACCGGCACGGGGGCGGTGATCGGGACACTGAGCTACCTCAGCCCCGAGCAGGGGCTCGGCCAGCGTGTCGACCCGCGTTCCGATCTCTACTCGCTGGGGATGCTGCTGTTCGAGATGCTGGCCGGGCGCAAGGCCTTCGTCGCGTCCTCGCCCGGCGCGCTGCTCTACCAGCACCTGCATGCCGACGTGCCGCTGCTGCCCGATCCCTTGCTGCGCTACCAGCGCCTGATCGCCAAGACGCTGGCCAAGAACCCGGCGCACCGTTACCAGAGCGCGCGCGAGCTGATCGACGCCCTCGAGCCGCTGGTCGACTGACTGAGCCGGCGCGATGGCGGCAGCGCTGCGACGCGCTGGGCGTGCATCGCGCGCCTGCGGGCTGTGCGGACCTGGGTTCGAGGACAGGATGCCGTTCAGGGAGCGCCAGGCGGGCCGCGAACGCGGCCACCGGCGCTTCGGTCAAACCTCGGACTTCGTCCGTTCCCCGTGGCGCGCGAGCGTCTGGGCCACGCTCGTACCGACCGCGTGCAGGTGCGCGCGCGTGGCTTGTTCCGCCGCCGCCGCATCACCGCCGACGATCGCCGCGCGGATGGCCGCGTGTGCGGCGCGCACGCGGCGCGAGAAATACAGCGAGCCGAACGCGAGCTTGATGTAGAAGTCGCTGCGGTCCCACAGGCTACGCGCGATCGTGGTCGAGACCGGCGAGCGCGCCAGGCGGTGGATGCAGCCGTGAAACAGCAGGTTGAGACGGCGGTAGCTGGGGTCCGGCTCGCCGGGTGGCCGGGCCGTGGCGAGTCCGGCGTCGACCTGCGCGCACACCGCGTTGAACTCGTGTACCTCGGACGGTGTGCGGCGTGCCGCGGCGAAGCCGGTCACGGCACCTTCCGTCGCCGCGAAGAGGACGAAGAAGTCGCGCACGTCGTCCACCGCCGGCGTCACGACGCGGCAGCCGACCTGGGGCACGATGTCGACGAAGCCTTCGCCGGCGAGGCGCTTGAGCGCCTCCATCACGGGCACCCGTGAGCAGTCGAGCGTGCGGGTCAGCGCGACGACCGAGAGCGGCTCACCCGGGCCGAGCGGGCCTTCGAGGAGTTGCTGGCGCAGGTACTGGTAGGCGCGCTCCGCGCGGGCGACGGGGGGGGCCTCGCTGGCGCTCGATGCGAGGCTGGCGGGAAGCGAGGACATGGTCATCTCCAGGAGGGCGCAGCACGGTCATCGCGCTTGTCTGCGCGGCCGGACCGAGATTAACATACTAACATATTAGTTCGGGGCGCGCGGAACGCCGCGCGCGCGGCGGCCGTTTGGCCCATGCACGATTCAGGGGAGGGGAGAGCGATGAAATTACGTCTGGGTGCCTTCATGTTACCGAGTGCCGGGGCCTCGCCGGCCGAGTTCGAGCGCGGTTTCGCTGGCCAGAACCCGAACTTCTACCAACGCGGGCTTGCCGACTGCGCGCGCCTGCTGCAGCAGGTCGAGGCATTGGGCTTCGATTTCGTCGCGTTTTCCGAACACCATTTCCACCTCGAGGGCCTCGAGGTGTCGAACAATCCCGTGATGCTCGGCACCTGGGCGGCGATGCAGACGACGCGGCTGCGCATCGGGCAGATGGGCAACGTGCTACCGGCGCGCAACCCGCTGCTGCTCGCGGAAGACCTGGCGATGCTCGATCACTTCTCGCAGGGGCGGATGTGCGCAGGCTTTGCCCGCGGCTACCAGTCTCGCCACGTGATGACGATCGGGCAGAAGATGAATGCCGTCTGGACCGCCGCCAACGATCCCGAGTTCGCCGAGCACGACCGTATCAACCGCGAACTGTTCAACGAGCACTACGCGATCATCCGTCGGGCCTGGGGCGATTCGCTGTTTCGCCATCGCGGTGAGCACTGGCAACTGCCGCCCGACGGCATCGTCTGGGACCATCCCGCCACCCGCGACATGGCGCCCGGCATGGTCGACGCGAACGGCCACCTCGCCCAGGTCGGTATCGCCCCGCAGACCCTGCAGGATCCGTCGAGCATCGAGGTCTTCATCCCGTTCACGATGAGCCCGGCGACCATCGAATGGGCCGCAGTCGAGGGCATCACACCGGTCATCTTCACGCCGATCGAGGCGCACGCCAACGCTTCAGTCGACCTCTATCAACGTGCGGCGCAGGCTGCCGGGCGCAATCTCGCGCGCGGCGAAGGCCTCGGGCATTTTCGCGAAATCGTCGTCGCTGATACCGACGCCGAGGCCGAAGCGATCATGGAGCGCGGCCTCGGCTACGTGTGGACACGCTGGCACGACTGGTTCGGTTTCAACGAGGCATTGCGTCATCCCGGCGAAGAGGGCGCGATCCCGAACACGCCGGCGAGCGTGCGCGAACGCGGCTACTCGATCTGCGGTTCGGTCGATACCGTCGCGCGCCAGCTCGAGCACATGATCGAGACGCTCGATCCGCGTCTCATCGTGCCCTGGATCGCGGCAGGTCCGGCGCCCATCGACGGCTTGTTGAAGAGCAACGAGCTGCTGGTCGAGAAGGTGCTGCCCAAGATCGGCGTCGAGCTCGAACGTTTCACCCCGAAGCTGCGTGCCGATTACGACGGCCGCGGCTGGACCCACTGAGAGTACTGATGGCCATACGCACCGGCAAACAATACATTGAGGGCCTGCGCGACACGCGCGAGGTCTGGTACGACGGCAAACGCGTCGACGACGTGACCGCCTTCCCCGAGCTCGAAGCGGCCATCGGGGCCGTCGCCCGGCTCTACGATCTGCAGCATGATCCGGCGCACCGCGAGGTGCTGGTCGCCGATTCGCCAGAGCTCGGCGAACCGGTCGGCCGTGCGTTCGAGATCCCGCGCACGCCGGAGCATCTCGCGCTCAAGCGCGAGGCCTACATGACCTGCGCGCGCAGCAACTGCGGCATGGTCGGGCGCAGCCCGGACTTCCTGAACGTCATGCTCGCCGCGCTGGCCGCGAAACGATCGTTCTTCGCCGAAGGCGGCGAGGCGCGCGCCGATGCCGTGGTCGGCTACTACGAGCACGTGGCCAGAAACGATCTCTTTCTCACCCACGCCCTGCTCGATCCGCAGCTCGATAAAGGGCTGCTGCGTCACCAGCAGTCGGATCCCGGCATCTGCCTGCGCGTCACCGGCGAGACATCCGAAGGCATCGTGTTGAACGGCATCAAGCGTATCGCGACGGCTGCGCCGTATGCCGACGAGATCCTGGTCTGGCCATTCCCACCGACTTTCCAGCCAGGTGAGGAAGACTATGCCAACGTGTTCGCGATACCGATGGCGACGCCGGGTCTGAAGACGGTGTGTCGCCCTTCGTTCGCCAATTACGGCGCGGCGCGCGACTACCCCTTGTCTTCGCGCTTCGATGAAATGGACGCGACGGTCGTGTTCGAAGACGTGCTGGTGCCGTGGGAGCGGGTGTTCGTCTACAAGGACATCAAGCTGCTCAACCGCATGTACCGCGAAAGCCGCATGCGCGAGCTGACCGCGCACCAGACCAACGCGCGACTCGAGGTCAAGCTCGGCTTCGTGTACGCGTTGATCAACCGCCTCGCGGAGGCGCAGGGCCTGGCCGGTCGACCCGAGATCATGGAAATGCTCGGCGAGGCCGCGGTGCGGCTCGAAGTGGTGCGCTCGACGACGCGCTCCGCCGAGCAGCAGGCCGAGGTCGATGCGGAGAACGGCGTGATCTACCCCGATCTCTTCGCCCTGCAGGCCGGCCGCGCCCTCGGGCCGATCTACTACCCCGAACTCATTAACATGGTGCGACGCATGGGCGGCGGCGCGCTGGTGCAGTTGCCGGTGTCGATGGACGAATTCGATTCGCCGGTCGGCCCGGCCATCGAGCAGGCGCTGCGCGGTGCGGACGTCTCGGGGCAGCGCAAGACTCAGCTGCTCAAGCTGGCCTGGGACTTGTGCGGTTCGGAGTTCGGTGCCCGCCACGAGCTCTACGAGAAGAACTATGCTGGCGAGCGCAGCGCGTTGATGGCCGGCATCCAGCGCGAATACGGGCGCAAGCAGGCCTGTCTCGATTATCTCGACGAATTCCTGGAGGGCTTATGAACGACGCCACACCCGCAACCGGTGACTACCAGAGCTTCTGGACCGACCTGCGCGGCGCGAGCTTCTCGCAGGGCTACCTCGATGCAGACGGCCTGCGCACGCGTTACCTGAATGCCGGCGACCCCTCCCTGCCGCCGTTGATCCTGCTGCACGGTACCGGCGGCCATGCCGACTGTTACACGCGCAACCTGGCCGCGCACGGCGAGCACTTCGACACCTGGGCCATC
>JAPOKK010000329.1 GCA_029977665.1 Pseudomonadota bacterium | reverse complement strand
TCGACAGTCATCAGCGCGGTCTTCCGGATCGCGCCGAGGTCGACCTTGCGGCCGCGATGCGTGAGCTTGCCCTCGGGCAGCTGGTGCTCCTGGAAGACGATGCGGATCGTGTCGAGGTAGTACTCAGCCGGCAGGTCCATGACGGCGAGGTACTCGTCGTAGAACTTGCGGTGCGCGGCAACCGAGTCGCCGTCGCCCGCGACGAGGTGCTGAAACAGGTTCTTGTGCGCGTCGAGATGCCGGTCGAGATTCATGGTCATGAAACCGGTGAGCTGCAGGAATCCCGGATAGACGCGGCGCATGACGCCGGTGTGCGGGAACGGCACGTAGGAGATGACGTTGTTCTCGAACCAGGACAGCGGCTTGCTCTGGGCGAGCAGGTTGGGCTCGGTAGGACTCTTGCGCGTGTCGATGGGGCTGCCCATGATGGTCACGGTGGCCGGCTGCGCCGGATCGTCGTCGGCCGCGAGCAGTGCGGTCGACGCCAGCACGGCAGGTCCCGGCTGACACACCGCGAGCACGTGCAAATCGGGCCCGAGCAGGCGCATGAAGTCCATCACGTAATCGATGTAATCGGCGAGCGCGAACGCACCGTGAACCAGCGGCACTTCGCGTGCATCGTGCCAGTCCGTGACGTAGACATCAAAAGATTCGGCCATGGTGCGCACGGTGCCGCGCAACAGCGTCGCGTAATGGCCGGAGAGCGGCGCGACGATCAGCAGTTTCGGCGCGCCGCGTTCCTTTGGCGTTAGGTCCGCGTCGTCGCGGCCCATGCGCAGCAGGTCGCAGAAATGCTTCTTCGCCACGACCTCCTCGGTGATGCGCACCTGGCGGCCCTCGACGGCGACCGACTCGATACCGAATTCGGGCTTACCGTAGCGCCGCGTGAGGCTCTCGAAGACTTCGAGCGCCGCGGCAGTCGCCTTGGCCGGGTAGGTATAGGACCACGGGTTGGCCGGGTTGTTGAGCGTCAGCCGACCGAAGTGGGCCGCCGCGCGCCACGGGGCCACGGCAGCATGAGTCAGTTCGTAGAGGTGGTAGAGCATGCACGATCTCCCGCACGTCGGCGTGATCCGCGGCCCGCCCGGGAGCCGCATTCTGCACCGCAGCATACGCGAGGGTCGAGGGGCTGCCAACCCGCGAACCCGTCGCCGCTCGGCTACCCGTGCGGCCGCGCTCGGCCGCCAGAATCCCCCGCATGGGCAGGTTTCGGCTTCGACCCGCCCGCTGCACCCCATCATCGCGAGACCATTCGGCGCGCGGTCCTTACAATGTTTCACAGCCCAACCACGGAGGAGCGCGCCATGCCCCTGGATCGTCTCGACCACTATTTCGTCTACGCGTCCGATCTCGAGCGCTCGCGCCACTTCTATGGCGAGGTGCTCGGCCTGCACCAGGGCCCGCGACCGGACTTCGACTTCCCGGGCCACTGGTTCTACCTCGAAGACCGCCCGGTCGTACATCTCGGCAACACCGAGTTCGAAGGCGGCTACGTGAGCGCCGACGGTGAACGCATCACCAGCGGCGCGACCGGGCCGGTCGACCACATCGCGTTCCGCGGCAGCGACATCGACGACTTCATCGGCCGCTTCGAGACGCTCGGCATCGACTTCCAACGCCGCGAAGTGCCGGACTTCAAGCTCAGCCAGCTGTTCGTCAAAGATCCCGATGGCGTCACCATCGAGCTGAATTTCTTCCACGGCGAAACATGACCGGGCGTACCCGCTCGCGCGCATTGCGCCTCGGCGCCATGCTCGCGTTGACGCTGGGATCGAGCGCGGCCGCGGTCGATTTCGACCTCGACATCGCGCAGCTCGCCGAACTCGGCCCGCGCCCCGGCAGCGTGCTGGACGCAACGAATGCCGCACGCTACGGCCACCTCGTCGACCGCGACTTCCGCCGCTTCATCGACGGTGGCTTCACCACCCTGAGTATTACCGAGCCGCTCTCGTTCATGCCGCACGCCGCCTTCGTCCAGGCGACGCGGCGCTACCGGGGGCAGGCATCCCTCGGCGCTGAACCCGGGCTGCTCGACAACTACGTACAGGGCCTGCCCTTCCCTTCGCCGCCGGCGCGTGACGACACCCAGGCCGGCCTCAAGACCGCCTGGAACATGCGCTACGCCTACACCGGCGACAACGGCCTGTTGCCCGAGATCCACTGGCAGCTGCGTGACTGGCGGCGCGACGAGCCGCAGTTCGAGATGCTGTTCGAAGCGCGCGCGATGCGCTTCATGTACCGCCACGTGCAGCCCCCGGTACCGTTCGTCGAGCACAACCCGCAGGATGCCTACGCCGCCTTCCTGCTCACCGCGGTCGATGCCGGCAGCTACGACGATACCCAGGCGCTGGTGTTCACCAACCGTGACGAGGCGCAGCCGGTCAACGGCTGGGTCTACCTGCCGCAGCTCGGCCGCACGCAGTCTCTCGCGGCGTTCGCCACCGGCGAGTCGATGTTCGGCAGCGACATCCTGCCGCACGATTTTCTCGTCTACTCCGGCCGCCTCACCGACATGCAGTGGCGCCTGCTGGGCACGACCTACATGCTGCTGCCCCTCTACCGGCACGATCGCATCGAACCGGACACGCGCAAAGCGCGCAAGTACGACTACTGGCACGTGGCCTTCGACGGCCGGGCCGGCTGCTTTCCGCGGGTCGACTGGCAGCTGCGCCCCACCCTGGTACTCGAGGGCACCGCCGCCGACCCGGCCGCCGCGGTGCAGAAGCGCGTGTTCTATGTCGATGCGCAGACGCATGTCGCACCGCTGTGGAAGGTCTACCGTGAGGACGGGCGGCTGTGGAAGTTCGTCATCGCTCCCTATGCCCATCCGAATTCGCACCTCGCCGCCAACCACGAGAGCGGCGCCCCGATCGCCACCGCGTTTTCGACCATCGACATCGAGACCAACCGCTGCACCACGTTGCAAGTGCTGACGCTGGTCAATGTCGACGACGTCACGCCGGCCGACTTCGACACCACCGCGATGCAGAGCGGCGGCGGGCGCGGCTTCAGACGCTGAGCGCCGCGCGCGGCATCATCCGCGTCAACGGCTGGCCATGGGCAACCCGTGGTCAGCCACGGCAGGCCGGCAACCGACCACGCGCACCGGCGCCGCGACCGCGGCGGCGCCGCGCTGGTTGTCACCCGCGCCTGCCTCTATAGTCGAGGCGTTTCCATTCATCGTCCTGGGGAGGTCGACATGAAATTCAGCCTGCACGTGCAGACCCGCATCACCGACTGGCAACTCATCAAGGAGCTCGAGGATCTCGGCTACGACGCCGCCTGGGTCCCGGACACGCAGATGATGTGGTCCGACTGCTACGCAACCATGGCGCTCGCCGCGCAGGCGACCTCGCGCATCCGTATCGGCACGGGCGTCGCCATCGCCGGGACCCGCATCGCGCCAACCACCGCGGCGGCCATCGCCTCGATCAACGCCATCGCCCCGGGACGCATCTTCCTCGGCATCGGCACCGGCCACACGGCGATGCGCGTGATGGGCCAGGACCCGATACCGATCAAGGAATTCCGCGACTACCTGCGCGTCGTCCGCGCGATGCTGCACGGCGAAGAAGTCGATTTCACCTATCGCGGCCGCACCACCGATATCGCCTGGCAGAACCACGGTACCGGCTTCCGCAACATCGAGGACCGGGTGCCGATCTACGTCGCCGCGAACGGGCCACGCGCACTGCGTACGGCAGGCATGTACGGCGACGGCCTCGTTTCCATCTTCAACGAGCAGAAGGAAGTGCTCGAATTCAATCTCGCCCACGTGCGCGAAGGCCAGGCCAAGGCGGGCCGCGACGGCGCGGACTTCCACACCACGACGCTGACCAACGCGCTCGTCCTGCGCGCCGGCGAGAAACTCACCGACGACGCCGTTATCGACCGCGCCGGATCCTGGGTCGTCACCGCGCTGCATTTCGTCTACGAGATCTGGCGCTACACCAAGGATGACAGCGTCGTGCCGGACTACATGAAGGACATCTGGGAG
>JAPOKK010000425.1 GCA_029977665.1 Pseudomonadota bacterium | reverse complement strand
TTGCGCGTGGGGCCGGCTCAGAAGCGTGCAGCCTGCGCGCGGGCGGCGTCGCTGGCGGAGGCCCGCGCGCGCTCGACGTCTTCCGCGCCCGCCAGCGTCGGCGCGACGATGATGCGCGTGACTTCGGTCAGGCCGACGAAGGCGAGCCAGCCCTCCAGTGCGGGTTTCTGCAGGTCGAAGGCTTCCGCGCCACTGCCCTCGTGGTAGGCGCCGCCGCTGGCATAGACCACGGCCACCGGACCGTCGACGAGCCCGGCGTAGCCGCTGTCGGGCGAGAAGCTGAACGTCAGCCCAGGCTGCGTCACGATATCGATGTAGTGCTTCATGACGTAGGGCAGGCCGAAGTTCCACATCGGTATCGAGATCAGGTACTTGTCGGCGGACGTGAAGCGCGCCACCACGCGCTCGACCTCGCCCCAGGCGGCTTGTTCCGCCGTGCCGGGCTGCTCGCCGTGCAGGATGGCGTACTTGGCATCGAGCATGGCGCCGTCGAAAGCGGGCAGCGTCTCCGCCCACAGGTCGAGGCGATCGATGGTGTCGCCGGGGTGCGCGGCGGCGTAGGCATCGAGGAACGCGTTGGCGACCGCGATCGAGTGTGAACGCTCCTTGCGTGGGGACGCTTCGATGTAGAGCAGCTTGGCCATGGGATCTCCCTGTCTGGGCGTAGCGGGGTGAACGAGCGGTCGCGGTGTCGCGGCGCTCAGCGGTTGGTTTCGAGTTGCACGGCGGCGTTCCAGTTCTCGGCGAAGGCCTTGACCGTGTCGAGCAGGGCGGTGATGCGGTGGAACTTCCACACGCCGTCCTCGCGCCGGTAACGTTCTTCGTAGCGCCCGGCGATCATCGCGCTGCCATGGATGCCGAGGGCATTCCCGTCACGGAACACCACCGGGCAATCCAGGTACCACAGCGCCGTGGCCGTGTCGCCGTCGCGATCGATGACGTCGTTCATGACGCGGTGCTGGCTGTAGGCGAGCACGGACGGAACGTGTTCGAACAGGAAACTCTCGACCGCCGCACGCCCTTCCATGAGCGGGAAGCCGGTGAAATCGGCAACGACGTCCTCGCACAGGTGAGCCGAGATCTCCGCTCGGGCACCCGTGTCTCCGGCGACGACCCGATCGACGCAACGGCAGTAGGTATGGTGCTTGAGGCGGCGGATAGCCTCGAGTTGCTCGAGATGGTCGATGCGGGCCTCGATGTCGGACATGGTCGGAAGCAGCCTCGGATTCGTTGCCGTCCCCGTCCGCGCCAGGGTGCGCCCAATGCATGGCGCGACGCGGCCCGGCTCGGCGGGTGATGCGATGATTCGGCCCGGCTATGGTACCGCGTGCCGCGTGGCACCTGCAGCGGTGCGCCGCTCGCGCGGGCGTGCTGACCATGGCGTGGGCTCGCCGCGAGCGGCCGCCCGGCGTCTTGCTGCGACGCAGCAAATCGGCCTCGTTGATCCAGATCAGGTCCGCCCACGTGGTGCCACGCAGACTTCGTCACTCGACACCATTTCGGAAGAATCCTCATGAGCGTTTCTGCCATCAAGCGCAAGCAACAGTCCGCCGAGCACGTCGACGTGCTCATCGTCGGCGCCGGCATCTCGGGCGTCGGCAGCGCCGTTCATCTCTCGCAGCAATGCCCCGACAAGCGTTTCGTCATCCTCGAGGCGCTCGAGAGCTTCGGCGGTACCTGGCACATGCATCGTTACCCGGGTGTGCGTTCCGACAGCGACCTCTATACCTTCGGGTATCGCTTCAAGCCGTGGGTCGGACCGCCGATCGCGACGGCCGAGGAGATCATCAAGTACATGGGCGAGGTCATCGAGGAGAACGACCTCGAGCCGCATATCCGCT
>JAPOKK010000279.1 GCA_029977665.1 Pseudomonadota bacterium | reverse complement strand
GACATCGACGACCGCGGTGTGCAGGCGCTCCTGCGCGAAGTCTCGACGGAGAACCTGGTACTCGCGCTGAAGGGCACCGACGATGGCATCCAGGAGAAGATCTTCTCCAACATGTCCTCGCGTGCAGCCGAGATGCTGCGCGACGATCTCGACGCCAAGGGGCCTGTCAAGGTCTCCGAAGTCGAGGCCGCGCAGAAGGAGATCCTCAGCATCGCACGGCGTCTCGCCGACGAGGGCACGATCTCGCTCGGCGGCGGTGGCGGCGGCGACGAGATGATCTGACGAGGTCCGCGGCATGAGCGATTCCACCACCATCGACCGCGAAGTCTCGGTCGCGCGTTTCGAGCTTCCTGACATCGAGGGCACCGTGATTGGCGGACTGGGCGGCGGTGGCGGCATGCCGACGGCGGGTCAGATCGAGCAGATGCATCGTGAAGCCTACGAAGAAGGCTTCGAGTCCGGCCGCAGCGCGGGTTACGCCGAAGGCCTCGAGCGCGGCGTCGCCGAGCAGCGTCACCGCGCCGAGGTGCTGGACGGTGTGCTGCGCGAGCTGAGCGCGCCGCTGGCCGAACTCGACGAGGAAATGGTCGAAAGCGTCGGTGAGCTGGCACTACTGATTGCACGTCACCTGGTCCGTCGTGAACTCAAGGCGACGCCGGGTGAAGTCGTGGGCGTGGTGCGCGAGACCCTGCGGCACCTGCCCGTGGCGACGCGCGGTACCACCATCCACCTGAACCCCGAGGACGTCGAGATCGTGCGCAACGCCCTGGCGCTCGGCGACGACGCCGGCAACTTGCGCCTCGAGCCCGATCCGCTGGTGACGCGTGGTGGTTGCGTGGTCGAGACCGAGACGTCGCGGATCGATGCCTCGGTCGAGACGCGTCTCGCCCAGATCGCCTCGAAGATGTTCGGCGGCGAGCGCGAGTCCGACCGGGGTCAGCCGGCATGAGCCGGGTATCGCGCCCGCAACAGGGTGCAATGCCCCGCGCCCGACACCTCCGGCGTGATTGGCCGTCCTTGGCCGGTGAACGGCATCAGGGGCCCTGACGCGATGCACGAGCAACGACACGGGCCGCGCCAGTGGGTCGCCGGTATGCAGACCTACTTCGAGCGCCTCGCCGAGCCGCCGCCGGTGGTCGTCGAGGGCAAGCTCTCGCGCATGGTCGGCCTGACCCTGGAAGCGGTCGGCTGCCAGGCCGCCATCGGCGATCGCTGCCGGGTGTTCAATCCCGCCGGCGGGGACATCGATGCGGAGGTGGTGGGTTTCGCCGGTGACCGCCTGTTCCTCATGCCGACCGGTACGCCGCGCGGGCTTGCGCCGAACGCGCGCGTCATCCCGATCGGCGGTGCCGGTGACGTCGCCGTCGGCGAGGCCCTGCTCGGGCGCGTCATCGATGGCGCGGGACGCCCGCTCGACGATAGGGGTCCGCTGCGCCTCGACCAGCGCCGCCCGCTCAACGGCGAACCCATCAACCCGCTGCGACGCACGCCGATCAGCGAGCCGCTCGATGTCGGGGTACGCTCGATCAACGCGCTGTTCAGCGTCGGGCGCGGCCAGCGCCTCGGCCTGTTCGCACCGAGCGGCGTCGGCAAGAGCGTGTTGCTGGGCATGATGACGCGATTCACCGACGCCGACGTCATCGTCGTCGGGCTGGTCGGCGAACGCGGTCGCGAGGTAAAGGAATTCATCGACGAGATCCTCGGCCCGGAGGGGCTCGGGCGCTCGGTCGTCGTCGCGACACCGGCCGATAATCCACCGCTGATGCGCATGCACGGTGCCGCCATGGCAACCTCGATCGCGGAGTACTTCCGCGATACCGGGCGCCACGTGCTGCTGCTGATGGATTCGCTCACGCGCTACGCGCAGGCCCAGCGCGAGATTGCCCTGACCATCGGCGAACCGCCGGCGACCCGCGGCTTTCCGCCGTCGGTGTTCGCGCGCCTGCCGCAGCTCGTCGAACGCGCCGGTACCGGCATCAACGGGCAGGGTTCGATCACGGCCTTCTACACCGTGTTGACCGAGGCCGACGATCCCAACGACCCGGTCGCCGACGCGGCCCGCGCGATCCTCGACGGTCACATCGTGCTCTCGCGCCGGCTTGCCGAGCGCGGCCAGTACCCGGCCATCGACGTCGAGGCTTCGATCAGTCGCGTGATGTCGCAGATCACGAGCGGCGAACATCAGAAGGCGGCCAAGACCTTGCGCCACTACTACTCGCTCTACGAACAGAACGCCGACCTGTTCAACGTTGGCGCCTACCAGCGTGGCGCCAATCCCGAACTCGATCGCGCCGTCGAGCTGCGCCCGGCGTTGCTCGGCTTCCTCAACCAGGACATGCGCGAGGCCGTCGACTTTCAGACCGCAACCGGGGCGTTGAGTGACGTCACGGCATCGCCCGCCAGCGCCGGAGCACACAGCGCATGACACGCAGCAAACGCATTGAACGAATCGTTGCCCTGGCCGATGCGGCGCGCCGCCAGGCCTCGCAGCAACTGGCGCAGTCGCAGCGCCAGCACGAGGAGAGCCGCGCGCGGCTGGCCCAGTTCGAGAACTACCAGCGGGAATACACCAACGCGCTGAACCAGGGAACTGGCGCGGTCAGTGCCGCCAACCTGCGCGAGGCGCGCCGGTTCATCGAACAGATCGATCGCACCATCGACGCGCTCGACCAGCAGTCGCGCGAATGCGCCGCGCGTCGTGAACAGGATGTCCTGCGCTGGCAGCGCGAAGCGCGCCGTGTCGACGCGCTGAGCGGCGTACTGCAGGACGCGCGCCGCCGCGAAGGGCGCGACGAGGCGGGGCGCGAGCAGCGCGAGCAGGACGACCGTCCGCGCAGCGCCGGCCCGATCGAGTAGTCCGCGGCGCGCGGGCAGCCGGGCGGGCAGTGGATGCGGGGCGGCGTCGCGCGACGCCGCCCCGGGGCGGCTCAGAAGCGGTAGCGAATGCCGCCGCCGACGTTGTGCGTGTCGACACTGATGTCGCGCGTGACGCCGCCGGCGCCCGGGAACAGGGTGACTTCGGGGTCGGTCATGCCGAGGTAGCGGTACTCGCCGAAGACCGACCAGTTGGTGTCGATCTTGTACTCCACGCCGGCGATGCCCTGGTAGGCGAACGTCGTGTCGTCATCGTCGAACACGTTGGTGCCGGCGCCCGAGAAGTTGTCCAGGTTGACGAAGGCGACGCCGATGCCGCCGCCGGCGTAGAACGTCAGCGGGCTCTGCTTGTTGAAATCGACGAGGAAGTTACCCATCACCGTGTGCGCATCGAAGCTGCCGGTGCTCGGCGCGAGACGTGCACCGCCGAGGCGGTGGGATTCGACGTCGTTCTCGCGGTAGCTGTACTCCACTTCCACGCGCGAACCGAGGTGGTCGGACGGGAACACGCGCTTGAGCAGATCGGTCTCGAGGCCGGCAGCGCCGCCGACGTTGAAACCGCCGTCCATGTCGCTGTTGATACGGCCGAGGCCGGTATTGAACTCGAGATCGTCCAGCGCGCTATAGCCCCCGAAACCGCGCAGGTAGAAACCCCCCGCGCTGGCTGCTCCGCTGAACGTGGCGGCGAGCGCCGCCGCGAGTATCGTGCTCTTGTTCATTCTTTCTTTCTCTCTCCATGTTTTGACGTTGCGCAGGCCGTGTCCGGCGATGCGCCGATGGCACGTTCCTCATCAATCCGAGAGCCCCGATGGAACGTGCTCGGGATGCTGTGATTTATCGCGATCGGAATAGTTCCGTCCTGCTCGGAGCGCGATCGAGCGATGGCCGCGTCGGCCTGCGCGCCGAGGCGGACCGTTTCTCTGCGCGGGGGGCAGTTTTTGCCGCCGCCCG
The DNA here is from genome assembly GCA_029977665.1 of Pseudomonadota bacterium. Classification (GTDB taxonomy): domain Bacteria; phylum Pseudomonadota; class Gammaproteobacteria; genus JACKNG01. The sequence continues at coordinate 1,258 of JAPOKK010000279.1, read as the reverse complement.
TCGCCTCTCATCTACCGCGAGGTGTGTTCATTACGATTTCGTAATGTTCGAAAGGCGCTGTGGAGCGAATGCGCACAACGAAAGCTCGTCGTTCGAGCCTGCGTGCCTGGAAGTTCCATCGTGGGATCGGAGAATACCGGGGCGGGCGGTATCATGGCGGCCGGCCTGTTCGCGACGTACCGCAATCCGGGTGTGACCAACGCGCAACTCCTGCTGCTGCTGATCCTCGGCGTCACCGTCGCGATGTTCCTGTGGGGACGCTGGCGCCATGACATGGTCGCGATGGCGGCGCTGCTCGCCTGCGTGCTCGGCGGCCTGGTTGCCCCCGGCGCCGCGTTCGCTGGTTTCGCCCATCCGGCAGTGGTCACGGTGGCGAGCGTGCTGGTGCTCAGTCGCGCGTTGCAGGCCTCCGGCGCGGTCGACGCCCTGACCCGTTACGTGGTGCCCGCGCAGGCCGGCCTCGTGCCCAGCCTCGCCGCACTCGTCGCGCTCGGTGCCGCGCTGTCGGGTTTCATGAACAACGTCGGCGCGATGGCGTTGCTGATGCCGGTCGCCTTGCAGGTCGCCGCCCGGCTCGAGGTTCCTCCCGGACGGCTGCTCATGCCGCTGGCCTTCGGCACGATCCTCGGCGGCATGACGACCATGATCGGGACCCCGCCCAATCTCATCGTTGCGGGTTTCCGTGCCGAGACCAGCGGCGCGTCGTTCGCGATGTTCGATTTCACGCCGGTCGGCATCGCGGTGGCGCTCGCCGGCGGCATCTTCATCGTGCTGCTCGGGCCGCGCCTGGTGCCGGCGCGTCAGCGCCAGGATGCGAGCGCGTTCGAAACCGGTGCCTACCTGACCGAGGCGCGCGTTCCGGCGGGCAGTGGTGCCGAGGGCATGGCCCTGCGCGAGATCGAGGGCGCGCTCGACGAGGCGGGTGCCCAGGTCGTCGGCCTGGTGCGCAACGAAGTGCGCATGGTCGCGCCGCAGGCGGGGCGCCGGGTGATGGCTGACGACATCCTCGTTCTCGAAGCCGAAGTCGACGCGCTCACCGACGCCTTGTCGCGCCTGGGCCTGGTACTCGAGGAATCGGCACAGGCCAATGCCGGCGGGGCCACGCATGACGACGATGCGACAAGCGCCGTGGCTACTGCGGCAACACCGGACGCGGCCGATTCGACCGAGGCGCGGCGCACGGCGCGCGCCGAGTTCGAGGACATCGCCTTGCGCGAACTCGTGGTCAGGCCGGAGTCGCCGCTGGCCGGACGGACCG
>JAPOKK010000020.1 GCA_029977665.1 Pseudomonadota bacterium | reverse complement strand
GTGCCATCCTCGGTGAGGCTGGAACCAAAACCGGCATTGCAACATTCTTCAGCCTCGAGGTGCGCAACGGCCGCCACGGCTGCCGCCAGCGCGCAGGCGATTTCCACCAAGCGGACGTCACCGCCGCCACCGGCACCCGCCCCACGGACACGCATGATCAACCTCGACGACATCAAGCTCCCTGTCGGTTACACGCCATCCGCCGACGAGGAATACATGAGCCCACGACAGCTCCTGTACTTCCGCAACAAGCTGCAGCAATGGCGTGACGACCTCATCACCGAATCGCAGGAAACACTCGATCACCTGCGCTCGGAGATCCGCGACGTCGGCGACGAGGCGGAACGAGCCAGTCGCGAGAGCGACAACATCCTCGAGCTGCGCACGCGCGATCGCTACCGCAAGCTGCTGAAGAAGATCGACGACGCCATCAAGCGCATCGAAGACGGCAGCTATGGCTACTGCGAGGAAACGGGCGAAGAAATCGGTCTCGGCCGTCTCGAGGCACGTCCCATCGCCACACTCACCGTCGACGCGCAGGAGCGTCGCGAAATGCTGCAGCGGCAATTCCGCGACGACCGCTGAGCCCGCCCGCACGTCCCGGCCCGGGACCGCTATCCCTCCCTCCTGATTCGGTATATGTTAATGCCGGGTCGACCCGGTTGAGTGCGTACAGGTTCCGCCGGTACCGGGTCATCCCCAACCGGCGGGCGTCGCTGCGGCACGCCTACGGATGCGATGCAGGCATGTCGCGACAGCGCACTTGGCGCGGCGAGCTAGCGGCGCCGACGAGCCCTGGTGCGGCTGCCGGCGAACAGCCGGAGCGCGTCCGTCCGCCGGACGACTTCAGAGGCGGGTAAGGTGCGTTCGGTAAGGCCGCAGCGCCGACCCGCGCAGCGATCGGGATATCGACAGTGGCTACCAACATTCTCGTCGTCGAAGACCAGCGCGCCGTCGCTGGCGCATTGCGGATGCGCCTGCGCGGACTCGGTTACGGTGTACTCGATATCGCCAAGGATGGAGACGAGGCGATCGAAAAGGCGGCCGAGCTGCGGCCCGACCTGATCCTGATGGATATCCGCCTGGGCGAAGGCATCGACGGTATCGAAGCGGCGCGGCGTATACGCTCGAAGTACGACATTCCCGTGGTCTACGTGACCGCCTATGCCGACCACGAACTCCTCGACCGCGCTCGCGAGACCCACCCTGCAGGCTTCATCAACAAGCCATTCACGACCAAGGACCTGCTGACGACCATCAACCTCGCGCTGACCCAGGAACGGGACCAGCCGCGCGGCATGGAGCAGTTGCGTGACGCCGTACTGACGACCGATCAGCAGGGTCGCGTGAGCTTCATCAATCACAGTGCCGAACAGCTCACCGGCTGGAAGCGCCAGCAGATCCTCGGTCGCCATCTCAGCGAGGCGCTGCGCCAGCTCCACGGACTGCCTACCGACGAAGGCACGCGCCTCATCGCGACGGTGATCGCGAGCCGCCGCGAATTGCTGCTGCCGTTACCGGCCGGCGCCCCCGCGGACGCCGAACCCGACGTCCTCGCGCCGCTCAACGACGCGCGCGGCAACCTGTTCGGCGTTGCCCTGCACTTCGGCCAGGCGACCGTCGAAGCCGGGGCCACGGCACAGGCACGAGCGCTCGAAGCGTGCCAGTTCGCGCTCGACCAGACGCCGTTCGGCGTCGTCGTGCTCGACGACGCCCTGCGCGTGATGCATGCCAATACCTACGCCCGCAACATCATCGACGCCGATGACGATGCCGTGCTCAGCCTTAATGGCGGCGCGCTCCACGCGCGCGACGAACAGGTTCACGAGACGCTGCGAGAACACGTACGCAGTATCACCGCCAGTAGCACGCCGGGTGCCGGCGAGCTGATCGAACTCGGTGCCGGCAGCGGCGGCGCGCACGTCATCGGCATGGTCACTGCCGGTGTCGGCCCGCAGACCTTCAGCGAGCGACCGTTGGCGCTGCTGTTCCTGTTCGACCTCGGCCATCGCCAGACGCTGTCTGCCACCGTGCTGCGACAGGTCTACGGCCTGACGCGTTCCGAGGCCAAGCTGGTGCAGACCCTGGTTGGCGGCTGCAGCCTCGAGGACGGCGCCCAGGAGCTCGGCATCTCGGTCAACACCGCGCGCACGCACCTCAAGCACGTCTTCCACAAAACCGGCGCACGCCGCCAATCCGAACTCATCCACCAGGTCGAAACCGGTCCCGCGAGCCTCGCGCTCGACATCCGGCACCGCCGGCGCTAGCGCGCGGCGGCCCTCGCAGACGCGCCGCCGCGATGGCATACTGATGCCGTACCCGTGCAAGGAGCGCACGGGCATTCCGTTAGACAAGGAGGTTCAACCCCATGCCCAGCAAGCATTACTGCGCGGCGTCCGCCGCCCTCGTTTCCTCGTTCCTGATCGGCCTGGCATCGTCACCGGCCAGCGCGGCAACCCTCGTCGCGTTCGATTTCGACGACCCGGGCGGCCTGTTCGAGGCACAACCCGACCACCTCGCCGAAGCCTTGCGCGACGCGCGCATCGAGCTTGCCGCCGGCCCGCTCGATGACGTTGCCGGCAATCCCGGCCGTGCGCTCGTCGTCGACGACTTCATCGATGGCAATCGCGTCGAACTGCACGCGAACCTGCGCCCCGGGTGGCGCGTGCGCGTCACCCGCATCGGCTTCGACCAGCGTGCTTCGGCGAGCGGCCCGCAGACCTGGACGTTGAGCCAGGGCACCTCCCTGCTCGCCACGGGCGCCACCAGCAGTGCCTTCGAGAGCGTCAGCCAGGTCGTGGACTTCCTGTTGACGGGCGATACGCTGGCGCTCGCCATCGGCGGCAGCGGCGCCAGCTCGGCGCGCGGCACGCTCAGGCTGGACAATCTCTTCGTCGAAGGCGAAGCGCAGCCGGTTCCGTTACCCGCGGCGGCCGCCCTGGTGGCGCTGCCGTTGCTCGGGCTCAGTCGGGCGCGCTCCCGGCCGGCATCGCGTAAGGCCATTCGCGCCAGGCATCGAGCAGCGGAAAATACAGGCCGAGCATGATCGGACGCGACTCGAAGCCGGCCATGATCGCCGCGTAGCGTTCGAGCTGCGGACGATAACGCGCCTGCTCCGAGTCGAGCCATTGCTCACGGCCGCCGCCGGCATGGCTGCCGGTCTTGAAATCGACGATCCAGCGACGCCCACGGGCATCGATGAACGTTCGATCGATGACCACGCGACGTGTCTCGCCCGCGTCGTGCGCAGCCAGGCACAGCTCGGCGGCGGCCTCCTCGTGCGCGGACGCGAACAACCAGCGTCCGCGCTCGCTTGCGAGCGTCGTCGCCAGGGCGGTGAGAACCTGCGTCACCGCGTCGTCGAGTTCGCCGACGGCGACGCCCAGGGCGCGCAGCTGGCCGCGCGCGAAGCGTGCCGCCGGCGCCTGCCAGCCATCGCGCTCGAAGCGCTCGGGTTGCTGCGCCACGGCCTGCAGCAGGCGGTGCGCCACGGTGCCGACGTGCCGCGCAACGATGCCGGCCCAGTCGAACTCGACTTGCGGTTCCACCGTGGCTGCGCCAGGCGGCGCGAGGAGCGCGGCGAGCCCGTGCTCCGGCGCGGGCAACGTGGCCAGCTCGGCGCGCCGCAACGGCACGCCACGCAGTGTCTCCTCGATGTCTACTTCTGCCACGGCGCTCGCCTCGCCGACCGCACTCAGGCCGCGCATGAATGCATCGGCAACATGCGGCCACAGCAGTGCAAGGAAACTGCCCTTGTGCGGCTGGCACTCGCCCGCCTCGTCGACGCGCGCATGACCGAACAGGTGCACCTCGCGGCGCGCCCGGGTCAGCGCGACATAGAGCAGGCGCACCGCTTCGGCCGCGGCGTCGGCAGCATCGCGCGCGCGCAGGTAGGGATACAGCGCACTCTCCCCCTTGACCGGGATCGGTGCGAGCAAGAGGCTTTCGCCGTCAGCGTCCCCGACCAGTTCCTCGCGCCATAACAACAGCCGTTGCTGCTCACCGCGCGGGGTACGCCCGAGACCGGGCAGGAGGACATGATCGAACTCGAGCCCCTTGGCGCGGTGCATGGTCATCAGCTGCACCTCCTGCGGATCGTGGCTGCTCGCCGTCGCAAAGCGGTCGGCGAGCCGGGCGGCGAGCCGCTCGGCGGTCAGCTGCGCCTCTTCGCGCTCGAGCCCGGCGACGATGTCGAGCAGTGCGCGTGCCGCGGTGACGTCGTCCTCGCCGTCGAGCAGTGCCGGCCCGCCGAGCCCGCACCAGGCAAACTCGAGCAGCTCGGCGAACGGCAGCGCGTGTCGCGCGCGCCGTACTGCGGCAACGACCTCGGCGACGCGCGCCAGGCGCGCCCGCTCGTCGGGCGGCAAGGCGGGGTCGTCGCGCGCCTGCTCTAGCGCATCAGGCAGCGTCGTGTCGCCGCGCGCGAGATGGGCCAGCGTCGCCAGGCGCACACCGCACCAGGGCGCTCGCAGCACCGCGATCCAGGCCACGCGATCCGCTTCGTGCAGCAGCGCGCGGGCGAGCACGACGAGGTCCGCGACGACCGGCACCGCAGCGAAGGCCTTGATTTCGCGTGCGGCCAGTGCAACGCCGCGCGCATTGAGCAGGCTCGTGATGTGCGCGAGGTGGGCGCGCGAACGGACCAGCACGGCGATGCTGGCGCCCGGCTCGCGGGTGCGGATGTCGTCGATCACCGCGGCGACGCGTTCAGCCTCGGCGGCGCCGCCGTACGCATCGAAGCCATGCACGCTGCAAGCGCGGGCGAGCGCCGGGCGTACCGCCGTCTGCGCGACGAAATGCTCGCTGCCTGCCTCGGCCGCGGCGAGGGCATCCGGCAAGAGTGCGTTGATCCAATCGACCAGGCCGGCCTGCGCTCGGAAATTGACTCGCAGCTCGAGCGCTTCGATGGCAACGTCACCAATGCGCCCGTCGTCGAGTACGCGCTGGAAGAGCGTCACGTCGGCCTGGCGGAATCGGTAGATCGACTGCATCGGGTCGCCGACCAGGAACAAGGTGCGTCCGTCGTCCGCGCTCCAGCCGGCGGTCAGTCGGCGCACCAGTTCGAACTGGGTGATGGAGGTGTCCTGGAACTCGTCGATGAGCAGGTGGCGCAACTGGTAATCGAGGCTGAGCGCGAGATCGGTCGGCTGCCCGGACGGGCCGAGCGCGTCGAGCGCGGCCATCGAGTAGGCGGTGAAGTCGGCGCGCCCGGCGAGGTCGCCGAGCACCATGAGATGCGCGGTGGCATGCTTGAGCAGGGCGAACAAGGCGCCGACCGTGTCCCACTCACCGGGTGCAAACGCGGCCGTCGGCAGCAGTTCGATACGGCGCAGGCGGGCACGCAGCCCGGGTACCGCGGCGCAGTCGGCGAGGAGGTCCTGCCAGCGCTGTTTCATCGCCTTGTTGGCGGCGCCGCCCGCCGGGAAGCCGGCCCGCTTGTCGATGCTCTTGCGCCAGCCACCGGAACGCGTCAGCAGCAGGCCAGCGAGGGCATGCCAGGCGGGCAGACCATCGGGCGTACGCGCCGGCAGCCGCTCGAGACCGGCCAGTGGCGAGTCGTCGACGTGCGCCCCGGCATGCGCGCCGAGCGCGACGAGCTCGGTGGCCGCATCTGCCGGCAGGTCGTTTATCAACGCATCGAGCTCGGCGCCGACGACGCGCGCGTAGGCCGCTTCAAGCGAGGCCTGCTCGGCATCGACCCCGGTCACGCGCAGCCACTGGTCGCGCCGCGCCAGCATGTCGGCGAGCAAGGTCTCGAGCTTCGCCCAGTCATTGTCGAGATGACCGAGGACGCGTGCGACAGCGCGCCGCCAGCGCCCGCCCTCGGCGATCGTGGCGAGCGCCTCGCGCGCGGCATCGCGGTAGAGGAGGGCCGGGTCCTGTTCGATCTGCGGCGCGGCAGCCATGCCGGCGGTCACGGGCATCTGCCGCACCAGGCTCTGGCACAGCGCGTCGATGGTCATGATGCGCAGTCGCGCCGGTTGTTCGACGAGATGCCAGCCGTGCTGCGCGTCGTGACGGCGCGCGGCCTGCGCGAGGGACCAGGTTGCACGCAGGAAATCATCCTCCGGCGGCGCCTGCGCGGCGCTCGCAAGGGCACCGACGATGCGTGTGCGCATCTCCTCCGCCGCCTTACGCGTGAACGTGATGGCGACGATCTGCTCGGGATGCTCGACGGTGGTCAGCAGGCGCAGCATACGCTGCGTCAGCAGGGTCGTCTTGCCCGAGCCGGCCGGCGCCTGCACTGCGAACGAGCGCGACGGCTCGAGCGCCCGCGCACGTGCTGCCGCATCACTCATCCTCCCCGCCGTCGTCGCCGTCCTCGGCATCCGCGTCGAGCGCGCCGGCATGCTCGACCAGGCGGCAGGCCAGGCTCTGCTCGCAGTTGCGACAAGTCGCGATCCCGCGCTTCGGTGCCGGCCGCGCATCACCGGCGAGGATGCCGGCCGCGGTTGCGGTGAGGTCGGCGCGCCACTCGGCGGCGAGAGACTGCCACGCGGCCTCGGCGGCCTCGCCCTCGTCGCCGGCGTCGCCTGGCGGACGCTGCAGCCACTGCGGCCGTGCGCGGTCGACGCGCGCGAAGGCCACGCCACGCACACCATCGAGCGCCGCGCCGACCGCGTAGAACGGCAACTGCGGCTCGTTCATGCGCGGCACCTGCCAGTCGGCCGGCGCGCAGCGGCCGGTCTTGTAATCGACCACCACCGCGCTGCCATCCGGCAGGCGATCGAGCCGGTCGAGGCGTACGCGCAAGCGCAGCCCGCCGAACGCCACCTCCAGCGGCGCTTCCCGCGCGGCAACCTTGAACGGCGCGCGCGTTGCTTCGAACGCGAGCCACTGCAGCAGCAGTTCGACCAGCCGGCGCCGCTCGACGAAATACACCTCGCGCTCGAGCGCGGTCTCGAACGGCTCGACCTCGAGGCCGCGCTGCACGGCGCGCTCGACGGCCTCGCGGCGCGCCACATCGTCGAGCGCGAGCAGCGCGGCATGGCTGTCGATCGTTTCGAACAATGCCGCGAGGCACCGGTGCACCGCGATCCCCTTGACGCGCGCGCCCATGCCGGGGCGCGGCTCTTCGACCACCGTCGCGGCAAGACGGTGACGCGCGTAGGCACGGAACGGACAGGCATTGTGCGCGGCCAGCGCAGCCACGCCGCCGCGCACCGCGCCATCGGCCGGCACCGGGCCGCTGGCGTCCTCGACGAGCGTGGTCGTGGCCGCGGGCACGCGCCAGTGGCGCGGCACGAACGACGTCGCCGGGGTTACCGCCTGCGCGCCGAGCGCCGGGATCAGCGGCGACGGCGTGAAGCGTTCTTCTTCGTCCCCGGCGGCGAAGCTCGCGTGGTGCTCGGCACCGCTGGCCGCGAGCGTCTCGACCACCAGGCGCGCGCGCCACAGATCGCGTGCCGGCTCGGCGCCCGGCACGGCGGCGGCACGCTGCGCGTCGATCGGCAGCAACGGCGAGAGACGCGCGCTGCCGAGCAACAACTGGCTCTCGCAGCCGGCCAGCCACAGGTGGCTCGGCGCCAGCACCAGCGCGGTAGCCGGGGAAACCAGGTAGACCCCGTGTCGCGCGCCGGGCACACGCCGCGGGGTCTCGGCGAGCAGGCGTCGCAAGCGCGCGAGGGCCGCCGCGCGCGTGTGCACGTCGAGCACGGTATCGAGACGGTAGAGCCGGTCGCAGACCTCGCTCCAGGCCTGGCGGGCCTGGTCGCCGCGCTCGCCCGCGCCCGGCCAACCGGCCGCGCGCAGGCAGCGATCGAAATGCTGCAGCCAGCCGACCAGGCGCTGACGCTCGGGCTGCTGCGCCTGCTCGTCGAGCACGGCACCGAGCAGGTGGCCGAGCTGCGCGCAGCTCCCGGTTCGCGCGATCGTCTCGCGCACGAGCGCGAGCGGCAGCTCGTAGCGCTCGAGCGCGCGCAAGTCCGCGTCGAGCAACGCGCGCGCGCCGCGTTCCTCGGCGGCGCCCGCCACGGCCGGATGGCGCAACAGGGCACTCAGGGCGTCCCAGCGCATCACCGGTGCGATCTCGAGCACGAGCAGTGCGGCAGCGAGTGCGGGTTCGCCGCTGAGCGGCGCGACGACCTCGACGTGACAGGCGTCGTCGCTGCCGAAGACGTCGCGCACGCAGCGCCAGGCGAGTTCGCGGTTCGTGTGCAGGTCATCGAGCGCGACGACCACGCGCGCCCGCGGTTCGGCCAGGCTGCGGCTGCGTGCCCACTCGAGCGCAGCCTGCAGCTCCTGTTCACGATCCGGGTAGGCGTGGGCCTGAAAACGGCTCGCCTCGGCGCGCGGTGCATCCGCGTCGGGCGCGGTACCGAGCCAGGCAGCGAGGCGCGGCGGCGGGGCGAGAAAGCCGCGCGCCTGCGCCGTGACGAGCGCACCACTGCCGGGGCGTTCCACCAGCCGCGCGAGCAGGGCGCTCGCGTCGATCGCACCGAGCGCTGCGCAACGTGCGCGATAGGCCGCGGCCCAGCGTGCATAGGCGCGCAGGTCGGCCGGGGCGTAAGGTGGCAGCGACGTCGCCGGCACGGCCCACAATGCGCTCGTCCGCCAGGCCGCGCGGGCCAACGGCGCGGCGCGCTCCGGGGCACGCAGACCGGGCGTGTCGTCGGCGGCGATCACGGCCTGCCACAAGGCCAGCTCCTGGTCGGCCGACAGCACCAGTTCGGCGCCAAGGTCGTCGCCCAAGTCATGGCCCAAGTCATGGTCCGGGCCCGCAGCGGCGAGCAGACGATGTTCGAAGGCCTGCGCGAGCGCGCCCTGCCACGTCTCCACCCGCGGCGGCTGCCAGGTCGCCGCGCCGTCGGCACGCGCCGCCTGGTCCAGGGCCGTATTCAAGGCCCGCAGGGCAGCGCCGTCCGGGACGACCAGGGACGCGTCGGCGCGGTTCAATCGGACGAGGGGATCCACGCCTCGCCTCTGCTTCGCGGCCGGCCAGCACGCGCGACCGCCGCCGGCGGCATTGATGCGCCCTTGGCCGGCGCCGGCCTCGGTTCAGTTTTCACTGCGGAATGTCGCTCCGGGAGCCGCTGATATACTCGTTCGTCGCCGTCATGGCAGCAGGGGCCCGTCTGCATGCGTACCATCATCGTGACCCTCGTGCTCGGCCTGATTCTAACCGCCACGGCCGAGGCGCGAATGTACCAATGGTCCGACCCGGCCACCGGCACGGTGCAGCTCTCCGGCACGCCGCCGGCGTGGTACCGGGCAGCGGCGCCCGCCCCGCGCACGTACGTCTTCGATGACGGGCAGCTCGTCGACGACACTGCCATCCCGGTATCGGAGCTACAACGTCGTGCCCTGCGCGAGCAGGCATTCGGCGCGGCGAACAGCGCCGAACTCGCGCCCGAACAATCGCCGGAGGAACCGGGTCCGACCTCCGGCGCCCTGCGCGACACGCTGTCCCGCGCACTCGATGCCGGTATCGACATCGAGGCCGCCGCTGCCGAGGTCCGTGCCGAGCAGGCGCGTGCGGCGGCGGCGCGCGCCGTCGAGGACGTCGACCTCGCCGAACGGGTCACGCAGCTCAAGGCGCTCGTCGAGGCCTGGGATCAACAGCGTCTCGAAGCAGCGCGCGCGCTCATCGAAAGCCTGCCCGAGGCCGCGCCCGACGCCGCGTGGGAACGTGCCGCGGCAGCCGACGCTGCGCCCTGAAACGCCACCGCGGCACGGAAAGCGGCGCTCACTCGCCGCCACGCTACTCGAACAGGCTCGCGAGCGCGCCCCAGAATCCTGGCTGCGGTGTGTCGGCGAGGTCGCGCAGCACGCGCAGGGATTCGTTGCCCGGGTCGATCTGCAGGCCGATACCGACATAGCTCAGCGCCCGCTCGTGGTCGCCGGCAGCGATCTCGCGTTCGGCGAGCAGAGCGCACTGGCGCGCGATGGCACCCAAGCCCTCGCGCGCGGCCCGGTTGCCGGGGTCGAGTTGCAGCACGCGCCTGAAGTAGTAATAGGCGTTGTCGCGCGGCGGCGCGGTCAGGCGCAGCTCGTCGAGGCTGTGATGCGCGAGCCACAGCAACGCCTCGGTCACGCGAGCGCGTTCGAGTGGCCCGACCGTCGCTGCCGCCGCCGGCGCGGGCTCGGCGGCGATCGGCTCCAGGGTCGCCGAGACCAGCGCGGACGCACGCTGCTCCCGCGCCAGGTCGCGCTCGAGCATCAACAGTGCCGTCCAGCCGGAAATGCACAACAGCAGCGAAGCGAACAGCACGCGCCGCGTCCAGCGACGTTGCTGCGAAGGGTCGGCTAGACGTACGCGCGTCGAGCGGGTCGTGTCGGTCGGCACGAAAGCGTGCTCGCCGGTGACGTCGACGTCCGGCTGCGCGGTCATCTCCTCGTCGCTCTTTACCGCGCCCTGGCGGCGCAGTTCGCGCACGTAGTGGATCAGGCTGTCCGCATCGCGGAAGCGATCGCGGCGACGCTTGGCCATCATCAGGTCGAGCAGCTCCTGGAACTCTTCCAGGCCGTCGGGCAGCCGCGGTACCGGTGCCCGCTTGTGCTGCAGGATGACGTCGATGACCGAGTCCGCGACGTAGGCGCGCTCGCCGCTCAGCATCTCGAAGAAGATCACGCCGAGCGAGTAGATGTCGGCGCGGCCGTCGATAGGCCCCGCCTCGGACTGCTCGGGCGCCATGTAGTTGGGACTGCCGACGAACATGCCGGTGGAAGTCAGGTCGGAGTCGCCGCTCAACCGCTTGGCGATACCGAAGTCGCTGAGCAGCGGCGTGCCGTCGCGACGAAACAGGATGTTGCCCGGCTTGACATCGCGGTGAACGATGCCGGCGCGGTGCGCCGCAGCGAGGCCGCCGGCAATCTTCTCGACCACGTCGAGCGCCTGCGCCGGCGTCAGCACGTGGCGCTGCATGCGCTGCTTGAGATCGCCGCCCTCGACGTACTCCATGCTGATGTAGGCGTGCTCGCCGTGGCGCCCGATGTCGTAGATGGTGATGATGTGCGGGTGGTTGAGCGAGGCGATGATGCGCCCCTCGTTGAGGAATCGCTCGATGGTCTCCGGGGCATCGCGCACGGTCGTGTCGAGGACCTTGAGCACGACCGGACGGCCGAGCGAGACCTGCTCGGCCAGGTAGGCGGCCGCCATGCCGCCCTGGCCGATCATGCGTTTGATCTCGTAGCCGGGAATCTCCACCGCCCGATTATGGCCCCGAATCCGGCCGCAGGTCATCGCCGCCGCGACGGTGTTCATCATCGCACGCGCAGGTTAAATTAGCGGCCTCAACAGGGATGACAGAACCGAGCCGACATGCCACAAGCCTCCGAGACCGATCCGCGCTGCCGCGAACAGACGCGCAAGCTCATCGAAGACATGCTCAAGGAGCGTCAGCAGATGCTGGTTCTGCTATGGGAATTGTCCAAGCTCGATTTCGCGACAGTCGACACGCCGGCGCTGGAAATGCTGCAGGATTTCCAGGAAGTGCTGGTCGACTACATCGCGGCCGGCCACTTCGGGCTCTACCAGCGCATCAGCGAAGGCACCGAGCGGCGTAAGGGCGTACTCGACGTCGTGCGTGAAATCTATCCGCGCATCGCGGCGACGACTGACGTTGCCGTCGAGTTCACCGAACGCTACGAACGGCCGGACGAAGCGCTCGTGCGCGAGAAGCTCACCCAGGACCTGTCGGTGCTCGGCGAGATGGTCTCCAACCGTCTCGAACTCGAGGACCGTCTCATCCTCGCCATGCTCGGCGACGACTACCAGCTGCCGCGGCAGCCTGTCGGCGCCTAAAACCGGTCTCGGAATCCTTCCTGGTCGCGCCGGCGGGCGCCCCGCCAGCTGGTTCGCTCAAGTATCCTGCGCCGCGTGCTTGGCGCGGATGAAGTCGCGCTGCGAGAGGTGCAGCAGGTCGGCAATCTTGCGCACGTAGTACTCCTCGTAGCGATCGATGCGGCCGTCGGCATGGGCGACGCGCCATAACATCAGGAGCAGCTCGTACTTGCGCCCGTGGTCGAGGTGCTCGTTGACGACCGAGGTGAAATCGTAGATCGAGACCGCCTCGTCGACCGCCTCGTCGGCGCTCGCCAGCAGGGCCTCTAGCTCGTCGGCCGAGGTATCGCAGATGCGCGCGACCGCTTCGCATACCGCATGCCGCTCGGCGTCGTCGACGTCGTGATCGGCACGCGAGATCTCGAGCAGCAGCGCAGCCACCGCGAGCGGCAGGGCGTCGCGCGGATCGTCGGCGCTGACGTATTGCGCGATCTGGTCCTCGAACAAGGCCTTGAGGGTCTTCAGCATGGGATCGCAAAGTATGAAAGGATAGCCATGGTAACGACCATCGCGACGCGGCGAAACGGGCGCGGCGGCAACGCGCGCGGGGACGCTGGCCGCGTCGCCCATGACCACGAGCGGGAAACCTCCCTTCAGCGCCATGACCAGACTCTACGTCGATCTCGCGCTCGTCCCCGGGCAGGAACTCGAATTGCCGGCCCCGAGTGCGCACCACGCGCGCAGCGTGCTGCGGCTCGCCCGCGATGACGACGTCATCCTGTTCGATGGCCGCGGTGCGGTACACGAGGCGCGCCTGACCCTAGTCGCGCGCGAGAGCGTGCGCGCCCTGGTCGGCAATGCCATCGCGGTGACGACCGAATCGCCGCTCGACGTGAGCCTCGTGCAGTCGATCTCGCGCGGCGACCGCATGGACTACACGATTCAGAAAGCCGTCGAACTCGGTGTCCGCCGCATCGTGCCGGTCACCACGCGACGTACCGTGGTGCGCCTCGATGCGCGCCGCGCCGACAAGCGTCTCGAACATTGGCGCGGCGTGCTGCAACACGCCGCCGAGCAGAGCGGTCGCGGCCTGCTACCCGAGCTCGCGCCGGTGACCAGCCTCGATGCCTGGCTCGGCGCCCATGGCGGTGCAGGCGGTTTCCTGCTCCACCCCGCCGCCGCCAACCCGCTCGCACGCCAGCCTCGGCCAACCGTCCCGGTCGTGCTCTTCGCCGGCCCCGAGGGTGGCTTCGACGAAGCCGAGGTCGAGCGCCTCGGCCGCGCAGGCGTGACCAGCGTGTCGCTCGGCCCGCGCATCCTGCGCACCGAAACCGCGGCGGTCTGCGCCCTCGCCGTCATGCAGGCGCTGTGGGGCGACCTCGCCTGACCCACTGGCCAATTTTTAAGCAAAAGTGTCAGACACTTTTGCTCAGATGCAGGATTCCGGATCAGGTCAAAAGTGTCTGACACTTTTGCGTGCTCTTGCGTCGTGCATGCCTTGGGACCTCCGGGCCCGGGGCAGCGGGGATCAGCGGCCGCGCAGGCGGCGGCGCACGGTGCCGAGCAGCCGGCGGCTGACGACGAGGCGTGTCGCGATGCCGTGGAACGCGATGACGCTGTTGCCTTCGTCGTCGCGTTCGAGCCCTTGCACGGCGGCGAGGTTGACCAGGGCGTTGCGGTGCACGCGCACGAATTCGTCCGCGAACTCGTCTTCCAGCGCGCGCAGCGGATCCTCGATGAGCAGGCGCTGATCGACGGCGACGGCGCTGACGTAGCCATGATCGGCCTGGAAGTACAGCACGTCGGCAACCGGTAGCAGGCGCAGGGCGCCCCCAACCAAGGCACTGACGTGACGCCGCCGGCCGCTCGCGAGCGCTGGGGTCAGCGCCGCGCGCCCGGCGCGCAGCACCGCGGCGCGTTCGAGCGCGGCAGCGAGCCGTTCGAGACGCACGGGCTTGAGCAGGTAATCGACCGCGCGGGCCTCGAAAGCGGCCAGCGCGTGCTCGTCGTAGGCGGTCGTGAAGATCACGGCCGGCGGCGCGTCGAGCTTGGCCAGGTGGCGCGCGGCCTCGAGCCCGTCCATACCGGGCATGCGCACATCGAGCAGCACCACGTCGGGCGCGAGGCCGGTGACGGCGGTGAGCGCGTCGAGCCCGTTCGGCGCCTCGCCCACCACCTCGGCCAGACCGCTTTCCTCGACCAGGGCCGCGAGGCGCCGCCGCGCGAGCGGCTCGTCGTCGACGATCAGCACCCTCATGGCGCCTCCGACAAGGGCACGCTCAGCCGGACCCGGTAGAAGCCGCCGGCCAGGCTGGCCTCCATCACGGCGCGCTCGCCGAAGTGCGCGCGCAGCCGCTCGCGCACGTTGTCGAGCGCGATGCGGTTGCCCTGGTGGCGCCCGCCCGTACCCGGTAAGGCAGGGTTGACCACCTCGATCTCGAAGCGCCCGACGCCCGTCCTCGCGCTGATCTCGATGACGCCCCCGGCTGGCGCGGGCTCGATGCCGTGGTAGATCGCGTTCTCGACGATGGGCTGCAGGCTCAGCAACGGCAAGCGCGCCGATGGCGGCAGGGACGCGAGTTGCCAGCGCACTTCCAGGCGCTCGCCGAGGCGCAGTCGCTCGATGCCGAGATAGCGCTCGACGAAGGCGATCTCCTCGCTTACCGCCACCGGCGCGCGGGCGTCGGTCAGGCTCGCCCGGAAGAGGTCCGCGAGGTCCTCCACCGCGCGCTCGGCCAGCGCGGGCTCGGTACGCGTGAGCGCAGCAATGGTGTTCATGCAGTTGAAGAAGAAATGCGGACGAATGCGTGCCTGCAGGGCCTCCAGGCGCGCCTGGGCCTCCGACGCAAGGCGGTGGCGGTAGTGAAACTGCACGTAGAAGTAGCGCAGCATCAACGCCGCGACGACGCCGCCGATGAGGACCGTGCGCAGGATCAGGTCGCCACGCGAGAGCCGTGTCAGCGCGCCGGCGCCGATGAGCGGATTGACTACCCACCAGGCGAGTTCCGCGACCGCCCAGATCACGAGGAGTACGAGCAGGTAGCTGAGCACAGCGATGGCGCGCTCGTCGAGACCGTTCAACCAGCGGCGTGCGAGACACAGCGCAGCGGCTGCGGAAAGACCGAGCCACTGCGTGTAAAGCGACAGCAGCGCGAGTTCGTCGAAGAAGCCCGGGCCGAAGCCGCTCGCGCCGACGACCATGATGAGCGCGACCAGTTCGCTCACCACGACGACCACGAACAAGGCCGTGAAACCGCACAGGTCGGGTAGAAAGACCGGCTGCGCGGGCGCCGCTTCGATCTCCGTCAAGCCGGGCTCGTGTGCCATGTCCGCTGCGCGATTCCTGTTCTGCCTGCGTGCCACCGACGCGCCACGCGAGGTGCGCGCGGCCGCGTGCAGTGTAGCCGCCCGGTGCCTCGACAGTCGCCGTGACGGGCCCGCACCCTGCACGCCGGGCTGCCGCGCGACCAGGCCGACGGCGAGCGCATGCGCACCGGGGCGTCTCCGCCCGGCACGTCACCATGACCGCCCGCGCGTCCCCGCTGAGATATACTTGCAGGCGATTTTCCCGCATTTCCGAACACTTAGCCGAGTCGCCGACCGCCCATGCCAGCCACACCCGATCCCGAGAAGCCCTGGGGCGGCCGTTTCACCGCCCCCACCGACGCCTTCGTCGAGGAATTCACCGCCTCGGTCGGTTTCGACCAGCGCCTCGCGCTGCAGGACATTCGCGGTTCGATTGCCCATGCCTGCATGCTCGCCGAGTGCGGCGTGCTCGACGACGCCGAGTTCACCGTGATCGCCGAAGGGCTCGAAGCGGTGCGCGCGGACATCGAGGCCGGGCAGTTCGAATGGTCGGTCAAGCTCGAAGACGTGCACATGAACATCGAGCGGGCGCTGGTCGAGCGCGTGGGCGACGTCGGCAAGAAACTCCACACCGCACGCTCGCGCAACGACCAGGTCGCGACCGACATCCGCCTCTACCTGCGCGAGCGCATCGACGGCCTCCTCACCGCACTGCGCTCCCTGCTCGACGGCCTCGTCGCACTGGCGGAGCGCGAGGCCGATACGCTGATGCCCGGGTACACCCACCTGCAGGCGGCGCAGCCCATCGCCTTCGGCCACCACATGCTGGCCTGGTTCGAGATGATCCTGCGCGACACCGAGCGCCTGCGCGACTGCCGCCGCCGCGTCAACGTACTGCCGCTCGGTGCGGGAGCACTGGCTGGCACGACGTTCCCCATTGATCGCGAACGCGTCGCCGAGCTGCTCGGCTTCGACGCGGTGGCGGAGAATTCGCTCGATGCGGTCAGCGATCGCGACTTCGCCATCGAGTTCACCGCCTGCGCGTCGATCCTCATGATGCATTACTCGCGCATGTCCGAGGAGCTGGTGCTGTGGAACTCGCAGGCGTTCGGCTTCATCGACATCGCCGACGCCTTCTGCACCGGATCGTCGATGATGCCGCAGAAGAAGAACCCCGACGTGCCCGAGCTCGTGCGCGGCAAATCGGGTCGCGTGTTCGGTCACCTGGTCGGCCTGCTCACACTGATGAAGAGCCAGCCGCTCGCCTACAACAAGGACAACCAGGAAGACAAGGAACCGCTGTTCGATACCGTCGATACGCTGGACGCCGCCACCCGCGCTTTCGCCGAACTCGTGCCGACGCTGCGTGTCCGCAGGGAACGATTGCGCGCCGCAGCGGCCCAAGGCTTCATCAACGCGACCGATCTTGCCGATCACCTCGTGCGCATGGGACGCCCGTTCCGCGACGCACACGCCGTGGTCGGCGCGGCGGTCGCGCTCGCGGTCGAGCGCGGTTGCGCGCTCGACGAACTCACCCTCGAGGACTATCGCCGCTTCGATGCCGGGCTCGACGAATCCATCTTCAATGCGCTCGACATGGACCGAGCGCTCAACGCCCGCAACCATTTCGGCGGCACTGCGCCCGCCCAGGTCCGCGCGGCGTGTATCCGGGCCCGCGAGCGCATCGCTCGCACGCTCGACTGACCCGCGCACAAGGAGCACCGCATGAAGGTACTGAAAGCGCTCATACTCGTTCTCTTAGTCCTCGTCGTCCTCGTCGTCGGCGGCATTGCCGCCCTCCTCGCGTTCGTCGACCCGAACGATTTCAAGGATCAGATTGCAGAGGCGGTACGCGAGGAAACCGGCCGCGAGCTGGTCCTCGAGGGGCCGCTCGAACTCGGCCTCTACCCCAAGATCAAGCTCAGAGCGGGCCCGCTCAGGCTGGGCAACGCACCCGGCTTCGGCGACGAACCGTTCTTTGCCGCCGAGGAAATCCAGGTTGCCGTCGCTACGCTACCGCTGCTGCGCAACCGCCTCGAGATGGACAAGGTCATCCTGCACGGTCTGAACGTCAACCTGGCCAAGAACGCCGACGGCGTAACCAACTGGGACGACCTCGCCGGCGGCGGCGCGGCCGATGACGAGGACCGCGGCGGTGACGGCCTCGCCGCCATCGTGCTCGGCGGCGTCGACATCCAGAACGGCCGCCTGCATTACAGCGATGCGAGCACGGGGCAGGACGTGACCATCGCCGACATCAAGGCGCAGACCGGCGCGCTGACGCTCGGCGAGCCGGTCGACTTCAGTCTCGCGCTCACGGCCAAGGCCAACCAGCCGACCCTGGACAGCGACCTCAACCTGACCGGAACCGTCTCCTACAATCTCGACGACGAGCATTACGTGATCGAGCCGCTCGCGCTCAATACCGTGATGCGCGGCGGTCACCTGCCGGGCGGACAAGCGGTGATCGACTTCGGCGCCGCCATCGACATCAACCTCGACGAGGAGACGCTGACCGTCAGCGGCCTCAAGCTGAGCGGTCTCGGCACCGACGTCAGCGGCGAGTTCGCCGCGCGCGACATCGAAGACGAGAAGCCGAGCGCGAAAGGCAACCTCGTCATCAAGGGCCAGGACATCGCCGCCCTGTTCAACGCCTTCGAACTGCCGGTCGGCAAGCAGCTCGCCGGTGTCGCCGAGCGCGGCTTCGATTTCACGACCGTGTTCGATGCCGACATGGACACGGGCAAGGTCGTCGTCTCCGAATTGGACGGCCACCTCCTCGGCGCGACGCTCGGCGGCAACTTCACCGCGACGGGCGCCGACACCGAGCAGCCGAGCGCCAAGGGCACGCTGTCGGCGAGCGGCCCCGACCTGCCGACCCTGCTCGCCATCGTCGGCCAGCTGCAGGGTGCGGACGCCGCGACGCTGAAGAGCCTGCGCGCGGCACTCGCGCGCGCCAGCGACAAGTCCTTCGCCATCAACGCCGATCTCGATGCCGACCTCGCCGACAACGGCCGCGCAGCGCTGCCCCGGCTCGAGGCGCGGCTGCTCGGCAACACCATCAAGGGCAACCTGAACGCGACCCGCGCCGATACCGACAAGCCCGCTGTACAGGGGCACCTTGAGGCTGCCGGTCCCGACTTCCCGACGCTCGCGACCGTCATGGCGACGCTCAAGGGCACCGACGCCGCTGCGCTCGAGAGCCTGACCACCGCGCTCGGCAGCGCTGCCGACAAGTCGTTCAAGGTGGCCGCCGACATCGACGCCGATCTCGCCAAGGGCACCGCCAACCTGCCGAAGCTCGACGCCACCCTGCTCGGCAACCGCGTTACCGGCGCGGTCAGCGCGCGCAACATCGACAAGGACGAACCTGCAGCGAGCGGTTCGCTCGAAGCGAGCGGCAGCGACCTGCCGGCGATGCTGGCGATCGCTTCGCAGTTCCAGGCGGAAGGCGAGGCGCTGCGCGACATGGCCAAGCGGCTTACGCGCGAGAGGAACAAGTCCTTCCGCGTGGAGGTCGGTTTCGATGCCGACATGGACGCCGGCAGTATCGAACTGCCCAAGCTCTCCGCCGACCTGCTCGGCCTCGAGATCCGCGGCGGCCTGAGCGGCAAGAACGTCGACTTCGAGGACGGCAAGGGCAGTCTCGACGGCAAGCTCGGCGTGACGTCGAAGGATCTCGGCACGCTGCTGCGCAGCGCCGGGCAGGACGATCTCGCCGCATCGCTACGCTCGCTCGCGCTCGATGTCGGCATCAAGGGCTCGCTTTCCGACCTGACCTTCGCGCCGCTGTCGCTGGTCACGCAGGTGAAAAGCCCCGAGGTGAAGCAAGCAGTCGACCTGAAAGTGACCGCGGGCGCGGCACGCGCCAACCTCGACAAGGACACGCTGACGGTCGAGAACTTGAGCGTGACCGGGCTCGGACTCAATGCCAAGGCCAACATTGCGGCCCGCGAGATCTCCGAGAAGCCGAGCTTCAGTGGCGATCTCGACGTGCCGGCGTTCAACCTGCGCACGCTGCTCAAGAGTCTCAACAAGCCGGTGCCGGAAACGTCCGACCCGAAGGCGCTGACCAGCATCGGGCTGACCAGCAAGCTGGCCGGCTCGCCCGACTCGATCAAACTCGAAGGGCTCACGATCAAGCTCGATCAGACGACCATCAAGGGCAACGTCGACGTGAAGAGCTTCGAGGGTCCCGACCTCGCCTTCGGTCTCGGCATCGATCAGTTGAACGCCGATCGCTACATGGCGCCGGGCGAAGAAGGCAAGGCCGCGGCGGCAACGCCCGAAGCGGCCGCTGCGGGCGCCGCGGCCGAGCTGCCGGTCGAGATGTTGCGCGCGTTGAAGATCAAGGGCGAACTACTCATCGGCGACCTCGTTCTCTCCGGCGCGAAGCTCAAGGACGTCAAGTTCGCGATCGATGCCAGCGGCGGCAAGATCAAGCTCGAGCCGCTCGGTGCGAAGCTCTACGACGGCACCTACAAGGGCGCGGTCAACCTCCTCGCCACCGGCAAGCTGCCGCAACTCTCCCTGAACACGTCGCTCGACGGCGTCAGGGTCGAGCCGCTGCTGAAGGACACCGTCGACAACGACATGCTCTCCGGCGTGGTCAGCTTCAATGCCGCGCTCCAGGGCACCGGCGGCGACGCCGATCGGCTCAAGAAGACGCTCACCGGCAACGGCAAGTTCAGCACCGTCGACGGCGTGTTCCGCGGTGTCGACGCGGTCGGCGTGCTGCGCGCCGTCGAACAGATGATCGAGTGCAAATGCCCGGTACCGCTGCCCAAGGGCGGCGAGACCCGTTTCAGCTCGCTCGGCGGCACGCTGGACGTGAAGAACGGCGTGATCCACAACCAGGACCTGCTGCTCGCCGGCGACGGCTTCAAGATCACCGGCAAGGGCATGCTGGCGAATCTGCACAACAACGACGTCAAGTACGACCTCGAACTCTCCGTCGACGAGGCGCGCAAGGAAACCACGGGCGCCAGCTACAACCTCGGCGGCTACGGCGTACCCATCAAGTGTCGCGGCAGCCTCGAATCGCCGTCCTGCCTGCCGGATGCCGGCAAGATCCTCTCGCAGGTGGTCAAGAACGCGGCCAAGAAGGAGATCGAGAAAAAGGTCGGCGACAAGATCAAGGATGCCGTCGGCGGCGAAGCCGGGGAAGTGCTGAAGGACCTGTTCAAGTTCTGAGCACGCGATCGGCGCGACGACGAGCACGCCCGGTGGCCGCGCACGCGAGCCGGCGCGCCCCCGGGCGTGCCGCGCTGGGTGCGCTCTGGCTCGCCTTGTGCGCCACCGCCGCCGCCTTCGATGACGAGCAGGCCGAGGTCACGTTCCACGGCGACAGCTACGCCTACCGCTTCAGCGCCGTGCTCGAAGGTTCGCTCGCCGCGGTGCGCGACGTCGTCGTCGACTACGACCGGCTCGCACACGTCAATGACTCCATCACCGACAGCCGCGTGCTCGCGCGCGAGGGGCCGGACACGCTCACGCGCCGGCTCGACCTCAGGCACTGCCTGCTCGTGTTCTGTTTCGACATGCGCTTCGTCGAGCGCGTGCACATCGAGGCCGGCGATGCGCTCACCGTCGTCAGCACCCGCATCCTGCCCGAGGACAGCACGTTTCGCGACGGCGTCGCCGAATGGCGACTCGAAGCGCTCGATGCGAGCCACACGCGCATGACGCTGTCGGCCAGGCAGACACCGGATTTCTGGATCCCGCCCGTGATCGGTCCGTTGATACTCGAACGCGTGTTCGTCCGCGAAGTGCGCGAGACCTGCGCCAACATCGAACGCCTCGCCGCGGCGGCGGACGTACCATGAGCGAACGCGATTTCGCCAGCCGCCTCGTCGCCTGGCAGGCGAGACACGGGCGCCACGACCTGCCCTGGCAGCGCGAACGCACCCCCTACCGCGTGTGGCTCTCGGAGATCATGCTGCAGCAGACCCAGGTTGCGACCGTCATCCCCTACTTCGAGCGCTTCACGGCACGCTTTGCCACGGTTGCCGATCTCGCCGCTGGCGGGATCGACGACGTGCTGCACCTGTGGTCGGGGCTCGGCTATTACAGCCGCGCACGCAACCTGCACGCGACGGCGCAGCGCGTCGTCGGCGAGCACGGCGGCGTGTTCCCGGACGACCAGGACACGCTCGCCACCCTGCCCGGCATCGGCCGCTCCACGGCGGCTGCCATCATCGCGCTCGCCCACGACCGGCCGGCGGCGATCCTCGACGGCAACGTCAAGCGCGTGCTCGCGCGCTACCACGCGGAAGCGGGCTGGCCCGGCGAGAGCGCGGTCATGAAACGCCTGTGGGCCCACGCCGAGCGGCACCTGCCGGCGCGGCGCGTACGCGACTACACCCAGGCATTGATGGATCTCGGCGCCACGCTGTGCACGCGCACACGCCCGGCCTGCGAACGCTGCCCGCTGCAGGGCGACTGCCGCGCCGCCGCGGCAGGCAATCCCGGCGACTACCCGGGGCGGCGGCCACGCCGCAGCGTGCCGCACCGTACGACCTGCTTTCTCATCATCGAGAACGCCGCGGGCCGGGTGCTGCTCGAGCGCCGCCCGCCGAGCGGCGTCTGGGGTGGACTGTGGTGCTTTCCGGAAGCAGCGGACGAAGCCGGTATCGCCGCACGCATGGCCGCGCTCGGCCTGGCGCGTTACGAGGCGATCGCGCGCTTGCCGCCAGTCGCGCACACCTTCACGCATTTTCGGCTCGCCATCACGCCGCTCGTGCTGCGCGCCGAGGAAGCCGCGACGACATTGCGCGACGGCGACGACCTGCACTGGTATTCGGCCGACGATTCGACAAGAATTGGCCTGTCCGCACCGGTCGCACGCCTGCTCGCCTCGCGTACCGGCCGCGGCTGAAGCGCCGCGCGGGTGACCGGACGCGCCCGCGGGGCCAGGCACGTAACGCTCGGCCGGCATGGCCTGCCCGCCATGCAGGCGCATCGGCAGGCACCACCGCCGACAGAACCAGCAGCCGTTCCGGCGTCGCCCGCCCGGAACCGATTCGCACCGCCCGGAAGGAAATCCAGCCATGTCCAGAACCGTTCAATGCATCAAGCTCGGCCGTGAGGCCGAGGGCCTCAAGATGCCCCCTTACCCCGGCCCGCTCGGCCAGCGCCTGTTCGAAAACGTCAGCCGCGAAGCGTGGCAGATGTGGCTGCAGCATCAGACCATGCTCATCAACGAGTACCGCCTGACACCGATCGAACCCAAGGACCGCGCGTTCCTGGAACAGGAAATGGAGAAGTTCTTCTTCGGCGAGGGCTCGGAGAAGCCCAAAGAGTTCGTCGACCCGGACGCCTAGGCACCCGGGTGGCGGCGCCGGGCCGCTGGCGGGAGCGTCATGCTCCGGGTCCGGGTACGAGCGCCAACGCGGAACGGCGCCGCCATCGGAGATCACCCGCCGGCCGGAGGCGTCACCCGGCGAGTCCCCACCACGCGCCGCCCGCGATCATGGCAAGTCCCGGCAGCCGGGCGACCCAGGGCCCGCTCGGCAACAGGCGTTCGGCAAGAATGAAGACGGCCAGCACCATCATCGTCAGCACGCTCATCGCGCCACCGACGAACATCAGCACCATCAGCACCCAGCAGCAGCCGATGCAGAACAGGCCGTGCGCGAGCCCCATGGCGAAGCTGCCGCCGAGACCGGCCCGCCAGTGCTCGAGAAAATAGCCGAGCGGGCTGCGGCAATGTGACAGGCAGGCCTCCTTGAACGGCGTGAGCTGGTAGAGTCCGGCCGCGATCAGCAGGCCGCCGCCGAGCGGCGCGCCGGCCACCAGCATCATGCCGTGCAGCCAGCCGGAACGGTGCATCCACCATTGCAGCAGCGCGGCCGCAATGGAAAAGACTGCCCAGCCGGCGAGGTAGCCCGTGGCGAAGAGAAAGGTCGCCAGGTTCGGGTGCCGTTCGCGATAGAGCCGGCGGTGCACGACCGCCATCGGCAGCACGGCCGGCGTCATCATCGCGATCATCATGACGACCCACATGACGACCGCCGCACCGAGGTACGGCCCGGGCGCCGCGGGGCGCATCATCAGCACCATGAGGCGGGCGACGAGTCCGTCGCCCTGCATGGTGACCATCGCCTCTTCCGAAGCGACGAGGAACGCCCACGCCGCGGCCGCTATTACCGCCAGCGCGAAGTAGCCCGCGAGCTGGCGGACGGCGCCCAGGCGCAGGGTCAAGGGAGCGGAGCGCGGCGCCCGGCGCGCGCGCTCAGGCGACCTCGCCGGCCCAGTCGAACGGCGCGAAGTGCCCGTTCGTGCGGCCGGAATTGTCTTCCCAGGAGATGCCGAACGCCTTGATCACGTTGCGCACGGCCGAGGCGAGGTTGAGGCGCTTGTTGACGGGGTGGAAGGTGTTGTCCACGGCCACGCACTCGCCTTCCGCGGTCAAGCTCTCCACGCCGACCACCGCCTGGTCGAGCATGCCGTCGATCTTCACGCGCACGTCGTGGCCGTTCTTGACGAACTCGATCGGCGCGCGTTCCACACCACGGAAATCGGAGATGAGCGGCGCGAACTTGCCTGGGCCGTCACCGGCATCGGGCCCGCAAATGGCCGCGATCGCGGCGACCTGTTCGTCGCTCGCCGACGGATCGACAACGAGTCCGCCAATCCACTCGCCCTCGGCCATGATCGCCTTCGACTGGGCGAAGAACACCCAGCGCACGCCGGCGAGCGAGACATCGCCGAAACGCCCCTCGGTGGTATCGAAGGCAAGCGCGACCTTGCAGAAATCGTGGGTCGCGGGCGTCGTCGAATTCTTGGTGATGCACGGGCACAGGAAGTCGCAGCTGCAGGCCTCCATGTATTCCCCTTTCGCGGTCCACTTGGTACCCATGGCGACATCCTCCCCGGCGTTGGCAACGACTGATGCAACCATGTTCACGCGGACGCCGGGACAGATCAAGCCACGCATCGAGTCACCCATCCAGTTACCTTGGCACGCCCGGGTTGACTCCGCTCCGCGCACTGGATTTAATACCGCCCCTTCGGGCCTCGCCACCGCGCGCAGAACCAGTCCCGAAGCCGCCAGTCCCGCCGTACCGCGGCGCCGAAAGGCAGCATTTCCCGCCCCCATGGCCAGGTAGCTCAGTTGGTAGAGCAGGGGATTGAAAATCCCTGTGTCGGCAGTTCGATTCTGTCCCTGGCCACCATCAATGATTAGCGGCTTACGACCAGACCCGAAACGACGCTGCCACGGGCGCGCAGCGAAGTCGTGTCCTTGATCCGTTGTGCTGCCGATCGTCGACGAGCCACTCGCCAGTTCGCGAAACGCAGCACCAGTCGAACGAGACCCAGCCGCTCAGCCGTGGCCGCCGGGTACCGCGTTTGTTAGTCCCCAGTGCCGAAGGCGTCGCGTAGTGGCAGGCGAGCGCGGGAGTGACCGAGGCGCGTTCGAGCACTGCTTCGAGCCGGATAGGCAGTCCGGGTTATGAGAACTGGCCGGCAGAACCGTGGCCTGGCCGGTCGCGAGTCCGGGATGGCGTTCCGATTCGACGCTAGGCTTGCAGCAAGGTTCTGAACACCGGTCACCGTCGCTATCGACGACGAGAGGAAAAAGCCATGAGACTGATCACGTCTGCTCTGTTCGCTGCCTGCCCGCTCGTATTCGCCGGGAGTGTCAACGCTGCGGCCACATTGACCGAATGGGGGACGCTCGCGACGGCGAGTTCTTATACCTGTTCGAGCGACTTCTGCGGCGCCGACACCGTCTCGGAAATCCTGGCTTTGGCGACGACCCTCAGCGTGGATGCCAGCGATGGCGGGGATAACGTCACTTCGGCTGCGGTCTCGCTCGGGGGCGCCTACCCCGCGCCGGGCTCCGCGTCCGGCTCCGCGACCGTTGCGGGCGGCCTCGGTGTTCCGGTGCTCAAGGCCGGCGCGGCGGCGGACGCGGGCCGCTGGATTGCCGGGCAGGCCTTCGCCGTGCAGGCGTACGAATACAGCGGTGCAGGTGAAACGCTGTCACTGACCTGGAACCTCACCGGATCGGTCAACAATCCGGATGCAGATTCGCTCACAGGCCTGGTCGTCTTCGCCGGGTTCTTCTCGCAGGCGGCGCTGCCGGCATTCCCGGAAGTGGACCCATCGAACCCCGCTTCGACCGCCTTCCTGCTCGCCTCGCTGGCGCTCGTCTCGCCCGACGACAACTTCCTCGAGTTCACCGCGACCAACCCGAACACGGTCGAATCGGGCACGATCAGCATCGGCGTCACCCATGGTGAACAGTTCTACCTCGCCATGGGACTGATGGCGGGTGCCGGCGGCGCCAGTGCCACGGCCGAGTCGCTGAGTACGCTGGTCGCGGAATTCAGCGGCGCGCCGTCGCTCACCCCGGCCTTCACGGCCGTGCCGGTACCGGGTGCCGTGTGGCTACTCGGCAGCGCGCTCATCGGGCTGGCCGGGGTACGCGCGAGGATTGGCGCGGCGCTCTAACCGGCGAGTCCGGCGTCGTGCGGCCATCCCGCGCCGTCCGCGGCCGGCTCTGTTTGCGCGAACAGCGGCAAGTGGATGCGTCCCCGTTGGTGGCGCCGCATCCCGTGTGGACGCCCGGCTCGTCGTCGCGCGTGAATCCGATTCGCCCCTGCATGCACCTTGATTGACCACGCCATCAGGGCAGGCGCGATTTCCCCTGCTCGTAACGCGCCAGTTCCTCCGCGTCGAAACCCGGATGCGTGACGACCATGTCGTCGACCGAGCAGAAATTCGACAGAAATTCGGTGACAGTTACTGTATCTCCTGAAGACTGGACGAACGTCGATATGGTCTGAGGCGGTGCCGGGAATCACACGGAAGTGATCGCATGACCAGGATCGCTCGCGTACTGGCGCCGGGTTTCCCCACCACGTGATGCAACTTGGCAATCGGCGGCAGACGATGTTGTTCGCGCCCGCGGATTATCGCAACTACCTGTCGTTGCTGGTCGTCGCTTGCCGGCAGGTGGGGACGCGCGTCTGTGGGTACTGCCTGATGCCCGATCGCGTACATCGCACACTCGAACCGGCCGGCCGTTGGGTCACGAAGATCTGGTGGCGCCATTCAAGCGATGCCGGCAGCGGCCGCTGTCGCCGCAGCGGCGGGGGCGCAAGCTGCTTGCGCGCGAGTTAGGCAAATACAGTTACTGTCACCGAATACCCGCTATGTACTCGAAATTGTCACTCGGCAGAACCGCTCAGGCATCACGTCCTGGCAACTCAGCAGATGTCACGCAATCAGAACAACACATTGGGGTCGAGTTTTTCTATCGATGCTCTGCGACCGAGTGCTCAAGGCAAGGAGATGCCGCCCATG
>JAPOKK010000025.1 GCA_029977665.1 Pseudomonadota bacterium | reverse complement strand
CCAAGGACGACATCGAACTCGTCGCCTGGCTCGTGCTCTACCACCTGAACCTGTCGAAGACGGCGCAGCACTACGACCTCTCCGATCCGCAGGTCATCGAGGAGTTCGCGAGCTTCGTCGGCGATCGCGAACGTCTCGTCTATCTCTTCCTGCTCACCATTGCCGACGTCACCGCAGTCGGGCCCGGCACGTGGACCGACTGGAAGGGACACCTGTTCACGCAGTTGTTTCACGCCGCTGACGGCTGCCTGCGTACCGGGCAGGTTTCGACCGAGGACCAGGCCGAACGCGCCGATGCGCGCAAGCGCAGCGTGCTGTCGCTCGCCGAGCCGGCCGAACGCAAGGCGCTCAAGCTCACGCTCGATGTGTTGTCGACGACGATCACGCTGCAGTTCCCGCCGGCGGTGCTGCTGTCCCTGTGTCGCCTGCTCGATCGCGAATGCGGGGTCCATCTGGTCGTCAACGAGGCGACCGGCTACACGCAGGTCTTTGCCTGGGGGCGCGATCGTCCCAAGCTCTTCTCGCATCTCACCGCGACGCTGTCCAATGCCTCGGCCAAGGTGCTGACCGCGCACGCTTATGCGCTGCGCGACGGGCGCGTGCTCGACGAATTCCACATCACCGATGCCAACGACAACCCGCTCAGCGAGGCCGACCAGGCCGGGCGGCTGTGCAAGCGGCTCGAGCGTGTGCTCGGTGGCGAGGAGCCCGCGCCGATCAAGCGGCCGGCAAACCCCGATATCCTCATGAAAGCGCTGCCGGTCGAAGTTCGCCGCCATGCCGCGGCCGCGCACGACGTCACGGCGGTCGAGGTCGTCGCCGCCGATCGCAAGGGTTTGCTGGCCAGCCTCGCCGCGGCGATCGCCGAAATCGATGTCGATCTCCGTGGCGCCAACGTGGCGACGTTTGGTGAGAAGGCGGTCGACGTCTTCTTCCTCACCGACGAGCGCGGCGAGAAGCTCGACGAGGCGCGCACCGTGGAAGTGATCGAGGCACTGCGTCGTGCCGCCGACCTGCAGCCGGAGGGCGTGGCGGCTTGAGTGGCCCGGCCCCGCTCAGGCCGTGACGCGGCGACGGCGTAAGGTGAACGGCGCGAGGCCGGCGCCGAGAAGGAGCACGGGCGTTGGCAGCGGCACGGGCGTGGTATAGGCGAAACGGAAGTCGTCGGCGAACACGTACTTGATGTCGCCATCGAAGGCACCTTCGGTCTTGCCTTCGAGCTCGCGGAATTCGAACGTGGAGAAACCGTCGGGGTCGATCAGGCCGAAGAAGACCGGCGCGGTGCCGACCGCCTGGTCCAGTGCAGCCGCTTCCGGGTCGCCCCCGTAGCTGCCGAGGAACAGCCCGACCTTGGCGAATGGCGTGTTGGTGTCGAACCAGCCGCCGATGCCGAGCAGGAGGCGAGTGCCGGCATCACCGCGCAGGCCGTCACCGCAGGCACCGGGGATCCGGCAGTCGGTGCCGGGATCGGGCGCCGTGTAGCTGCCGTGAGGGCTCGAGTAGAGTCCCCACGAGCCGTTACGCGCGGCGCCGTTGCTGGTCGTGATGTCGCTCGACAGGTTGTTCGCGGTCCACGTCAGGCCGAGGTTGCTGACCGCCGGCGCCACGGCGGGACCGTCGACGATGGTCGTGCGTACGTGGCCCCAGGCCGCGTCTGCTTCGAAACCTTCGTGGTAGATCGGCTGACCCAGCGCACTCAGCGCCGAGAGGTAGCCCGCCTGGTCGGTGTAGACGCTGACGGCGGCCGCAGCCTGGGCGCCATGAAGCAGCAGCGCGGCCAGGCCGATGAGGCGATAGCGTGCGTAGGGAATCATGAACTTGCTCCAATCGCGTGCAGACGCAGGGCGCAGCGGACACGCTAGCGCGACGCTGCCCGCCGGTCTTGACCGCGGTCAATTGCGAGTCGTTCGGGTGCGGCGCGTCACGTGGCGCAGATGCGCGCTCGTCACGTTCGGTCCCGGGTTGCGGACGTCGTGTCGAGGAGGCATCGTGCTCGGTATGCAGCCGGCTGGGCCAACGCCACGGCGGGCATGAGGAGTCGGAGAATTCGATGAAACGACGTGTGATCCTGTTTTGCGCCACGCTCGTGTCGCTCGCCGCTCGCACGGCGGCGGCTGGCGACTCGCCGGACCTCGCCGGGTTCGTCCTCGGCAGCGCCTGCCTGACCTGCCACGCCGCGGGCGGAGCCATCGCACCGCTCGAGGGCCGCGAGGCCGTGGGGCTCGCCGAGCAGCTCGACGGTTTTCGCGACGGGACGCGCGCCGGGACCGTCATGCCGCGTCTCGCGCGCGGCCTCGACGACGCCCAGATCGCGCGCATCGCGGCCTGGCTGGCGGCGCGCGAGGTGTCGCGGTGAGCGCGCTCACGCGACGGCATTTTCTTGCCCGCGCGGGTGTCGCGCTCGGTGCGACGGCGCTCGCTCGCAGCGCCTTCGCGGCGCCCGCGCGTATCGTCGTGATCGGCGCCGGCTTCGGCGGTGCGACCTGTGCAAGGTACCTGCGTGAACTCGATCCGACACTCGCCGTAACCCTGGTCGAGCGCGAACGGACCGTCGCGACCTGTCCCTTCAGCAACCTCGTGATCGCCGGTCTCGCCGGCATGGACCGCATCGCCCACGGGTTTCTGGGCTTGCGCGCGGCCGGTGTCGAGGTCGTTCACGACAGCGCCGTCGCGGTCGATGCGGCTCGGGGCGAAGTGCGCCTCGCCGGGGGCCGCCGCCTCGGCTACGAGCGGCTGGTCGTCGCGCCCGGCATCGAGCTGCGTCTCGACGCGGTGCCGGGCTACGACGCTGCCGCCGTCAGCGCGATGCCACACGCCTGGCAGGCCGGCGCGCAGACGCTGTTGCTGCGCCGTCAGCTGGCCGCGATGCCGGATGGCGGGGTGGTGCTCATCGCGCCGCCGGGTGAGCCGTTCCGCTGT
This sequence comes from Pseudomonadota bacterium, assembly GCA_029977665.1. Lineage (GTDB taxonomy): Bacteria > Pseudomonadota > Gammaproteobacteria > JACKNG01. Next base: position 21,966 of record JAPOKK010000025.1, on the reverse strand, counting down.
CCGCCCGGTCCCTACGAGCGCGCGAGCCTCGTTGCGCATTACCTCGCGCGGCACAAGCCGCGCGCCAAGATCCTCATCCTCGACGCCAAGGACGGCTTCTCCAAGCAGGCGCTGTTCGAGCAGGGGTGGGCGGCGCGTTACCCGGGTATGATCGAATGGGTGGCCGGCTCACAGGGCGGCCTCGTCGAGCGCGTCGAGCCGGCGCGCGGCGTGCTCGTGACCGAGTCCGGCTTCACCGAGCACCGCGGCGACGTGGTGAACTTCATCCCACCGCAACGCGCCGGCGCCATCGCGCAGGCCGCCGGCCTGGCCGATGAAAGCGGTTGGTGCCCGGTCGATCCGCGCGACTTCGCCTCGACCCGAGTGCCCGGCGTCCACGTGCTGGGCGACGCAGCGCAGGCCGGTGCGATGCCGAAATCCGGCTTCTCCGCCAACAGCCAGGCCAAGATCTGCGCTGCTGCCATCGTCGCCGCGCTGCGCGGCGAGACCCTGCCGGCAGCGCTGTGGACGAACACCTGCTACAGCCTGGTCGCGCCCGATTACGGCATCTCCGTGGCCGCCGTCTACCGCGTCGACAACGGCACGATCAACGCCGTACCCGGTGCCGGCGGGGTCAGTCCGCTGGACGCCGGCGCCGATTTCCGACGCCGCGAGGCGAACTACGCACGCGCCTGGTACGCCTCGATTTCACGCGACACCTGGGGTTGAACCCGCCGGCTGGTCAAAACTTAATCAAAAGTGTCTGACACTTGTGGATAAGTGCGCGGTCTCAGGCGGTCGCCGTGAGCCGGACCACCGCGCGGCCCGGCGCCGTGACTTCGCCGGCTTCGTTCTTCACCCAGAGGTCCAGCGTGATGGTGTCGCCGTCGACGGCACTGATGCTGCCGCCCGCCGTGAGCGTCTCGCCGAGGACCGCGGCACGCCGGTTGCTGTATTCGAATTCGACCAGCCGACCCTCGTCGCCGAGCCATTCGAGCACCACCTGGGTCAGCCAGTCTCCCTGCAGCGGACCGTCGATGATGATGCCGGGATGGTGCTCGACCTGGGTGGTGTAGGGTTCGTCGTAATGAATGCGGTGCGCGTTCCACACCGCCGCGTTGTAGAGGAACAGCGACACGTTGGTCGCCTGGTGGGCGCGTTCGGGCAGCGCTGTGCCGACGGTCAGTTCTGCGGTTACGGGCATGGGCGTCACCGGTTGATACGCGTCTGGGTTTCCTCGAGCACCAGGGCGCCCGAGGCGTCTTTCACCGTCAGCGCATAGACGACGAAGATGAGTGGGCCGGAGGAGCCCTGCTTCTCGAAGATGTCGGCGATCGACTTCTCGATGACGAGCTCGTCGCCGGGGTGGAGGGGGCGGTGATAGCGCTGCTTGATGCCGCCCGCCATGACGCGCTTGAGCGGCAGCTCGGGCGTCAGCGTGTCGGCGCGCAGACCGTCGGGACCAATCGTTTCGAGCGCGGCGAGCGGCCGGTCTGCGCCGAACAGGAACATCGGCGGCGCTTCGTCGCCACGCAGGTACTTCGGCAGTCGCTGCCCGGTCGCGATCGCGTACTTGACGATGTCGCGCCGCGTGACGAGAAAGTGCACGGGCGGCTCGGCGCGCCCGATGGCGGCGCGGATGTCGTCGGTGATCAGGGAGGCCAAGACAATCTCCTCGGGCGGTTCAGGCGCGCACGCGCACGCAGGGCAGGGTGAGCGTGTCGTCGATGTCCTCGAAGTCGACGATCACCGGCTGATCGACACGCAGCAGCGCCGGGTCGCTGCCGCGCAACGGCGCCTGCAGGCGCACGGCTTCGGCCAGGTCGACGGTCACCAGAGCGTAGGGTAGTGCTTGCTTGAACGCGGGATGGAATGCGTGGTGGCACACGGTCCAGCTGTGCACCCGGCCCTCGCCGCGCGCTTCCTGCCAATCGTGCTCGAACGTGTAGCAGTGGTCGCACAGGGGACGCGGATAATGGCGCACGCGCCCACAGGCACGGCAGCGCTGCAACATCAGCTTGTGTGCACGCAGACCGTCCCAGTAAGGCGCCGACAAGGCGTCCGGCTCGGGGCGTGGCCGCGCTGGCAGGCGGGTGTGATCGTCGGCGCTGGTAGTCATCGGTGCATGATGGCGACGGCACCGTCGCCGAGATCGCCGAAGCCGGTCACGAGGCCCACTTCGGCGTCGGCTACCTGGCGCTCGCCGCACTCGCCGCGCAGTTGCCGGACGAGTTCGACGATGTGGTTCATGCCGGCGATGTGCGCCTCGGACAACAGGCCGCCGTGGGTATTGACGGGTAGTTCTCCGCCGAGACCGATGCGGCCACCCTCGACGAACGCGCCGCCTTCGCCCTTGGCGCAGAAGCCGAGGTCCTCGAGCTGACAGATCACGACCCAGGTGAAGCAATCGTAGATTTGGGCAACGTCGATGTCACCGTGATCGACGCCGGCCATGCGAAACGCGATCGGCGCGGCGCGCGCGAGACCGAAGCGCGTCATGTCGGGGCGCTGGGTGATGGCGCTCGGCGAGTCCGGATGGCCCTCGGCGACCCCGCCGATGTAGACCGGACGTTGCTGCAGGTCGGGTGCACGTTCGGCCGCGGAGACGATCACCGCGGCGGCCCCGGCGCTTTCCAGCGAGCAGTCGAACAGGCGGAACGGTTCGGCGATCATGCGCGACGCGTGGTGGTCGTCGCGCGTCATCGGCTTGCGCATCATCGCGCGCTCGTTGCGCTGCGCGTGCCGGCGGCAGGTCATCGCGACCTCGGCGAACTGGTCGACGGTCGTGCCGTACAGCGCCATGTGACGGCGTGCCATCGGGGCATAGAACTGCGCCGGTGCGTTGCAGCCCTGGACCATCTCGAATTCGCCGACGAGGCGCATCTGCGGCATGGCGGCGAGGCGGCTGGTGATGCGCCCGCCGGCGATACTGCCGCGACCGAGCGCGATCAGCACGTGGTTCGCGACCCCTGTCGCGACCGCCATCGCCGCGCTCTGCAGCGCCGCGACCGGGCTCGCCCCGCCCATCGGCGTGAGTGCGGAGTAGCGCAGGTCCGGCAGGCCGAAATTGGTGATGAAGTCCTCGGCGACGACGCCACCGGCGCCGTAGGGAATCACGCCGTCGATGTCCTTGGGCTCGAGCCCGGCATCGGCGATCGCGGCGAGCGAGGCGGCGAGCGTCAGCTCGAGCTGGCTGCGGTCGGTCTCGCGAGTGTAGGCCGTCTCACCGACGCCGGTGACGGCGGCGCGATCCTTGAGTCCCCCCGCGGCCACGCTCAGGACAGGCCCGCGACCGGCAGCAACGCGCCATGGATGGCGCGCGCGCGCTCGGAGCCGAGAAAGCAGATGGCCTCGGCGAGATCCTGTGGATCGACCCAGCGGCCGAAGTCCGCGTCCGCCATGGCGGCGCGGTTGGCCGGCGTGTCGATGATGCTCGGCAGCACCGCGTTGACGTTGATACCGGACTCGCGCAGTTCCTTGGCCAGCGTCTCGGTCAGGCGCATCACGGTGCTCTTGGCCGCGATGTAGGCGCCCATGTTGGCCTGGCCCTCGCGTGCGGCGAGCGCGCCGACGTTGACAATGGCGCCGCTGCCGCGGGCGAGCATGGCCGGCACGACGGCCGCGGTCATGTTGCGCATGGTGTCGACGTTCATGCGTTGCATGCGCGTCCACAGATCGTCGTCGGTCTCGTGCAACGCCGGACCCATGTCGAAGCCGCCGGCGAGGTTGAACAGGGCATCGACATCGCCCACCGTCTCGAGGCAGCCGGCGATCACCTCGGGGTTGAGCAGGTCGACCACGTAGCGATTCTCGGCATCGGCCTCGAACGCGAGATCGAACTCGATGACGCGGGCGCCGTGGCCGGCCGCGATCGCGGCGACGACGCGCCCGAGCGCGCCGTTTGCGCCGGTGACGATGATGGTCCTGTCAGCGAGCAGCATGGCCATGGTCGGTTCCCTGTCGACTTACGGTCCCTCGGCGCGCGCTGCGCGGCGCCGGTGTCTGTGGAGAATGTCGCGCCTGCCAGCCGGGTGAGGGGCGGGTGTCGATCGTGCGCCATGCGCGGCCGTTGACACCGTGCGGGAGGCGGGCACATCGCCGCCGCGGTGACGCTTTTTGCACCGGTCCGGCAAGCGGCTTTCGAGTCTAGCACACGCTCCCGTACGGCCACGCAATGAAGTCGAATGAGCACGTGCGCGGAGCAAGCCCGGCGCTGCGGCATGGACATCGTGCGGCGTATCGCGACCTGCCGCGGCCTCTCGCGGCGACGGCGGGCGGTACGCCGCCGGGCCTCATTCCTGCAGGCTGCGATAGATCGTGTTGCGCGGCGTCGCGAACACGCGCCGGACCAGCGGTGCGAAGAGATCGAGGTCCAGCTTCGGGTGGTCGGCGTCGAAGGCCGGGTCGTCGTACTTGGCGATGAACTCCGCGGTGTAATCGAAGTACGGCGAGTCGCGGTACTGCTCGCGCATGTCGCGATCCATGCCGAGATGGTGGAAGAAGTTATAGCCCTGGAACATGCCGTGGTGCTTGATCATCCAGTGGTTCGCTTCGCTGACGTAGGGATAGAGGATCGCCGCGGCGACGTCCGGGTGGTTGGCCGAGCCCAGCGTGTCGCCGATGTCGTGCAGCAAGGCGCATACCACGTACTCGTCGTCGCGGCCGTCCTCGGCGGCGCGCGCAGCGGTCTGCAGGCTGTGCTGCAGGCGATCGACCGGGAAGCCGCCGTAGTCGTTGTCGAGCAGTTGCAGGTGACTGAGGATGCGCTCGGGCAGGCCGGCGAAGAAGCGTCGGTGCTCGTCGCAGATCACCGTCCAGTCGGCGGCGGTACTGGTCGATAGCGACTTGAACGATGGCCGTGCCGTGGAATGCTCGGGATTGGCGCTCATGGGGGTGTCCTCCGTGCGATGCTGGGGGCGGCTGACCGCTCGGCACTGCCGCGCCTGTTGGCGCGGGCCGGCCAGGCGGGCTGGTCGCGCCTGCGTCATGCTACACGACACGGCAGACGACGCGGCGACGCTTGCCGCGGAGGCTTTGGCCTACCGGTGGCAGCGCGCCGTGGCAGGACCCTCTAGTAGACGCCGCCAAGCTTGCGATGGTCCCAGGACACGGTGGCCTCGGGATGGAAGCGCAGCACCAGGCGCTTCTCCGCGCGGCGCGCGAGGCTCGCCTCGAACGCGGCGGTCTCGTCGGCGCCGGGCGCACTGCCGCGGGCTGCGTTGGAATGCTCGCGGCACGCGCGCATACAGGCCATCGTCGCCGCGTGATCGTCGATGATCTCGGCCCGCGTACGCAGCAGCAGCGAGCGCAGTTCGGCGTACTCGCGGCCGCTCTCGAGCAGCAGCGAGGCGCGCGGGTCGCGCGCCAGGTTGCGTACCTTCTGACTCTTGCGGTAGGTCGTCATGGCGATCGTGCGCGGCGCCTCCACGCAGAAATGCATTGGCATCGGGTGCGGGAAACCGTCCCTGCCGTTGGACACGACAATGACGGTGAGCTGCTCGGCGAGATAGGCGTCGATCTCGGCCTCGGTCATGGCGATCTGCTGGCGACGGGACATCGATGCGGATTCCTCGGGTTGTTGACGCGTGACGAAGCGCCACCGCCCGCGCGCGCGAGCCGGTGTGGCGGGGAAGGTGGCCGACGTAGTGTAATGGTTACTTTCGCAGTGCCCGCCGGCGGCGGGCGAAGCCACGCGCCGCATCCCAGAGGAGGACCCATCACCATGAGCGCAGCGCCGATCAGCCGTTACCCGGTTCCCGACATCAACGACCTGCCCGAGGACATCAAGACGCTCGTGCTCAAGGTGCAGGAGAAATCGGGCTTCATTCCCAACGTATTCCTCACGCTCGCTCACCGGCCCGAGGAGTTCCGTGCCTTCTTCGCTTTCCACGACGCGCTGATGGAAAAGGACAGCGGGCTGACCAAGGCGGAGCGCGAGATGATCGTGGTGGCGACCTCGGCCGAGAACGATTGCCTGTATTGCGTCGTCGCGCATGGCGCGATCCTGCGCATCCGCGCGAAGAACCCGCTCATCGCCGACCAGATCGCGACCAACTACCGCAAGGCCGACATCACGCCGCGCCAGCGCGCCATGCTGGATTTCGCCGTGAAGGTGTGCAACGACGCACGCGCGGTCGAGGACGCCGATTTCGAGACGCTGCGCGGGCACGGTTTCAGCGACGAGGACATCTGGGACATCGCTGGTATCACCGCGTTCTTCGCCCTCAGCAACCGCATGGCGAACGTCATCGGTATGCGCCCGAACGACGAGTTCTTCGCGCTCGGCCGCGGCTGAGGCGCCCAGGGGAGGCCGCCAGGGGAGGCCGCGAAACGCGCCGGACAGCGGGTACCGCGGGCGGCGCGCCACCCCGATTGACGCCGGGTCCGCCCCGGGGCTTGAATAGAGAGCGCGCACGCCGCGCGAGGGGAGAGACGACATGCAACTGCCCGACGGCATCATCGCGGTGGTCAAACAGGACTGCCCGACCTGCGTCCTGGTCGACCCGGTGCTCGGGGAAATCGAGTCACGCGGCCTGCCCGTCACGGTCTACGTGCAGGACGAACCGGCTTTTCCGTCGGTCTCGCGGGTCGTCGACGACCGCTCGCTCGAGCATTCCTTCCGCCTCGACATCGAGACCGTGCCGACCGTGATCCGCGTTGCCGACGGACGCGAACAGGGGCGCGCGGTGGGCTGGGCGCGCGAGGAATGGCAGGCGCTCACCGGGCTCGCCGACATCGGCGCCGCGCTGCCCGCGGCGCGGCCGGGGTGCGGCTCGAAGTCGGTCGAACCCGGCATTGCCGAGCGCCTGGCGCTGCGCTACGGGGACGTTAATCTACCGGCGCGACGGCTCGACGTACCACCGCTCGAGGACGACATCGAGTATTGCTTCGAACGTGGCTGGAGCGATGGCCTGCCGGTCGTGCCGCCCACCGAGGAGCGCGTCTACCGGATGCTCCAGGGCACGACGCGCGCGGCCGACGAAGTGCTCGGCCTGGCGCCGCCCAACCACGCCGAGTGCACCGTGGCCAAGGTCGCGATCAACGCGGTCATGGCCGGTTGCAAGCCCGAGTACCTGCCCGTCGTGCTGGCCGCCGTCGAAGCCGCGTTCGACCCCGCTTTCTGTCTGCACGGCCTGCTCGCGACGACCTGGTTCTCGGGGCCGATGGTCATCGTCAACGGCCCGGTACGCGGCGCCATCGGCATGAACTGGGCCGGCAACGTGCTCGGCCAGGGCAACCGCGCCAATCTCAGCATCGGCCGAGCCTTGCAGCTCGTCGTGCGCAACGTCGGCGGCGGCCGCCCGCGCGAGGCCGACCAGTCGACCTTCGGCACGCCGGGCAAGCTCGGTTTCTGTTTCGCCGAGGACGAGGCGACGCCGTGGACGACGCTGGCCGAGGACCGCGGTGTCGCGCGCGAGCGTTCGGCGGTGACGGTGTTCAGCGCCGACGGCCCGGTCGGGGTCGCCGACCAGAAATCTCGCACGCCGGAGCCGCTGATCGATTCGCTCGCCGGCACGCTGCGCGCGATCAACCATTACAAGCTCGCCAATGCCGCCGACGTCGTCATCGTCGTCGGGCCCGAGCACGGCCGCGTTTTCGACGACGCCGGCTGGAGCAAGGCCGAGGTCGCCGCTGCCCTGCATGCGGCGACGCGCATCGACGGCCAGGACCTCGGCATGGGCACCGATAAGAACGCCGTGGCGGTGCGTCCCGCTGCCGGCGCGCTGCCCAAGTTCCGCGAAGGCGGCATCCATCTCGTTCGCGCCGGCGGCGACGCCGGCATGTTCTCCGCGATCATCCCGGGCTGGCTGATGAAAGGCTCGCTCGGTACCGATCCCGTCACCAGGGAGGTCTCGTCATGACCACGACACTGCTCGATCCGACCGGCGAGCTCGCGCCGGTCGAACGCCGGCCGATCCCCAAGCCCGCCACGCTCGACGGCCTCACCGTCGGACTGCTGGACATCTCCAAGGCACGCGGCGACGTCTTCCTCGATCGTCTCGACGCACTGCTCAGCGAACGCGGCATGCGCGTGCGGCGCTATAAGAAGCCGACATTCACGCGACCGGCGCCGATCCCGCTGATCCAGCAGATCGCGGGCGAGGTCGACGTCGTCGTCGAAGGCCTGGCCGACTGAGGCTCGTGTACGTCGTGCAGTTTGCAGGACATACGCGAGCTCGACGGCCGTGGCATTCCCGGGGGGTACATCGCCTCGTCGGTATTCCAGACCGCCGCACGCACCCAGGGTGACGCGGTCGGCTTCCATCCCGACAGCTTGTTCGTCGCGCATCCGATCCAGGATCGCACCGATGCCGAGATGCAGGCCCTGGCCGAGCAGTCACTGGAGAACGTACTCGACCTGATCCGCGCGCGGGACTGACGATCCCAGTGCAGCGCGGTCACCACCCCGGGCAGCCGCCCGGGGTGGTGCACGTACCGCTGGCTCAAGTCCGCGGCGCGCCGGCCGCCAAGCTGCGACCGGCGCGCGGGCGGACCGCCCGTTCGAACGCCGGGGAACCTCCCGGGCGCAGCCCGGTCCATGCACGCCGGGGTCGCGAACCGCACACCCGCGTGCTCAGGTGAGATCGCCGTAGATGCAGCGCAACAATTCTGCTAGCGTGTACGCGATGCAATCGCTCATGCAACGCTGGGAGCACGGACCGGGGTTCACCCTGCTGGTGAAGCTTGCGTTGCTTGTGGCGCTGCTCTCGCTGTTCGGCGGCGAGTCCGGCGCGCCGCGCGAGGCGCTTGCCGACGGCGCCCTCGCCGAAGTCGTGGCCGAGGCTGGCGAGCTGTCCGGCGACGGTGCCGACAGCGATGCCGAGGCGCTCGTCCTCACCGGTGCCGGTGATACGGCAGCGTCGTCGCGGTCCTCCCTTGCTCCGCGCCGCGGGATGTCGCCGCCGCCGCGACGCCCCTGGCACACGCCCGCAGCGCGGGCGCCCCCCACCTCCGTCTGATCCTGTCCCAGGCGCCGCCACGACGGCGCTGAACGTGATCCCCGTTTCATCGCCTGCCCGCGGGTGCCGAGTGCGCCCGCGGCCGGCCCAGGTCTGTCGGAGGCCTCGATGTCCACTGCTACCCAGGGCGCACAGCCCAGCACGCTCGCGCGTGACGTCCGTTCCGGTTTCCTCGTTTTCCTCATCGCCCTGCCGCTGTGTCTCGGCATCGCGCTGGCCAGCGGCTTTCCCCCGGTGGCCGGCGTGCTCACCGCGATCATCGGCGGCTGCGTGTGCTCGTGGCTGGGCAGCGCGCGGCTGACCATCAAGGGGCCCGCTGCGGGCCTCATCGTCATTGCCATCGGCGCGGTGCTCGAACTCGGCCAGGGCGACATGCAGCTCGGCTATCACCGCGCGCTCGCGGTCGGCGTGGTCGCGGCGCTGGTCCAGCTGGCCTTTGCCAGCTTCCGCGTCGCAACGCTCGGCATCACCATGTCGCGCTCGGTCGTGCACGGCATGCTCGCGGCCATCGGCATCATCATCATGGCCAAGCAGGCCCACGTGCTGATGGGGGTCAAGCCCGAGGGCAAGGAGATTTTCGAACTCATCGCCGAGCTGCCGCACAGCCTCGTGCACGCCAATCCCGAGATCCTGCTGGTCGGCGTGCTGTCGCTGCTGATCCTGGTGCTGTGGCCGCGCCTGCGCTTTGGCTGGGCCAAGGTCATCCCCGCACCCCTGGTGGTGCTCGCCGTCGCCATTCCGTTGAGTGCCGCATTCCATCTGGGGGCGGCCCACGTGTACTACTTCGGCGGCCACGAGTACCAGGTCGGCCCGCATTACCTGGTACAGCTTCCCGGCAACCTGCTCAGCAGCATCGCCTTCCCAGATTTCTCCGTCGTCTTCTCGCCGGCGTCGCTCAAGTACATCGTCATGTTCGCCCTGGTCGGTACCATCGAGTCGACGCTGAGCGTCGTCGCTGTCGATGCGATCGACCCGGAGAAGCGCCAGGCTGACCTCAACCGTGACCTGCGCGCCGTCGCCATCGGCAACCTGATTGCCGCCTCCATTGGCGGACTGCCGATGATCTCGGAAATCGTCCGCAGCAAGGCCAACGTCGACGCCGGGGCGACTTCCGTGCGCGCCAACTTCGTGCACGGCCTGTGCCTGCTGGTGTTCGTTGCACTGGCGCCTGGGCTGCTCGGCCTCATCCCGCTCGCTGCGTTGGGCGCGATGCTGGTCTACACAGGGTCACGCCTGGCTTCGCCGAACGAACTCGTGCACGTACGTCACATCGGCCTCGACCAGGCCGCGTTGTTCCTGACCACGATGCTCGTCACGTTGTTCACCGACTTGCTGATCGGAGTGGCCTGTGGACTGGTGCTCAAGATCGTCTTACACATGCTGCGCGGTGCTACGCCAGGCAAGCTGTTTCGCAGCCGCGTCGAGGTGATCGACGAGGGCGACGCGATACGCTTGCGCGTGCACGGAGTCGCAGCCTTCCCCTGCGTGCTCGCGCTGCGCCGCGCCTTGCAATCGGTGCCGATTGAGACGACGCGAGTCGTCATCGATCTGACCGACGTGCCACTGGTCGACCACACGTTTCTCGCCGGCATCCACGCCGCGACCATCGATCGTCCCGACACGCGCGTGGACGTGATCGGTCACGAGACGCTGCGTGCGGCTTCGCCGCATCCCCACGCGGCGCGTTGGGGCCGGCCCGCGGGCAAGAGCGCATGAGCGCCGCCACGATGCCGATCGGCGACCAGCCGGCCGTGTCCATGGCGGGGACCGACGAGGCGCGGCGTGACGAGCTGGTCCACGCGCTCGAACATGCCGCTCACCTGTTGCCGTCGCAGCCGCCACTGCACGCGTTCGTTCATCACAACACGCTGCACGCGTTCGAGGACCACGACTTCGATGACGCGCTGCGCGAGGCGTCCGCGTTGTACGGTACCGAGCCTTACCAGAGCGAGCAGGCCTTCGCCGGCCATCTTGCTTCCGGGCGCATCGACAGCCGCGACATCGAATCGGTCCTCGCGCGCGAGCCCGGAGGGGAAGAGCGCCTGTGGCCGGGTGGGCCGTTGCGCTCGCGCTTGTGGCGTTTCCGTCTGCGCCACGCGTTCGAGACCCCGGCGGCCGAGACGGTCGCCTGGATGGTCTCCGAAGGCGAGCTGTTTGCGGACTCCCACGCGGCGATCGGGGTCGATGCCCGTGCACACGCGCTCACCGCGGCCGGCTCCAGGCGGCGGCTGTCCTTGGCCCTGCGCGCACTGTGGCAGCGACTCGCGGCCGTCGCGCCGCCCGCTGCTGAGGCACGGCGCGGCGTGCGTGTGCGTGATGCCTTGCTCGCCGTGTCAGACATCGACATCGACGAATGGGTGCAGCCGCTCCTCATCCGTCTCGGCGGAGCCTTCCTCGACCAGGGCATGGCGGCGGTCGGCATGCCGCACCGGGGTGCCGGCTTTCTTGCCGCCGTGCGCGCCCTGTACGCGCCCGCCGGCGTGGTCGGCGAACGTTGGATAGGCGGACTGAATGCCATCGTCGCTGATCACGCGCGTCGGGAACTGGATGCGCTCGATACGATCGCCTGGGCCCTGGAGGCTGCTGCCATTCCGCACGCGCAGTGGCCCGAGTACGTGCTGCATACGCTACTCGCCTTGAAGGGCTGGGCCGGCATGTTCCACCAGTACGAGACCCACCCGGAGCGCTTGCCGGTGCGGCCCGTGCCGGCGACGCTGGCGGATTTTCTTGCCGTGCAGTTGACCCTGGAGACGGTTGCGATCCGGTACGCGCTGGCGCGCGCCGATGGCGTTGCCGCACACGGTCCGGCCGCGGTCGCGATTGCCGGGCTGCTCGACGAAGCGGCGGACGCGCCCCCCGCGCGCGTCGATCTCGGCGCGGTATTCGAGGCTTTCGTGGTCGCCCAGGGGCTGGGCCTGGACGCCGACGACCTGGCAAGCGACGCGCGCGCGAAGGCGCTCCTCGACGCGGTGCGAGCGTTCGATGGCCTCACTCGCCGGCGCCTGTTGCACGCCGCGTACGAGCATCACTACCGTGTACACGTGCTCGACAGCCTCATCGCCCACCAGCCACACCGCTGCGACGATCCGCAGGCGCCTGCGCTGCAGGCGGTGTTCTGCATGGATGAGCGCGAAGAGTCGCTGCGCCGGCACCTCGAGGAGCTGTCGCCCGACGTGCAGACGTTCGGCTATGCCGGTTTCTTCGGGGTGGCGATGAGTTACCGCGGACTCGACGACGTCAAGGAGCGTCCGCTGTGTCCGGTCGTCGTCACGCCGCGGCACCTGGTCGAGGAGCTGCCGCTCGACGCCGAGGCCCATGCCCGCTACCAGCTCGCGCGGCGGCGGCGCGGACGTGCGAGCAACTTCGTGCGTACCGCGCGCGACGACGCCCTGCGCGGCAGCGGCTGGGCGCTGCTGGTCGGAACGCTGAAGATCGTGCCCCTGATCGGCTGCAGCCTGTTTCCGCGCGCATTCGCCCGTCTCATGCACCGCCTGCACGAACTCGGGCTCGAGCGTCCGCACACGCGCCTGCGCGTCGAGGGCAGCGGCGCGATCGATCCCGCAACGGGCCTCGTGCTCGGATACACGGTGGCCGAGATGAGCGACATCGTCCACGGCATGTTGTCGACGATGGGCCTCGCGCGTGGCTTTGCGCCGATCGTCCTGATCGTCGGGCATGGTTCCTCCAGCCTCAACAACCCTCACGAGGCGGCGCACGATTGCGGTGCCACCGGTGGCGGACGCGGCGGGCCGAATGCGCGCGCCTTCGCGGCGATGGCCAATCATCCGGAGGTGCGTGCGCGTCTCGCCGCCCGCGGTCTCGTGATCGACGAACGGACCTGGTTCGTCGGCGCGTATCACAACACCTGCGACGACGCGATGACCTACTACGACACCGACCTCGTGCCAGCCTCGCATCGCAGCGCGCTCGAACGCACGCGCGAGCGCCTCGCCGCCGCCTGCACCCGCGACGCGCACGAACGTTGCCGGCGCTTCGAATCGGCGCCGGCCGTGCTCGGTATCGACCAGGCCATGCACCATGCCGAGGAACATGCGACCGATCTCGGCCAGCCGCGCCCGGAGTACGGGCACGCGACCAACGCGGTCTGCGTGATCGGCCGGCGACGCAGCACGCTCGGCCTGTTCCTCGACCGCCGCGCATTTCTGATCTCCTACGATCCGCTCGATGATGCCGACGGCGACAAGCTCGGGGCGTTGCTCGCGGCCGCGGCGCCGGTCGGCGCCGGCATCAGCCTCGAGTACTACTTCAGTTACGTCGATCCGCGCGGCTACGGCTGCGGCACCAAGCTGCCGCACAACATCACCGGGCTGATCGGCGTTGTCGACGGTCATGCTTCCGATCTGCGCACCGGGTTACCGTGGCAGATGGTCGAGATTCACGAGCCGATGCGCTTGCTCACCGTGGTAGAGGCGACGACCGAGGTGCTCGAGCACATCGTCGCCACGCGGCCGGGTGTCGCGGCGCTGGTGCTGAACCGCTGGATCCAGCTCGTCGCCGTCGATCCGCACACGGGCGCCGTACAGGTCTTCGATGACGGACGCTTCCTACCCTACACCCCGCATTCGCGGGATCTGCAACTGGTCGAGTCGTCGATGGATCATTACGCCGGCCGGCGCGGTCATCTGCCTTGTGCACGCGTCCGCCAGGAGGTCGAACATGCCGCCTGATTTGTTGCACGACATGGTCGCGCACATCGTGCCGCTGGTGCCGGCCTTACCGGTCTCGGCGTTCGTTGCCATCCTGCTGCCGCGCCTGTTCGGGTGCGCGATGAGCGAACGCTACACCTATGCCGTCGTCTCCGTCGGCGTGCTCGGCGCGACGCTTTTCGTGGGCATGCTTGCTGCGCTTCTGCTGGCGGGCCTGGGCACGCCCAGCGTGGTCGGTGCGGGGCGCTGGTTCGCCGTTGGCCACGACGTCTTCGAAGTGACCTTCGGACTCGATGCACTGGGCCTCGCCTACGGCGGCTTCAGCCTGTTGATGGTTGCACTGGTTGCCGCGTTTTCACGGCGCTACCTGCACCGCGAGCAGGGCTTTCACCGCTTCTATGCGCTGCTCATGCTGTTCGCCGCCGGTCTCGCCCTGGTCTCGCTCGCCGGCAGCCTGGACATGCTGCTGATCGGCTGGGAACTGGTCGGTATCAGTTCGACGCTGCTCATCGCGTTCTTCAACCAGCGCCCGGGGCCGGTACGTAACGCGCTGCGCGCGTTCGTCACCTATCGCGCCTGCGATGTCGGGCTGGTGCTCGCCATCGTGTGCTTGCACGTGAACTTCGGCGACGCCGATTTCGTGCGCGCCGAGGGCGCCGCCTGGCTCGGCATGCCGCAGCGTGCCGCCGCCGGACTGGCCCTGCTTATCGGCTTCTCACTGGTATTCGCCGCGATGGGCAAGTCGGCGCAGGTGCCGTTCTCGGGCTGGCTGCCGCGGGCGATGGAAGGACCGACACCGTCGAGCGCGATCTTCTACGGTGCACTGTCCGTGCACCTGGGGCCGTTCCTGCTACTGCGCTGCCACGAGCAGGTGCACGCCTCGCCGCTGATTGGCGGCGCACTGATCGTCATCGGCCTTGCCACGACCGCCCACGGTGCCCTGGTCGGTCGCGTGCAGACCGACATCAAGAGCATGCTGGCCTACGGTTCGGTCACCCAGGTCGGGCTGATCATGGCGGAGATCGGTCTCGGTCTGCACCTGCTCGCGCTGCTGCACATCATCGGGCACGCCGGGTACCGGACGTTGCAGATACTGCGCGCGCCGAGCCTGCTGCACGACCGTCATCACCTCGAGCAGATGCTCGGACACCACGTCTCGCACGCGGCCGATCTGGACAGCGGCAGCAACCGCTGGCTGACCCTGCCGCGCGTCTACCGGCATGCGCTGGAACGCGGTGGCCTGGACGCCGTGCTGACCGATCGACTGCTCGGCACGTTGCTCGACGGACTGCGCCGCCTCGACGCCGTCGAGCAGCGCTGGTCCGGCTGCCTTGCGCGTCGACTGCTTGCCGTGCTGCCGCGCGGCCGGAGGCGCCTGCGCGCCGAGGAGAAAGCCCATGTATCCTGACCTCATGCTCACTGCCGGCATTACCTGCGC
The DNA here is from genome assembly GCA_029977665.1 of Pseudomonadota bacterium. Classification (GTDB taxonomy): domain Bacteria; phylum Pseudomonadota; class Gammaproteobacteria; genus JACKNG01. The sequence continues at coordinate 6,922 of JAPOKK010000025.1, read as the reverse complement.
CATGCTGGGGGCGCTGCTCTCGGTGCTGGCCCCTGATCGGGTGGTGGCCCGACGCGCCGCGACGGGCGCGCTGGCGACCGCGACGCTCGTGGTCGGCGTGGGGCTGCTGCTCCACCTGCCCGAGCGCTCGACGCTTGCCCTGACACCCGAGCTGCCGTGGCTCTCGGCACGCGTCATCGCGTTTGCCGCGCTTGGCAGCGGCGTGGTCGCGTTGGCTCTGTCGCCGGTCCTGCGCATGTCGCGCTACGACCTCGCCGTGCTCTGCGTGCTGGTGGCGACGGCCGCCGCGGTGCCGTTTGCCGCGTCACCGTGGCTGGTGTGCGCGCTACCGCTGGTAGGCTTCGCCGCTGCCACGGCGAGCCTCGCGTACTCGCGGCACGGGTGCGAGGCGGCGGCCCTGCTGGTATTCCTTCCCGGGCTGCTCAGCGTGCTTGCCGCCGTGGCGCTTGGCCTCGATACGGCGAGTGGCTTCGCGGCCGGATTGTGGCTGCTCACGCTCGTCGCCGCACCGCCGTTGCATGCGTGGTACCTGCGCCTGGCACAGGCCTTGCCGCTCAATCTCTTCGCCGGCGTCGTCATCCTGCAGGCCTCGGTGCTCGAGTCGGCGGTCGCCGCGGTACCGGAAGCGGTGCAAGCGAACGTGTCGTGGTTGCTCGCGCTCGCCGCGCTGATCAACTCGCTGCTCGCCGTTTCCCAGCGTGACGCGCGGCGCGCCGCGGCCTGCATCGTCGCGAGCCAGCTCGCGGTCGGCGGCTTCGCCGAGTTCAGTACCGGAGAGGCGGCGGTGGTCGGTGGTACCTTCGTGCTCTTGACCGTGGTGACGGCGAGTACCGGCTTCGTGCTGTTGCTCGGTGCGCTCGAGGCACGCCTGGGTACCGCGCTGAGTCTCGTGCGGCCACAGGGTTGTTACGAGTCCTGGCCGCGTCTGGCCAATGCCTTCCTCGTGCTCGGCCTGGTCAGCGCTGGCCTGCCGCTCACGCTCGGCTACGTTGCTTCCGATCTCGTGCTGCGCGGCGCGTTCGCGGGTGCGGCGGTGCCGACCACGCTGGTCGTCGTCAGCGGCGCACTGAATGCGATGACCATGATGAAAATGTACCTGTACCTGTTTCAGGGCGCGGCGGGGCGTGCGCAACCGAGCGATTTGCGGCCGCGCGAGCTGACCGTCACGTTCGGCCTGATGGTCTCCGCCTTCGCATTCGCCTTCGGCCTGCTGCCCGGATGACCGCAAACCGGACGCGCCCGTTGCGCGCGGGCGCGCTACCTCGATCTTGCCAGGAAAATATCCTTCATGAACCCGTTCAAGCCATTGTTTTCATTGCTCTTGCTGCTTGCTGCCGCGTTCTTTGCCGGCGCCGTTGCAGCCGCACCCCAGCAGCTCCAGTCGGCCATCGGGCTGCCCGCATGGCTGAGCTTGGATCTCGTTCACCGCACGCGCTACGAGACGCTCGATGACCAGTTCCGCGCCGGCCACGAGGGGGGCGACCAGGCACTCAGTCTCTACACCAGCGTGCGCCTCGCGGCGCGCGGCGAGCGCTGGCGCGTGGTCGGTGAGTTGATCGATGCGCGTGCCTACCTGACCGATCCGGGTGGCGCGGCCGACAGCAACCTGGTCGACACCGCCGAACTCGCACAAGCCTACCTGGGCGTGCACTTCGACGGACTCGACGGGCCGGTCGAGAACGTCGACCTGATGCTCGGCCGCATGATGTTCGACCTCGGCGCGGGCCGGCTCATCGGGCGCAACCTGTTTCGCAACATGCCTAACGCCTTCACCGGCGCAAAGCTCGAACTTGGCGGGCGGCACGACGATCGCCTGACGTTCATGTACCTCCTGCCGCACAGCCGCCTGCCGCTCGACCGCGCCAGCGTGCTCGACAACGAGGTCGAGTTCGATCGCGAGAGCTTTGATACCCAGCTGTTGGGCATGCACTACCGCTACCCACTCGTGCGCGACACGTCGCTCGAGGGCTTCGTGCTCGGTCTGCACGAGCGCGACGGTGATTGGCAGCACCAGACTCAGAATCGCCAGATCGTCACGTTCGGCTCGCGCTTGTTCCGCCCGCGCGCCAGCGGGCAGCTCGATTTCGACATCGAGGGTGGCGTCCAGACGGGCGAGGCGCGTGCGAGCGCCTCGCCGCTGGACCGTCGCGATCTCGACGTCTTCGCCAGCTACCTGCACGCCGAGCTCGGTCGCCTGTTCGCGTTGCCGTGGTCGCCGCGCCTGTCGCTGCAATACGACTACGCGTCGGGTGATGACGATCCCAACGACGGCGATTACGGCCGCTTCGATGGCCTCTACGGCCCGGTGCGCGGCGATCTCGGTCCAACCTCGATCTTTACCCACCTCATCCGTTCGAACCTCAATTCACCCGGGTTGCGCATCGAAGTCGCGCCGAACGCGCGCGCCGATGCGATGATGACCTGGCGCGCCGTGTGGCTGGACTCCGACCGCGACAGCCTCGGGCTGAGCGGCGTGCGCGACGCGAGCGGCGCGAGCAGCAGCTTCGCCGGGCACCAGATCGAGTTGCGCGGACGCTACTGGTTGCTGCCGCAAAGCGTGCGCCTGGAGGCGGGTGGTGCGCTGTTCCTCAACGGCAGCTTCCTCGATACCGCGCCTAACGCGACCGGCGAAGGCGATACCGCCTACGGCTACGCCGACATCACGTTCTACTTCTGAACATGCCCGGTGACGCGTCGCCGGCTGCCAGCCGCGGCCGCGCCCCGGGGTGCAGCCGGCAGGGCGGAGGCGTCAGCCGAACACCGGGAACGGATCGAAACGACCCTTGAGCACCGTCTCGCTGGTGCCGGGCTGCATCCAGCCGTCGATCGCGGTGGCATAGACGCGGCGGAAGTCGGTCGTGTGGCGCAGGTTGTCCGTGTCGTCGAGCTCGGTAAGGTCGGGCGGCGCGCCGTAATGGCCGCCGCGCACGGGCTGGCCGGCAAGAAACATCACGTTGGCGGTGCCGTGATCGGTGCCTAGGTTGGTGTTCTCGCCGGCACGGCGACCGAACTCGGAGAACATCAGCACGGCCACGCGGTCAGCCGCGCCGAGGCGCTCGAGGTCGGCGAGAAAGCCGGCCACGGCATCGGAGGCATAGGTCAGCAGGCGCTGGTGCAGGTCGCGCTGCTGCACGTGGGTATCGAACGCGTTGTTGCGGAAGGCGAGGTAGTAGAGCCGCGCCGGCAGGCCGGCGCCGATGCAGGCGGCGACCTTGTCGAGTTGCGCCGGCAGCAGGCCGTAATCGACCGGTGATTCGTAGTTGCGCCAGGCTTCGCGTACCCGGGTCGAGGCATCGTTCGCGCTTGCGGCGACCATGTTGAGATAGTCGCGCGCCGGGTTTCCCGAGCCGCCCGGTGCGACACGCTCGAGCACCTCCCGCTCGCGCGCCAGTGCCAGGCGCTGGAAGCGCTCGGGTTCGTCGAACACCACCGGCGTATGCACGCGGCTGTTCACGGCGAGCGACTGTGCGCTGTCGATGTTGATCAGGAAATTCGCTCGCGGCTCGGGTTCCAACGCGTCGGCGAGGCGGCCGACCCAGCCGTAGGCATCGCCCGAGTTGGGCGACGCGGTGTGCCAGTAGGCCATCGACGTGAAGTGCGAGTAGGAGGGGTGCTCGTAACCGCAGCCGTGCACGATGGCTAGATTCCCTTCCTGCCACAGTCGGTGCATGCCGGCCAGGCCTGGATTCATGCCGTAGTGCTCGTCGAGCACGAGCAGCTCGTCGCGTCGCAGGCCGATTTTCGGCCGCAACCGGTAATAGGTATCGTCCGCGTAGGGCACGATGGTGTTGAGTCCGTCGTTTCCGCCCGAGAGTTCGAACACGACCAGGATGCGTTCGTCGCCGGCCGCGCGCAGCCGCGGTGCGAACGCCGACGTCAGCGCGGCCGCGCCGACCGCGGCACTGCCCTGGATGAAATGGCGTCTCGTGGTCATGACATCACCCCAGCTGGTATTCGGGCCGGCTCAGCACGAGGTGCAGCAGCACGCGCAGCGGCTCTTCGAGCGATGTTGCGTTGGCCAGCACGTCGGCGCTGCCGAGCTCGCGCTCGAAGGCGTCGGCGAGCAGGTGGCGCGTGTCCTCGGTGAGCGGCACGGAAAGAAAACGGTGGACGAAATGGTCGACGACCGCAAGCGGCGTGGCGAGTTCGGCTGTGAGCACCATGTGCGTCAGATCGAGCGGCGCGAGATCGCGTTCGATCGGTTTGACCCGCTCGATCGCCATCTGCCAGCCGCGATAGCTGCCATAGCGGGTGTTGAAGGCTTCCTCGCGATCGACCTGGTTGGACATCGCCGTCATCATGTCACCGTCCTCGCTCATGCCGGCTTCGACCGGGCGCGTTGCCGTGGTCATGTCGGCGCCGGCACGAAGTCGTCGGTGCACGGCGCGGATCTCCTCGCCCGTGGGGTAGACCGGGTAGCGATCCTCGGGGATGAACTCGATGTCGGGAAACGCCAGGTCGAGGGCGAAATTGCCGCGCTCGATGAGCAGGCTCGGCGTAATCCAGCTGCGCCCGTAGCTCCAGCCGGCGACCGTCGGCGGATGCATCAGGCGCTGACCGAGCGCGCCGGTGACGAGGTTGAAGTCGGGCGCGCCCGGCAGGTTGGTGAGGCCGAGCTTGCGGTAGGTCGAGATGACGAACTCGACCGGGCTCTTGATGCGCGTGCCGCGCGAGGCGTCGGCATAGAAGTCGCGCGAGAGGAACAGTTTCTCGAGGAACGGCGCGAGCTCGTAGTCCAGCGCGACGAGTTCGTCGGCGAGGGCGGCCCGGAGCCCGGGATCGAGGTCTTCGCGGACGAAGAACCGATACAGCTTGGCGGCGATGAACGCGGGCGTCGCGGGATGGGCGAGGATGCGATCGATGATCTCGACGCCGTCGAAATTGCCGGTCTCGCCGAGGAAAGTCTTGGGCCCGTCGTCGTGCTTGGCCGGATCGACGTGGAACTCGGTGCCGACGAAATTCCATCCAGTGAACGCGCGCGCCGCCTCGCGGATGTCGTGCTCGCTGTAGTTGCCCACACCCATCGTGAACAGTTCCATGATCTCGCGCGCGAAGTTCTCGTTCGGCGAGCCCTTCACGTTCACGCCGGCATCGAGATAGGCGAGCATGGCCGGGTCCTGCGCCACGGCGACGAGGAGGCTGCGGAAGTTGCCGAGGCCGGCGCGCTGGAACAGCTCGAGCTGTTGCAGCATCTTGCGGTAGTCGCGTACCTTGTCTTCGCTGGTCGCGAAATGTCCGTGCCAGAACAGCGCCATCTTCTCTTCGAGTGGCCGCGGCGAGCGCAACATGCGTTCGGCCCACCACTGGGCGACGCGGTCGGTCTCGAGGCGACTCGCGCGCAGCCAGTAGAAGAACTTGTTGACGATGGGCTGCATGGGCCGGTTGCCGCCGCTGCGGACCTTGATGCCGAGCGCCTCGCCGGTCTCGGCGGCGAGCTTGGTGGTAGCCGGCCGGCTGGGCGGGAAGGGGTCGAGACCTTCATCGAAGATGCCCGAATGCTCGAACGGCGGCAGGGTATCTGCCGCGGCGCCTTCGAAATACACCAGCTGGCGCACCGCGGCACGCGGTCCCAGTGCGGCGATACGGTCTACCTCGCGCGGCGTGCCGCCGAAGCCGGCACGCTCGAGCAGGTGCGCGGCGTGCGCGCGGCTCCAGTCCGCGTCCGCGATCGGCGCGAGCGCGGCACGCGCCTCGTCTTCTCCGGCGTGTGTCGCTGCGCTCAGCAGCAGCGCGACGCCCCATGCGGCCAGATATCGCACCCGTCTCCTCCCCTGGTGGATTTTGCCCGATTATAGGGAGTCTCGAGCGTCTGCGGCGTGTCAGAACATCTCGACTTCGCCGACACGCCGAGGCCCGCCGGTGCCGCGGCCGCGCACGACGCGGTCGCGGCCACCGCCCTTGGCCGCGTAGAGCGCGCGATCGGCGATGTCCAGGGCGACCGGTGGCGGCATGTCGGCGGCGACGCCCGTGTAACCGATGCTCACCGTGACGTTACCGGCGCGCGGGAAGGCATGCCCAGCGACGATTCGCCGGAAGCGCTCGAACACCTGCGCCGCGGCCGCCGCGTCGCCATGCATGAGGATGACGAACTCTTCGCCACCGAAGCGGAACAGGGCATCGGTGTAGCGGAACGTGCTTTCCATCAGGCGCGCCATGTGCAGCAGCACTTCGTCGCCGATGAGATGCCCGTGGCGGTCGTTGATACGCTTGAAGTGGTCGAGATCGAGGACCGCCAGCCAGAGTTGCTGCGCTCCGCCGCAGGGGCTCGCGGCCGGGGTGCCCAGCATCTGCATGTAGCGCTGGGTGAGTGCCTGCCGATTGAGCAGGCCGGTCAGCGCGTCGCGTTCGCGCTGGTCGATTAGCGCGCTCTGGTTGGCGAAGATCTCGCTCAGCTGGAGTAGCGCGACGCGCGCCTCCGGCGTGCCCGCGGGGTTGTCGATGGCGAGCACGCGGCACGGGTTGCCCTCGCCGGCGATGGGCAGCAGCAGGCGCGCCGGACGTGCGTCGTCGGCGGCGAGTTCGAGTGCCCGGCGCTGCGCGATGCTTGCATGCACGCCGTGCAGGTCGACGGGGCGGCGCGCGCCGGCGGCCCCGGCCTGGCCGTCGAAGCGGCGCACAATGGTCTCTCCCGGGCGCAGCGTGCGCGTGCCGCTGACGGCATCCAGCGGCATGTAGACTTCGAGCAGCATGGTCTCGTCGCCATCGAGCAGTTCGCGCGCGGCGTCGAGGTAGGCGCGCGCCAGTGCATGGCCATCGCGTGCGGCGCTCAGGCGGAGCATGTGGAGGGACAGGGCAGGCAGCATGGGGTGGTCACGGGGGAACGCGCGAAGCGCGATTCAATCGATTCTCTGGTAGCGGACGGCGATGCCGAAACTTGATCGCAGGCCGGCGTCGGGGCTGGTCGCCGGCCCTGGCCGGGATG
>JAPOKK010000205.1 GCA_029977665.1 Pseudomonadota bacterium | reverse complement strand
CTGCCCCGGCCAAGAGCCCCGTCGATACCCGCGCCTGCGCCGCTACTTCTCCAGCCACCATTGAAGAATGGTCTTGGCGATGAAGCCGAGCATGCCGAAGCCCAGCGCGAGCAGCAGCACGAAGGTGCCGAAACGCCCGGCGTTCGATTCGCGCGCAAGCTGCACGATGATGAACAGCATGTAGAGCATGAACGCGCCGACGCCGACGGTCAGGCCGAAGTGCGCAATCTCCGCCTCGGTGAAACCGAAGATGGTATTACTCATGCGGGTTGCGCGGGCTCGCGCAGGGGCAGCGCCGTGGCATCCACCGTGTCGCGGTAGGCATGCCAGCTCGCGTGGCCGAGCACCGGCACCACGATCACCAGGCCGAGCAGCAGGCTGGCCAGGCCGAGCAGCGTGGCACCCATCAACAGGGCCGCCCACAGGGCCAGCGGCAAGGGGTTCGCGAGCACCGCGCGCCAGCTCGTCAGCACGGCGTCCAGCACGCCGATACGGCGCTCGAGCAGCAGGGGCAGCGTGATCACGCTCGAGGCGAACACCGGCGCCGCGAGCACGCCGCCGAGCGCCAGCCACAGTTCGAACAGAAAGCCTTCGCGCGCGAGCACCACGTGGCGAAGAAAATCGAGGGGCGCCTCGATCGGTTGTGGCGCAAGTAGCGTGATGAGCGAGGCCGAAGTCACCACCCAGCCGGTGCCGGCGAGGCCGAGCAGCAGGCCGAAGCAGACCAGGCGCCAGTCGTGACGCTCAACGCCGCGCCAGCTCAGCCAGGTGCGCAGGACCAGTGCGAATCCGACCGCTTCGCCGCGCTCGAGCGCTCGGCTGACCGCGTAGAGACCGACGGCCAGCACCGGCGCAACGATGAGAAAGCCCGAGAAAGCACTCGCCAGCAACCAGAAGCGATCCCCTGCCAGCAGCAGCAGTGCCGCACCAAAAGCCGCCAGCACGGCACCGTGCACGGCACCGACCAGCGGCGCGGCACGAAAATCGCGCCAGCCGCGCCGCAGCCACTGCCAGGGTTGCCCCGCAGACAAGGAACGCAGCATGGCATGGTCGGCGGCAGGTAGCGTCGCAGACATGAATGGCACCTCGTCGCGATCAGTTGCGCCGCAACACCGGCGTCGCCCTCAGGCGGCCTGCCCCTTGGTGCCGCCGGCACCGACGCGAAAGCTCGCCGCCGGGTGTGGCGCGGCCAGTCGCGGCCCCTTGCCGAACAACTTCTCGCGCGCCGTGCCCGGCGTGTATGCGGTCTTGTAGCGCCCGCGGCGCTGCAGTTCGGGTACGACAAGGTCGACGAACTCGGTCATGCACTCGGGCACGACGGTGTAGGCAAGGTTGAAACCGTCGATGCCGGTCTCGTCCATCCACGCTTCCATCTCGTCGGCGACGGTCTTCGGCGAGCCGGCGACGACCGGTGCTGCGCCGCCAACGACGAGGTAGTCGGCCCATTCGTCGATGGAGCGCGCGCACAACGACGAGGCCATCGCACGAATGCCTTCCGATTCGTGGTGCTCGATGTAGGCGTGGGTATCACAGCCGGCCATGTCGAGACCGGTCCAGCCCGAAATCAGTGCCAGCCCGCCCTCGCGGATGCCGTAGCTCTGGTACTCGGCGAGCTTGGCCTGGGCTTCGGCATCGGTCTCGCCGGGGACGACCGCGAGCAGCGCAAAGATCTTGACGTCGTCGGCCGCGCGCCCCTGCGCCACGGCGAGGCCGCGCAGCGACTCGACGTACTGCGCGACGGTCTGCCGGCTGTGGTTGGCGACGAACACGCATTCGGCATGGGTGCCGGCAAACTGCTGCCCCTTGGGCGAGGTGCCGGCCTGGTAGATGACGGGACTGCGCTGCGGCGAGGGCTCGCACAGGTGGATCGCGTCGAGCGCGAAATACTCGCCGTCATGGGTGATGCGATGCACCTTGGCCGGATCGGTGTAGACCGCGTTGGCGGCATCGCGGATGACCGCGCCGTCCTCCCAGCTGCCTTCCCACAACTTGTAGACGACCTCCATGAATTCGTGCGCGATGTCGTAGCGGGTATCGTGCGCGGTTTGTTGCGCGAGACCGGCGCCCTTGGCGGCACTGTTGAGGTAGCCCGTGACGACGTTCCAACCGATGCGCCCGTCGGTCAGGTGATCGAGCGAGGACACGAGCCGCGCGAACGAGTACGGGTGCAGGTAGGGGATCGAGGCGGTGACGCCGAACGCGAGATGCTCGGTGACCGCGGCCATCGCCGGCACGAGGGTGAACGGATCGTTCGTCGGCACCTGGGTCGCGGCGCGCAGCGCGGTCTCGGGGCTGTCGCCGTAGACGTCGTAGAGTCCGGTCACGTCGGCGAGAAAGATGCCGTCGAACAAGCCGCGCTCCAGCGTGCGCGCGAGATCCTGCCAGTATTTCATCGAGGTGTAGCGATGACTCTCGTCGCGCGGGTGCCGCCACAGCCCGTTCGACTGGTGGCTGGGCGTGTTCATGTCGAATGCGTTGAGCAATATCTGCCTGGTCATGTCTCCCCCTGTGCGCGGGATGCCTCCCGCTTCGTGGTGGGCCTCGCGCACATGTCAGCGCGCGAACGCCCACGTTCGGCCGTATCTGCCCTTCAGTCGTACTTGATGTACTTGAAGCGCGCGTCGTCCGGCGTGCCTTCGAGCGCCGAGCCCGAATCCGCGCCCGGCTGCCACATGACGACCTCCTCGATCTTGCGCGCGAGTTCGAAATCCTTCGCCGTGACGCCTTTCGCCGCGTGGTTCATCAGTTTCACGTTGACGAAGGCGTAGGAGACCGTGAGGTCGGGATGGTGCCAGGCGGCCTCGGCAAGGTGACCCACGGTGTTGACCACCATCAACGTCGCTTTCCATCCGGAGGTCTTGTACTTGCGCCGGATCCAGCCGTCCTGGTAGGTCCACTGCGGCAACTCCTCGGCCAGCCGCTCGTTGATCTCGGCCTCGCTGTAGACCTCTTCGTGCTTGCGTTCTCTCCAGCCCATGTCGCTACCTCGCTGCCATCGTCGGTTGTTCGATCGGAAAGGCGGCCCGCATGGCCGCCACCACGTCGCGCACCGCGCGCTCGCTGACGCGCGCCGTGCGTTCCTGCCGCTCGCACAGTGCGCTGCGAAAGCCGAGGTAATCGGCGCCACAGGGTGCGAGCACGGCGATGTCCTCGCGGCGCAGCCGCCCGGCGAGCCCGCATAACAGGCTCCGCGCATGCGCCGCGGCGACGAAATCTTCGAGTGCGCGCACCTCCAGCAGCTCGGTCAGGCGCGCACCGTGCTTGTCGGCAGTATCCAGCATGATACCGGCCAGCCCGGCGTCGGCCAGCCGCGCGATGTCCTGCGGTGCGGGCGGCTCCTCAGCCATGCACACGGCAATGAGGGACCGGCACGATCGCGTCGCCGCGCGAAGCGCCGCCAGCGTCGCCGGGGTGACATCGCGCGCGGCCAGTGCGGCCTTGACGTAATCGACGCCCGAATCGGCGAGCGCTGCGGCACGACCCGCGATTGCCCCGGGTTCGTGCCAGCAATCGCCGATGGTCGCGCTCACCGGACAGCGGCCGCCGACCGCCGTCGCGACGGCGGCAATGACGGCCGGCGTCGCGGCGCCGAGTGCGCCGGCGACCGGATCCTTGACGTCGATCCAGCTCGCACCGGCGGCCAGTGCGACTTCGGCTTCGAACACGTCGCTGACGCTGGCAAGCAGCAGGCTCATGTCGGTGGACTCCTCGGGCTGTGACTTGTTCTGCCGGACGGCGGGCGGGCTGAGCGACAGGTCGACGCTACAGCGACGGCGCGGTGAGACGTTCAGGCGACCGCAAGCCGTGCGCGGTCGAGGCCGTGGCGCGGGTGCGCGGCAATCGCGTCGACCAGCCATCCCCAGGCGGTACGCTCGTTCTCCCCCGCCGTCTTGCTCACCGCAATATGCAGATATGCCATTTCGCTGGCAAGTTTGTCCGCATCGATGAAGTCGAGGCGAGAAGCGAGGATGGCCGCCTCCAGAACCGCTGCCTGCGCACGGTTGAAACCGCGGAACGCGCGGTGCGTGTACTCGCCCAGCACGGCGAGCCGAAAGCGCGGGCGCTCGGCGTCGTCCTCGTGCGCGGTGACGGCAAGCTCGAGGTGGGTGAGGCAGTCCGCCAGGCGCCAGCCCGGGATCCCGGTTGCCGCGACCACCGGCCAGTCGCGCCGACCGGTGAGGCAACCGGCAATGACGCGCACGTCATCGACGAGGTTCATCGCCGCGTGAGGCCGCGCGATGAGATTGTCGAGCGTCTGCGAGGGACGAAACGGGGCAACGTGGAGGCCGTCGTCGCGGCGCCGGAAGCCCATCGGCGTGACGTGCGCGGAACCGTCCGCATTGGTCGTCGTGATGATGCCTTCGTAAATCACCGTCTCCGCCTCGTTCGTGCGCGAACCGGCCGTGGCGCTCGCGAGCGGTTCATATCAACCATGGCGTTGGCTGCCAGCATCCGCGTCCCCGCGCAGCGCGCTGCCAGCAACCCTGCAGGTCGTCCACCGATTGTGCAAGTTCTTGTTTCTCATGCCCGTTCATTCCCGTTTACCGGCACTGCGGCGCTCTCTTATGGCACGCAAACTGCATCCGGCTAGATGCGGCGCGGCTGCGCCGCGGCGACTCTCGTAGTCGCGCTGTTCAACCATCATAGATGGCATCATCGATGCCATCATCGAGGAGGCAATCCCATGCAGTGGCAGACCCCGTCATACAGCGACATCCGTCTTGTTTTCGAAGTGACGATGTACATCAACAATCGTTAATGTACTCGTTCCGGGGTCGCGTGAGCGACCCCGGCTCCATCGCCCCGGCACGCGCCATGCGCCTGCCCGTCCGACGTCTCGGAGAGTTCATTTCCCGTGGTCCAACTGGTTGTCAGGAAGCCCGCCAAGTCGCAGCAACCGGCCTGGCCGCGCGATGAATTCGAGCGCCGCCTGCGCGCGAAAGAACGTCTCTATCACATTCACCACCCGTTCCAGGTCCGCATGAACGCAGGCGAGCTCGAGCCCGCCGCGATCCGCGGCTGGGTCGCGAACCGGTTCTATTACCAGACGAGCATTCCGATCAAGGATGCCGCCGTCATGGCCAACTGCCGCGATCGCGAGGCACGGCGGCTGTGGGTACAACGCATCATCGACCACGACGGCACCGGCGGCGCGGACGGCGGCATCGAGGCCTGGCTGCAGCTCGGCGATGCCGTCGGCCTCACGCGCGAGGAGCTGCTGGACGAGCGCCACGTGCTGCCCGGCGTGCGCTTCGCCGTCGATGCCTACGTCAACTTCGCCCGCGCGGCGACGTTCGAGGAAGCCGCCTGCTCCTCGCTGACCGAACTCTTTGCGCCGACGATTCACCAGCGCCGCCTGGACAACTGGCCCGACGTCTATCCCTGGATCGAGGCGCAGGGCTACAACTATTTCCGTAAGCGCCTCTCGGAGGCGCGCCGTGACGTCGAACACGGCCTGCAGGTCACGCTCGAGCATTTCACGCAGCGTCACGAGCAGGAGTACGCGTTGAACATCCTGCAATTCAAGCTCGACGTGCTGTGGAGCATGCTCGATGCGATGTGGATGGCGTATATGAACGACATGCCGCCCTACCATTCCTGCCCGGAGGACGCATGAGCGAGTTCAAGCCGGAGAGCGTACCGGCAATCAAGCCGATGTTCCGCTTCCAGTGGGAGCCGGCGCAGGATTGCCACGTGCTGCTCTACCCGGAGGGCATGGTGCGCCTGAGCGGCAGCGCCGGCGAAATCCTCAAGCGCGTCGACGGTGAGCGGTCCGTCGCGGCCATCATCGCCGAACTCAAGGCCGCCTTCGCCGGCGCCGACCTCGATGCCGACGTCATCGCCTTCCTCGAACAGGCTCGCGAGAATGGCTGGATCACTGTCTGACATCTCGGGCAAGCCGCTGTGGCTGCTCGCGGAGTTGACCTACCGCTGTCCGCTGCAGTGTCCGTACTGCTCGAACCCGCTGGACATCGCGCGCTACCAGCAGGAACTCGAGACCGATGACTGGCTGCGCGTGCTGCGCGAGGCGCGCGAACTCGGCGCCATGCAGCTCGGATTCTCCGGCGGCGAACCGCTGGTGCGACGCGATCTCGAAACGCTGATCGCCGAGGCGCGCCGGCTCGGCTACTACAGCAACCTGATCACCTCGGGCGTCGGCATGGACGTCGAGCGCGTCGCGCGCTTCAAGGAATCCGGCCTCGATCACATCCAGATCAGTTTCCAGGCCAGCGACGAGGAGCTCAACAATTTGCTTGGCGGCACGGCGAGCTTTCGCCACAAAGTCGAGATGGCACGTGCGGTCAAGGCTCAGGGCTACCCGATGGTCCTGAACATCGTCCTGCACCGGCGCAATATCGACCAGATCGAGGACATCATCCGCATGACGATCGAGCTCGAAGCCGACTACGTCGAGCTCGCGAGCACGCAGTACTACGGCTGGTCGCGGGTCAACGTCGATGCGCTCTTGCCCACCCGCGCCCAGCTCGCGCGCGCCGAGGCCATTGCGCACGACTACCAGGCACGTATGAAGGATCGCATGAAGATCATCTACGTCGTGCCGGACTATTTCGAGAACCGTCCCAAGGCCTGTATGAACGGTTGGGGTGCCGTGTTCCTCACCATCGCGCCGGACGGCAGCGCCCTGCCCTGCCATGCCGCGAGTTCCCTGCCGGGCCTGAGCTTTCCCAACGTGCGCGATCATTCGGTGCGCGAAATCTGGTACGACTCGGAAGCCTTCAACCATTTCCGCGGCTTCGACTGGATGCCCGAGCCGTGCCGCAGCTGTCCGGAGAAGACGCGCGATTTCGGCGGCTGCCGCTGCCAGGCCTACATGCTCACCGGCGATGCCACGGCCACCGACCCGGTATGTGACAAGTCGCCGCATCACGGCGCCCTGCTCGCCGACGTCGCCCGCATCGAGAGCCTGAGCGACGCCGACGCGGCGGCCCGCCCGCTGGTGTTTCGCAACATGCGCAACTCGCGCAAGCTCGCCGAAGCCGAGGAATCGTCGAGTTCGATCGGCTGAGCGGACGGCGCGCCCACGCCCGGGGATACGCTGAACGAGACAGCCGGCAGGTCCTGCGATGCCCCCCGTGCCGAGCGGGCAGCGCGCATTTTTTGAAATCAGCTTTTTGTGCAAAAAACATGCG
>JAPOKK010000131.1 GCA_029977665.1 Pseudomonadota bacterium | reverse complement strand
CTGTCCGGCACCACTTCGCTGCGTCCGCTGCGCCCGAACTGCCCCGCCGGACAATGCCCGCCACCAGGGCCACCGACGATCGAGCCAGTCGATCTGACCAACAACGGCACCGTGCGCGTATACGGTGGCGCGCTGTTCGCCTTCGACGTCGACATCGTCGACTACAGCGAAGGCGGCGCGAGCCTCGCCGGCGGCACCTGGGAGCTGATCGGAGAATCCGGCATTTTCAACAACACCGGCACGGTCACCGAGCTCACCTCCGGGGTTGCGGCGATTGACGTGCGCGTCAACGAGGTCTTCGGCAATGCGCAGAATTTCGCCGACCTCGCTTTCGACGAGGTGATCGACGCGAATACCGGCGAAGTCGTCGTGCGCAGCGACATCGGTCAGCTCGACACGCGCCTCGTTTACAACGACGCCGACGTGCTGCTCTCCGGTAGGGCCAGCTTCGATTACTTCGACACCGTCGAGGTCAACCGCGGGCGGCTGCGCCTGGCCCAGGGCCAACGCTTCCACACGGTCGGCAACTACGAGAACCGCGGTGGCGAGACCTTTGTCGACACCAATGCCACGCTCATCGTCAATGGCGCCCTGCTCATCAACGGCGGTGTCGTGCGCGTCGGCGAGGAATTCGACGTCGACACCACGACCAGCCGCCTGCAGGTTGCCGGCGGCGACGTGATGCAGAGCGACGGGACGACGCACCGCCGTGATATCGAGGTCAACGGCGGCACGCTGCGTATTGCCGAGCGCGGCGGCCTCGACGCCGTATCTGGCAGCGGCCCGGCGTTCCTCGGCCGCAGCGCCGGCGGCGGCCACGTGCTGCTCGGCGGACGCTCGTGGATCGTGCGTGACAGCGTCACCACCGGCGCTGACGGCAGCGAGACCATCACGCCCGGCCTGATCGATTTCTCACACTACCGCGCCGGCTTCGATAGCGCAGCCGTCGCCGGGATCCACGAGAACCGCGCCAGCGTCCTCATCGAGGGTACGCAGGCCGGTTTCCTCGGCCTGGAAACCCTGGTGCGCAACAGCGGCGCGCTGACCCTGCGCAGCGGCGCCCGTCTCGAACGCGTTGACATGTCCGGAGCGCCCGCCGCGCTGATCGACGGCGACAGCTTCGTCAACGAGGCCGGCGGCAACATCCTGCTCGACGGCGCCCAGTTCGTCTTCGCCGGCGCCGACAGTACACTCGTCAACGACGGGCTGATTGAAATCGTCGGCAACGGCTACCTCGAGGTCGGACGCATCGCGCGCGGCAATGGCCCTGGCGGCGAACTGCGCGTCGACGGCGTCGTCAACGCCGCGCACGGCATCGCGGCCCGCTCCATCGAACTCAGCGGCGGCGCGCTCGTCAGTGCGCGCATCGCGCTCGAGGGCCGCGCCGGCAACGACGCCATCGTGGTTCTCAATCCGGGCGGCCAGGGTGGCAGCGGTGGCAGCCTCGCGGTCCGCGGTGGCCGCATCGCGGGCGCGGCCCTCAGCCTCACCGGCGGCCAGGGCGGCCGCGGCGGCGATGGCGACAACAGCTTTCCCAACGGCGCCGCCGGTGGTGCCGGCGGCAACGGCGGCACGCTGCACATCAGCGGCGGCCAGGTCGTTGCCGACCGGGGCATCAGCCTGCGCGGCGGCAACGGGGGTACCGGCGGCGCGGGTGTCGAACGTACGTTCGTCTCGAACGGCCGTGGCGGCGCGGGCGGCAACGGTGGTCGCGGTGGCGACATCACCCTGTCCGGCGGCGAACTGGTCGTCGCGAGCAACATCGACCTGCGCGGCGGCGACGGCGGCAGCGGCGGCCAGGGTGCCCGCTTCGAACCCAATGGCCGCAACGGCACGAGCGGCGCGCGCGGAACCCTGCGCATCCAGGGCGGCACGCTGACCACGAGCGCCGCGAACTTCGACCAGGCGATCGACGGTAACGTGTTGTTTGCCAACGGCACGCTGCACTTCACCGACAGCCTGTTCGATCTAGGCAGCTCCTCGACCCGCCTCAACGCCGTGCTCGGCACCACGAACAAGCTGCTCGGCCATGGCCGTGCGCTGGCCTTCGACGACACGCTTGCGATTGCTGCGGGGCAATCGCTCGCGCTCACCGGCGGCACGCTCAGCGCGCGCGTGGTCGATACCCGCGGCGGCGGCAACCTGCTGTTCAACGCGGGGCTGCTCGATGTCGAGACCTTCCACGGCGATCTCGTGCAGACGGGCGGCGTACTCGCACCTGGCGACTCGCCGGGCCTGACTGTCATCGACGGCGACTACACCCTGACCAGCGGTACGCTCGCCATCGAACTGGCCGGTCACCAACGCGGCACGCAGTACGACGCCGTCGATGTCAGTGGCACGGCCACGCTCGGCGGCCTGCTCGAAGTAACCCTGCTCGACGACTTTACACCGGGTGCCGGCGATGTCTTCCAACTGCTTGCTGCCGAGACCATCAGCGGCAGCTTCGATGCACTTTCCCTGGCCCTGTTGCCGAGTCACTTGAACTGGCAGCTCGACTACCTGCTCGACCCGCTCGGCACCGACTTCGTCAACCTGCGCGCCGCACCCGTACCACTGCCGCCCGCGGCACTGCTGCTGGGCGCGGCCCTGCTGCCGCTGCTGCGCCGCCGCCGCTGAGCGGCAGCGTGGCACTCGCCGCGGCTCAGTCGGCGGGGCGCGGCTGACGATATTGCGCCAGCGCCGCGTTCAAGCGCTCGAGGCCGGCTCGCTCGCTCGCCAGAAGTCCGGCCGCCCGGGTGCGCTCCAGCGCCTCGTCGGAAGCCTGCGCTGCCGCGGCACCGAACACACCGGGCGCGTGCGCGGCAAGTGCGCCCAGCGCCTTGTGCAAACGCCGCTGCACTTCGATGAGCTCGGCGCCGTCGCGCGCAATCGGCCGGAATCCGTCTTCGAGCAGTTCGCTGACGTGGACTGGCGGCACGTGAACCCGCGCAAAGCTCACCTCGGGCGAAGCCGGCGTGTCCCAGCGCGAGAGCACGCGCACGAACCTGCCGAGCACGTCGATCGCGGTGCCGGGATCGTTGACGGCCGGCGACAGGGCACGTGAGGCAACCTCGGCCAGCACGACGAGACCGAAGCGCGGATCCTGGTCGTAGCTGCGCGTGCCGGCGCAAGTGAATGCCGCACGCAGATGACGTACCGTACGCGCGTCGCCCCCCCCCCCTGCCCACCACAGCAAGGGTGCGGTCGGATGGACGAAACTTCCCGGCAATGCGGCGATCCACAGGTCCGAGTCCGCAGACTCCGCGCAAGCCGCCAGCGCCTGCATGTCGACATGCTGCACGTAGCCCGTCGTCGCAGCCGGCAGCGGGTCGAGGCCCGGTGGCGGTGCCCCGAGCAGCGGCTGTCCACCGAGGAACGGCGCGGCGACGCGAGCGTCGATGGCCTGCACGGTCGCCAGCTCGACTCGCGTGAGTGTATCGCCCATGCGTCCGAAGCTCATCAGGTGCGAGATCCAGCGCAGCAGTGCCGCCACCACCAGGCCGACCACCACGATGGTGCCGGCAAACAACAACAGCCGCCCGTCATCGTCGTAGAGGCCGCTGTGCAGGGCGATGATACCGACGAGGGCGAACAGGAACGCACCGACGAAGGTCGCGAGCACGTTCTGCGTCGTCGGGTCCTCCTGCAGCAGGCGGGTCGCTCGCGGCGTCGCCGTACTGGCGGCTGCGGCGAAGGCGGATACCGTGATCGAGAGCGAGAAAGTCGCAACCGCGAGCATCGACGAGGCGAGGATGTCGAGGACCTGGTCGACCGCCTGGGCGCCGATGCGCTCGCCCACCCCTGGCGGAATGAATCCCGCGAGCGGTCGCGCGCCGAGCGCGGTGACGACGCCGAGCAGTCCGTAGGAAACCGAGCGTACCCAGACCTTGCGGAAGGTCTGCACGATCAACCAGCGCCACTTGCTGCCGAGCCAGGCCCGCTCCTTCATGACCGCGCCCCGGCGCCTGTCCGCGACATCCGACTGCGCCGCCGTCAGCCCGTGTTGCGCAGACCGCTGGCGATCCCCGCCATGGTCACCTGCAAGGCCTGCTCGACGGCCTCCCGCGCATGGTCGTCGTGGCGCCGCCGGGCGAGCAACTCGGCCTGCAGCAGGTGCAGCGGATCGAGATAGGTATTGCGCACTGTGAGCGACTCGGCCAGCTCCGGATCGCCCGCCAGCAGGTGGGGCGCGCCGGTGATGGCGAGCAGGTCCTCGCTGAGCGTCGCCAGGCGCTCGCCGAGACGCGCGACCGCGGCCTGGCGCGGCCCATCGACCAGGCGCTCGGCGTAGTAAGCGGCGAGCTTGGCGTCGGCTTTCGCGAGAACCATCTCGAGCATGTTGAGCTGCATGTTGAAAAACGGCCAGGCCGCCATCTCGGCCAGCAGCGCCGCCTGGCCGTGCTCGCGCGCCTCGCGCAGCGCCGCGTCCGTGCCCAGCCAGGCCGGCAGCATCAGCCGCACCTGGGTCCAGGCAAACACCCAGGGAATCGCGCGCAGACTGGCGATACCGCCATTGGCCTTGCGGCGCGCCGGGCGGCTGCCGAGCGCGAGGATGCCGAGTTCCTGCTCCGGCGTCAGCGTGCGAAACAGTTCGACGAAATCGGGGTCCTCGCGCACCACGGCGCGATAGGCGGTCAGCGCGCTCGTCGCCATCTCCGAGATACGCTCGCGCCACGCCGCGCGCGGCGCCGGCGGCGGATTGAGCGTCGCTTCGAGCGTGGCGCCGAGGTAGCGCCGCAGCGTTTGCTGGGCCAATGCCGGCAGCCCGAGCTTCCAGCGAATCATTTCGCCCTGCTCGGTGACACGCAGCGACCCGGCGACGGACCCCGGCGGCTGCGAGGCAATCGCGGCCTGGGCCGGGCCACCGCCGCGACCCACGGCGCCACCGCGGCCGTGGAACAGTGCCAACCGTACCCCGTGACGTTGGGTCACCTCGACCAGGCGCTCCTGGGCACGGTACTGCGCCCAGGCGGCGGCGAGCTGGCCGGCGTCCTTGGCCGAATCGGAATAACCGATCATGACCTGCTGGTAACCGTCGACATGTTCGCGGTACCACGGCAACGCGAGCAGCGCGTCGATGGTGTCGGCGGCGCCGTCGAGATCGCTCAACGTCTCGAACAACGGTACCACCGGCAGCGCGCGCGACAGCCCGCACTCGCGCAGCAGCAATATGACGGCCAGCACATCGCTGGCCGAGGTGGCCATCGAGATTACGTACTGGGCAATGCCGGCGCCGTCGTTGGCCGCGATCACGCGGCAGGTGTCGAGCACCTCGCGGACCTCTTCGCTGGCCGGCCAATCGAGCGGGAACAGCGGCCGGCGCCCGGCCAGTTCGGCGAGCAGGAAACGACAGCGCTCCTCCTCCGGCCAGCTCGCGTAACCCTCACCGCCGCGGGTGAAACCGAGGTAGGTGGTGAGCTCGTCGAACACCGCAACGTGGCGGGCGGCGTCCTGGCGCACGTCGAGCCGCACCAGCGTGATGCCGAACGCGGCGACGCGCCGCAGGGTGTCGAGCAGCGGACCGTTGGCGATATTCGCCATGCCGCAGGCGACCAGCGAGCGGTAGCACAGCATCAACGGCGCCTGCAGGTCGGCCGTGTCGAGGTAGATCGCTTCGCGATCTGCCGGCGGCGTCGGATCGAGGCCGGCCGCCCAGTCGCGCGTGCGCGCGAGCCGGTCGCGCACCCTGCGCAGCAGTTCGCGGTACGGCTCGTGAGCGCCGCCGGTGGCGCGCGCGAGTTCGTCGTTGCAGCGGCTCATGGACAGGGCGGCACGCAGCGCCTCGACGTCCTTGAGGTAGAGGTCGGCGGCCATCCAGCGCGCCAGCATCAGCACCTCGCGCGTGACCGCCGCCGTCACGCGCGGATTGCCGTCACGATCGCCGCCCATCCAGGTTGCGAACCGGATCGGCGCAGCGTCCGGTGCGAGCGGTCGCTGGCCGCGCGGCGCGAGCGCGAGGTCGAGCTCGCGCAACACCGCCGGTAGCGCATGCCACAGGGAGTTCTCGATGACGGCGAAACCCCAGCGCGCCTCGTCCTGCGGCGTCGGCCGCTCCTGGCGGATCTCGTCGGTATGCCAGGCCTCGGCGATGAGCCGCTCGAGCACCACCTCGATACCCGCGCGGGTCGCGCCGCTGGCGCGGTCCCGCTCGGCGAGCGTGGCCGCGATGGCGTCGTACTTCTGGATCAGCGTGCGGCGCAGCACCTCGGTCGGGTGGGCGGTCAGCACGAGTTCGATGTCGAGCGAGTCCAATGTCTCCCGCAGACGGGGATCGTCAGGTAACGACAACGGCACCGCGCGGTCGTGGTCCTCGCGCGTGAGGTGGTGCTGCTCGGCGATGTTGGCGAGATTCAGAAACTGGTTGAAGGCGCGTGCCACGTCGACCATGTCGTCGGCCGGGATATCGGCGAGGGTCGCGCTCAGCCGCGCCCAATCGGCGGGGTCGCCGGCGCGCGCGCTCTTGGCAAGCGCGCGGATCGCCTCGATGCGCGCGACGAACGCGGTGCCGCGTGCGGCGCCGATGACGCGCCCGAGCAGGTGCCCGAGCAGGCGCACGTCGTCGCGCAGGCGGCGGTCGAGGTGGGCGAACTCCCGTTCCGCGAGGGGATCGCCGGCTACGGACTGGGAGGCATCGGGCGGGCTGTTCTGGGACATCGCGGGGATCTGGCCTGGGTGGCCTTTCAACATAACGCGCGGCGCGCCGGCTCGCCAGACGCGGCCGCACGTGCCTGCAGTGGCAACGGCCGGCGGTGCGCGCTATGGTCGCTGTGCTTGCGGCGCGCGTGCCGCACGAAGGGAGGAGAAACGCATGTCCGATGCCGTCGTCGCGATCGAGCAACTGTTGTCCGCGTATTGTCACCGCGTCGATCGCGGCAGTGCCGCCGACGTGGCCGCGCTGTTCGCCGAGGACGCGGTGCTGCGCCCGCGTTACGACGGCGACTATGAGCTTAGCGGCCGCGCGGCGATCGAACGCTGGTACGCGTGGTACCACGAGCACTTCCGCGCCGGGGTACGCCATCTCAAGCATCTCGTGATGTCACCCCTGATCGAGGTCGACGGCGAGCGTGCCAGCGGCGTGTGCTACCTCGTTGCGACCGCGGTCGCGGCAGGCACCGGCGAGGGCTTCTATGCCACCGGCACCTACCATGACGAGTACGTCCGAGTTGACCGGCACTGGCGGTTCCGCAGCCGTCTCATCGAGGTCGAATGGATGGTCTCGCATGCGACTATTGCAGAGACGTTTCCACCGCTCGGTTTCCCGCGATGAACGCGCCGGCTGCCGATGTCATCGTCATCGGCAGCGGTTTCGGCGGCGCCGCCTGCGCGCTGCGCCTGGTCGAAGCCGGCATGCGCGTGGTCCTGCTCGAGCGCGGCCCCTGGCGCGATACGGTACCCGTGCGCTCGATGGGAATCAGCGCACGGGCGCCCCTGCCGCACGGCCGCCGCGCGCTGCTCGGCCTGCTGCGCAGCGTTCGTCATCGCTGGCTGCCCGGCGGGCGTCTCACCCTGAACCGTCGCGGCCTGTTCGACATCCACCTCGATCGCGGACTCCACGTGGTGTGCTCGGCCAACGTCGGTGGCGGGAGTCACGTCTACTCCGGCCTCAACCTGCGCCCGCCCGACCCGACCTGGTGGGATGGCATCGTGCCGGGCCTCGACGAAGCCACGCTCGCCGCGAGCTATGCGCGCGTCTTCGCGCGCATGGAGACACGCGAACCGCTCGCCGACGACCGCCTGCCGAACACGCTGGCCGAGCGCTTCGGGGCCAACCCGGCGTTCGACGTCGCCGGCGCCGACCACGAACTCGGCATGGGCCTGCGCTTTCCCGAAACGCCCGGTCAGCCGCGCCTGGTACGCACCGCCGACGGTATCGAACGCTGGGAAGCGCGAGCGGGCGAAGAAGGCAACCTCGGTTCGGCCGGCGGCGGCAAGACGACGCTCGATTTCGCGTTCATCGCGCCGGCCATGCAGGCCGGTCTGCGCGTGCTCGACTTGCACGAAGTGCGCCGCATCGCGCGCGTAGCGGCGGGCTACGAAGTGCATGCGCGCAACCACCATGACGGCCGCGACGACACGCTCCACGCACCGCGCGTGGTGCTCGCCGCCGGCACCCTGAACACCGTGCAGGTGCTGCTCGAGAGTGTCGCCGCGGGAGGTCTCGCGCCGATGCCGAGATTGGGCGAGCGCTTTGGCGGCAATGGCGATTTCTTCGGCTACTGGAAGCTCGACGACACGGCGCGCGACCTCAGCGCGAGCCTGCCCGCCCACGGTTTCGTGCGTCTCGCCGAACCGGACCCGCTCGGCGCCGGGCGCGAGTGGCCGGCCATCGCCGAAGGCGCCCTGCCACCGCCGCACCAGCTGCCGCTGGGACGCTGGGTGTCACGCCTGCTGCGCCACGGCAGCTTCGTCGCCGGCATGGGCGCCGATGCCCAGGATGGTCAGGTCACACTACACAACGGCAGGCTACGCATCGATTACCGGCCCGAGCAGAGCGACATTTTTGCGCGCATCCGCGATGCCTTCCGCCTCATCGGCGAGCGGAGCGGGCGGCGTATCTACCATTTCGACACACCGATCACCGTGCACCCGACCGGCGGCGCCTGCATCGGGCGCAGCCTCGATGACGGCGTGGTCGATGCCGAAGGCGAAGTGTTCGACAACCCCGGACTCTATGTCGCCGACGCCGCGGCCTTTCCGAAGCCGGTCGGTGGGCCACCGTCGATCACGATCGCGGCCTGGGGCGACCACGTCGGCGAACGACTCGCCGCGCGCCACGCGCAGCCGCGCGCGAACACCTGAGGGCGCGTCCTCAGGGCGCGAGCAGCTTCTCCGCCGGAAGATGTTCGACCAGGCCTGCCGGCACTTCGCCGAGGTTCCAATCGGGGCGCAGCAGGGTCAGCGTGACGGCGCCGGCGGCGAAGCGGCCGGTATCGGTATCCGACTCGCCCTGCCCCGCGAGGTCGTGCGCCATGCCGCTGCGGACCGCGCCCTCCGCCGCGCCGTAGGTCATCGCGAAGCCGCCATGGTGACTCGCCGGCACCCAGGCGACGCTTTCCGGTGCGCCCGCGGCCGGGGCCGGGTAGTTGACGTTCAGCATCGTACCGGCCGGCAGCAGCGGGGCGCCCTCGGGTTGCGCCGCAAGCGCGGCGACGAGACGTGCCGTGAAGGTCGCAGCGCCGGGAAACGCCGCCAGCGTGCTCGCAAACCGTGGCTCGTCGCCGGCTTCCGCGAGGTCCAGGCCGACCGAGACCGCGATCGCCGGCACGCCGCGCAGTACGGCCATCATCGCCGCGCCGACGGTCCCCGAGAGCATCACGTTGTTACCGAGGTTCTGGCCGAAATTGGCGCCCGAGACGACCAGGTCCGGTGCCTCGCCATCGAGCACGTACGCGAGCCCGGCGCCGATGGCGTCCGCCGGACTGCCGTCCAGTGACCACACCCCGGGACGCTGCTCGACGAGCGCCAGTTCGCCGAACGTGATCTTCATCCCGGAACCGCTCTGCTGCGCCAGCGGCGCGACGACGGTGACCTCGTGGCCGTCGGCGCGCAGCGCCGCCGCAACGGCCTCGATGCCGGGCGAGTCCCAGCCGTCGTCGTTGGTCAGCAGGATGTCGAGCGCGTACGCCGCGCCGGCCTGCATACCGAGTATCAGCCACATCAACAGCAGGCAGCTCTTGCGGTGCACCGCGCGTCCTCCTCGAATCGTTCACTGGCGAGCCCGGCAGCATGCCACAAACCGTGCCGCGTCGCGTGCGCGCGGCGCGGGCCTGGCGTCCTCTAGAATGCACCCATCACGACAAACGAGGTGACGACATGACTGCTCCCGCCGATCTCGGCTTCGATACCGACCGACTCACCCGCTTGCCGGCCCGCATCAACGCCGATATCGAGGCCGGGCGCTACCACGGCGCGGCCCTCGCCGTCTCGCGGCGCGGCCAGACGGTCTACCGCGACGTGCACGGCTACGCCGATCGCGAAAGCGGCCGGCCGATGACGCTGGAAGACGTCTTCGTCTCGTTCTCGATTGGCAAGCAGTTCACCAACACCGTGGTGCTCGCGCGCATCGAACAGGGCCAGCTGCACCTCGATATGCCGGTGTGCGAGCTGATCCCCGAGTTCGGCAGCCGCGGCCTGCGTGGCATCAAGCTCTGGCACTTGCTCACGCACACCAGCGGCATCATGTCCGCCGTTCCGGCGGTCGCGCCGGAGGTCATCACCAACATCGGCAAGCTGACCGCCTGGCTCGCCACGCAGCGGCCGGAGACCCTGCCCGGGGAAGTCGTGAACTATTCCATCATCGCCGCCCACTCGGTGATGGCCGAGATGATCATGCGCGCCGAAGGTGCGACACGCAGCTTTACCGACATCATGCGCGAGGACCTCTTCGAGCCGCTCGGCATGTCGAACACCTGCATGGGGCCGCGCGCTGACCTGGTCGAACGGCTGGTGCCGGTCACGGCCTGCTACCGCGAGCCCGGCATGTTCCATCCCGACGAAGTCATCGGCGTGGGCGCGGTCGTGCTGATGGACGGCTGCGAGATCCCGGCCGGCGGCTATCTCACCTGCCTCGATGACCTGCACCGCTTCGCGTTGATGCTGCGCAACGGCGGCGAGCTCGACGGCACGCGCATTCTCTCGCCGCGCACGCTCGACTACTGCACGCGGAACTTCACCGGCGAGAAGCGCAACCTGCTGTTCGACTACGCGCGCGAGACGCGGGGCTGGGAAGCCTGGCCGGCGAGCATCGGTCTCGGCTTCTTCATGCGCGGGGAAGGCATCCAGCCGGGCCCGATGAGCAATTTCTCCAGTCCACGCACGTTCTGTGGCTGGGGTGCGGGCTCGACCTGCTTCTGGATCGATCCGGAACTCGATCTCACGTTCAGCTTCCTCTCCAGCGGCCTGATGGAAGAGACCTGGCACGTCGAACGCCTGCAGCGCCTCGCCGACCTCGTCGTCACCGCCCTGGTCGAGTGACGCCGCGCCGCGGCGCGGCGCCGGCAGCAACGCCCGGGGAGGTCGTCGCCTGCCCGGGCAACGGCTAGAATGCCCGGATCGCCTCCAACATCCAGTCTCAAGGGGAGTACACGTGGATTTCACCTACAACGACAAGACCCGGCGCCTGCTCGACGAGGTCAAGGCCTTCATGCACGAGCACGTCTACCCGGTCGAGGAAGACGTCTTCAACTGGAACCACGATCCGAACAATCTCTGGGTCG
>JAPOKK010000315.1 GCA_029977665.1 Pseudomonadota bacterium | reverse complement strand
CGGCATCCTAATTGACCGGCGAGTCAACTGCGGTGCCTGCGCGCCGCGCGCGCCCCACGGCTCTTCGCTCGCTACGTGCGCGCTCGCGTGCCTTGCGCTCATGACGGCGGCAAGTGTCGCCCCGGCGCAGGAGCGCACCTGGCGCAGCGTCGCGGAGATGAGCGAGGCGGACAGGGCCCTGTTCGATGACCGCACCTCGACGCCGCGCTCGGCCGAGCTGCCCTACATCCCGGCGGAGCCTTACCCTTTCGAAGCGCCGTTCACGGCCGAGGAGATGGGCTACCGTTCGGCCGAGTTCGTGCACATCTCGCGCTGGGACTACGCGCTCGTCGACGTCTTCGGCGTCGTCACCGGCTCCGGCTACATCAACCAGGGCGCTTCGGTCAGCTACGTCGAGACCGGCGGGCGTGAGGGCCTGGCCGGTTACATCCACGATCTCGAGGCCGGCGAGGTCTACAGCAAGTGGACCCTCTACGACATCTTTCCACCCGAGAACGAAGGCGCGCAGCAGCTGTGGATGCCCTACCGCACCGACAAGGCCTTCCGCACCAAGATGGACTTCTTCGTCTACTCACCGCAGCTGCGCCGGGTGCGGCGCCAGCCCGAGCCACGCCGCGACCAGCGCTTCCCCGACAACTCGCAGACCTTCGACGACGTCATCGGGCGCGATCCCTGGGAGTTCGAGTGGGAACTGCTTGGTACCGACATCCTCTACGAGACGGTGCGCTTCCCGTCCACGCGCCCCACCATCACGCTCAACGTACCCGGCCAGGGCTTCGTCGAGAAACCGAGCGCGAGCCTGCGGCCGATGGGCGAGAGTTTCACCGGCTACCGCAGCGACGGCGGGGTCGAATGCTGGGTCGTGAAGGCCACCGCACGCGCGGACTGGCTGCCGGATTACAAGGAGAAATACCTGGTCTTGTGGCTGGAGAAGAACACGTTCTACCCGCTTCGCCGTGAGAAGTACGGCAATGACGGGCGTCTCATCATGATCGAGAGCCGCAACGCCGAGCTGCAGAACCCGGCGCGCGGCGAGTTCGGTTACGCCGCCCTGATGACGGTCTACTGGAACGTCGATCATGACCTCATCGGTTACAGCAACCACGATGCCCACACCCTGCGCGACTGGACCGAGGAAGAGCAGCAGATGATCTTCACCGCCGAGTTCATGCGCCGCCAGTGGCTCGTCGAACCGCTCAAGACACAGGCCATCATCGAGTCGCCGGAGAAGTTCTTCCTGCGCCCGCACCTGTACCCGGACAAGTTCCCCGAGGCGCGGAACCCGGCCCTGTCGCCGAGCATCGCCGCGCGCCACCGTGCGCAGGAAGCCGCCGGCAAGCTCGTGTTCGAGACCGGCACAGGCGCCGCGACCCCGTGAGCGGAGATCCGTGAGGCCGCTGGTGCCGTCCAGGCCGCTCGCCACGGCATTGCTCACCATCCTGCTCGTCACCCTGGCCGGTTGCGGCGAGTCCGCACCTGCGCCCCTCGAAGGCCGTCCTGGCGGTCCCTACCAAATGACGCTGGAACTCGCCCCGCGACCGCCGCGCCCCGGGCTACCGGCGACCCTGACCACGCGCCTGCGTCATGCGGGGAGCGGCGACCCCGTGACCGGCCTGCAGATCGTCCACGAGCGCGCCGTGCACAATTTCATCGTCGCCCGCGACTTCTCGAGCTTCGCGCACATTCACCACGAAGACTTCCGGCCGCTCACGCCGGACGACCTCTCAAGCGCCACGTTCAGCTTCCCCTACGTGTTCGCGCAGCCCGGCCATTACCGCATGGTGAGCGAATTCACGCATCGCAATCGCGGCTGGACCAAGCATTTCGACATCGCCGTCGGCGACACGCCGCCGGAGCCGGCACCGCACGTCGACCTCGCACGACGCAAGGTCTTCGGCGCCTACACCGCGAGTCTGCATACCTCGCCGCCGACGCCCGTGGCCGGCTTCGAAACCGAACTCGTGCTCGAACTCGAGCGCGACGGTCGCCCGGTCACGGACCTCGCCCTGCTGCTCGGCTCCGAAGTCCACGTAGCCCTGTGGCGTCTCGACGGCCGGCACTTCGGCCATGCGCACAGCTACACGCCGCACATGGCGGCGATGATGAACGCGATGCACGACCGCGACGCCGAGCCGGGCGCCCGCGCCCGGCGCATGAGCGAGCTGATGGTGGCGATGATCGACATGCCTGCGGAACTCGTCTTCGACGGCCCCCGCATCCCGGTCCATCACGTCTTCCCGGCGCCGGGGATCTACGCGGTGTTCCTGCAGTGCGCGCCGGGCGGGCGCGCGCAGGTTTTCGATTTTCAGCTCGAGGTCGCCGCGTATGCCGACGGCATGGACACCCGCGTCGAATCGATGGTCACGCCCGCCGCGGCGCACGGGTCCCACTGATGTGCGGCCGCGATGCCGCGCTCGCCACGCTGCTCGTCCTGGCTGCCCTGCCGACAGTCCATGCCGGACACGGGCTGATGAACGCCTTTGCCGACATCGAGTGGCTGCCCGACCCGGGACGCACGCCGGCCAGCCCCGATTACTTCCTCGATCGCGCCGCCGAATCCGCGCGCCTCGCGCTCACGGATGCGCCGGGACGGTTCGCCCTGCTGCTCGAGCTGCTGCGCGAGAAGCTCGCCGAGGTCGATGCCATGGTGCGTGCCGACCGGCGCGCCGAGGCGGCCGTGGCGGTGACGGCCTACCGCGACTACCTCGAGCGCGCGGCGGGATTGGCCGCGAGCGACGATGCCGCGCGCACGCTCGCCGCTGCGCTGCTCGAACACCAGTACATCATGTCGGTCAACTATCTCGACCTGCCGCGCGACACGCGGCCGGTCATCGGCGGGGTGATGACGGCCGCGGCCACCCACTATGAACGCCTGCGAGATGCGCTCCCGCGCACCTTTCGCGAGGCCCAGTTCTTCAAGGAAGAAGAGGTCCGCTGGTCCTGGGAAACCGCGCAGCAGGCCGATGCGCAGGGCTTGTGAGGATGCGCCCGCGCCGTTTTCGACCCTTTTTTCGCCCGCCCTGCGGCGACGTACAAAAAAATTGCCGTAAACCGCGGCGACTCGATTAAAATCCGCACACCAGCGGTCGCCACGCGGCCGTCATCCATCCAATCCGTCCGCCGGAGATCAAGTGTCCGATCAAGTTCTCACCGACGTCTGTTTCGAAAATTTCGCGCTGCATCCTCATCTGCTCAAGGGGGTTGAAGAAGCGGGCTTCATCCGCTGCACCCCGATCCAGGCCCTGACCCTGCCCCTCACGCTCGAAGGCAGGGACGTCGCCGGCCAGGCCCAGACCGGAACCGGCAAGACCGCGGCCTTCCTCGTCGCCATGTTCAACCGCCTGCTCAACCAGCCGGCCATGGCCGAGCGCCGCGCGGAGGACCCGCGCGCGGTGATCATCGCGCCGACGCGCGAACTCGCCGTGCAGATCGAGAAGGACGCGCGCCAGATCGGCCCACATACCGGGCTGCGCGGCGCACTGATCTACGGCGGCGTGGATTACGACAAGCAGCGCGCACAGCTCGAGGAAGGCGTCGATTACATCATCGCCACCCCGGGACGCCTGATCGATTTTCTCAAGCAGGGCACGGTCAGTTTCCGCGCCATCGAGATGATGATCATGGACGAGGCCGACCGCATGTTCGAACTCGGCTTCATCAAGGACATCCGCTACCTGTTGCGCCGCATGCCCGGCGCCAGCGAGCGCCAGAACCTGCTGTTCTCGGCGACCCTCAGCCACCGCGTGCTCGAGCTCGCCTACGAGCACATGAACGATCCGGAGAAGATCGTCGTCGAGAGCGAAACCATCACCGCGAGCAACGTGCGGCAGCGCGTCTATTACCCGGCGCGCGAGGAAAAGCTGCCGCTGCTGCTCGGCATCCTGTCGCGAACCGATGCCGCCCGCTCGATGGTCTTCGTCAACACCAAGGCGGCATGCGAACGCGTTGCCCTGATGCTCGAGCGCGCCGGCTACAAGGTCGGTGTCCTCTCCGGCGACGTGCCGCAGCGCAAGCGCGAGTCGCTGCTGCAGCGTTTCGTACGCGGCGAACTCGAACTGCTCGTCGCCACCGACGTGGCCGCACGCGGCCTGCACATTCCCGCCGTCAGCCACGTGTACAACTTCGACCTGCCGTTCGACGCCGAAGATTACGTCCACCGCATCGGACGGACGGCACGCCTCGGCGCCGAAGGCGATGCGATCAGCTTCGCCTGCGACGAGTACGCCATGAGCCTGCCTGACATCGAGGCTTACATCGAGCAGAAAATCCCGGTCGAGCCGATGTCCGAGGACTTGCTCGCCAAGCTGCCGCCGCGGCTGCGCGCGGAATCCGGCG
>JAPOKK010000176.1 GCA_029977665.1 Pseudomonadota bacterium | reverse complement strand
CTCGGCGATGTCGTCACCGGTCAGCGCGCTCATCAGCATGTTACGCGAGAAGCCGGCCTCGGCCTCCACCGGCGTACCGGCCGCGGCCATGCGATCGAGGAAGCCGCCGTAACTGTGGTCGGCATTCATCTTGCGCAAGGTGCCGTCGCGCAGCAGGTAGAGATGGCTGTCGCCGACGCTGACCCAGCGCACCTGGTTGCGCTCGAGCACGCAGGCGACGAGCGTACATCCCATGCCTTTGAGCGCGGCGGTTTCGGCGACCGTCGCCGTAATCGAGCCGTTGGCCTGCAGCACCGCGTCGTACAGCACGCTTGCCAGGTCGCTGCTCGGATAGCTCTTGGAGAGGTGGCGGTTGAAGGTCTGCACCGCCATGTTGCTGGCGACGTTGCCGGCCGCATGTCCGCCCATGCCGTCGGCGACGATCACCATGGAGCCCGCCGTGTCGGCTTCCGAATCGCCGAGATGGGTAATCAGGAAAGCATCTTCCTGGTAATCCCGTGCCCCGTCGATTTGGGAGCCCGCAATGTCGTAACTCAGTGTGGACACGGGCTTGTTCTCGGTATGAATTGCGCCGGTACTTCGAGCAGATACAGCATGTTACCAGCAGATTTGAAGATAAAAAAGAGATTCAGCGAGGGCCTCGCACGAGCTGCTCGCCGAGTGGGTATACTGCATTGCAGGCACGCGCCTGCCGCGCGCGCCGCGACCCCAGCGATCGACCTCGGTACGAAATCCGCATGCGAACACGTCAGCTCGCGATCATCGCCGGACCGGTGCTCGCGGCGCTGGTCTTTCTCGTGCTGCCGGGCGAGTTCGTCGATAGCGGCGGCGCACGCACGGAATTGACCGTCGCCGCGCGCGGCACGCTCGGCCTTGCCGCATGGATGGCCCTGTGGTGGCTGACCGAGGCCATCCCGGTTTCGGCCACGGCGCTGTTGCCCATCGCACTGTTCCCGCTGTTCGGGCTCAATGCCCTGGACGAGGTCGCCGCGTCCTACGCGCATCCGCTGATCTTCCTGTTCTTCGGCGGCTTCCTGCTTTCGATAGCGATTGAGAAGTGGGCGCTGCATACCTGGATCGCACACCGCGTGGTGGCGTTCGCCGCAGGCAATGCGCGACGCCTGGTCGGCGGCTTCATGCTGGTTACGGCTTTCGCCAGCATGTGGCTGTCGAACACGGCGACGACGGTGATGATGCTGCCAATCGCGTTGAGCGCCATCGGCGAGGTCGAACGCGAAGCGCCGGGCGAAGCCGCGCGCTTCTCACTGTGTCTGCTCCTCGGCATCGCTTACAGCGCGTCGATCGGCGGCATGGGTACCCTGATCGGGTCGCCGCCGAACCTGTTCGTCGCGAGCTTCCTCAGTGAACGCTTCGACTACGTGGTCGACTTCCGCACCTGGATGATGCTGGCGCTGCCGGTGGTCGCGGTGTTCCTGCCGCTGGTCTGGCTGCTGCTGACACGTGTGCTCGTTCGTATCCCGGCGCGGCTTCCGCTGACCGCCGCCGGCCCGCGAACGCCATGGCGCGCCCTGCCGCGCGGGGCGCGCCGCGTGGCACTGGTCTTCGCTGCCGCGGTGGTCGCGTGGATGAGCCGTACCGCCCTCAACGCGTGGGAGGTGGCGGGCGTGCAACCGTTCGCAGCGCTCAGCGACACCGGTATCGCGATGCTCGCCGGTCTCGCCTTGTTCGTACTGCCCGACGGCGCCGGTGCGGGTGACCGCCTGATGAGCTGGCGCGATGCCGAGAAGCTGCCCATCGGCACACTGCTGTTGTTCGGCGGCGGTCTCGCGCTCGCCGGCACGATCAGCGCGACGGCCGCGGACCAGTTCATCGGCGCACAACTCGCCGCGCTGCACGGCGTGCCGCCCTGGTGCGTGATGCTGGCGGTGGTCGCCGGCGTGGTTTTCCTGACCGAACTGACGAGCAACATCGCGACCACCACGACGCTGGCGCCGATCCTGGCCGCGGCGGCGATCGGCAGCGGCTTCGACGTCGTCGGCATCGTCGTGGTGACGGCGCTCGCGGCGAGCGCCGCGTTCATGCTGCCGGTGGCAACGCCGCCGAACGCGATCGTGTTCGGTAGCGGGCGCATCGCGGTACCCGAGATGGCGCGTGCAGGCCTGCTCGTCAACGGGCTCGCGATCGCGCTCGTGACCGGCCTCGCCGTGTGGTGGATGCCGCACGTGCTGCCGCCGCTCGTCCCATGAGCACCGACGCGGCTGCCACCGCCGCGTGCCTTGCCCGACTCGATGCGCTGCGCGGAGCCCTCGGTGACTGCCTGCTGCGCGACCGCAACCGGTTAGGCAAGCGTATCAAGCACCTCGCCCGCGCGTTGCGCGCGGGAGCGGACGCGACAGGGCGTAACGAGACGCGCCTCGCACGCCTCGAAGCCGCCTGCACGCGCTCGCGCGAGGTGCGCGCGGCGCGCGCCGCCTTGGCGTTCGAGGACTGCTGGCCGGCGGCGCTGCCCATCACCGCCCATCGCGATGCCCTCGCGGCCCTGCTCGAGCGTCACCAGGTCATCGTCGTCAGCGGCGCGACCGGTAGCGGCAAGTCGACTCAGTTGCCCAGGCTCTGCCTCGCCGCCGGGCGCGGCATCGACGGGCGCATCGGCCATACCCAGCCGCGCCGCATCGCGGCGCGCGCGATTGCACGGCGGCTCGCCGAAGAGACCGCGACACCGCCCGGGCGGCTCGCCGGCCATTGCGTGCGATTCGACGACGCGGTGGCGCCGACGACGCGGGTCAAGGTCATGACCGATGGCATCCTGCTCAACGAGATCCACGACGACCCGCGCCTGGAGCAATACGACACCCTGATCATCGACGAGGTGCACGAGCGCACCCTGAACATCGATTTCCTGCTCGGTTATCTCAAGCGCCTGCTGCCGCGGCGGCCCGATCTCAAGCTCATCGTGACCTCGGCGACACTCGACACGGACGCTTTCGTGCGCTTCTTCGATGACTGCGCGAGCCTCGACATCGCCGGACGCGGCTATCCCATCGAAACCCGTTACCGGCCGCTCGAGGGCGACGGCGAAGAGCGCGAGTTGGAGACCGCCGTCCTCGACGCGATCGGCGAACTCGATGGCGACGAGCGTGCCGACGTCCTCGTGTTCCTGCCGGGCGAACGCGAGATCCGCGAAGTCGGCGACTACCTGCGCAAGCGTGTCGACGCCGATACCGAGGTACTGCAGTTGTTCGCGCGTCTCGGTGCGGCGCGCCAGGCACGCATCTTCGCACCGGGCTCGTCACGTCGCCTGATCCTCGCAACCAACGTCGCCGAGACCTCGCTGACCGTACCGCGCGTGCGCCACGTGATCGATTCGGGACTCGCACGCGTGAGCCGCTACAGCCCGCGGCGCAAACTGCAGCAGTTGCCGGTCGAGAAGATCGCGCGCGCCAATGCCGATCAGCGCCGCGGCCGTTGCGGTCGCGAGGCGCCCGGCGTCTGCATCCGGCTCTACGCCGAGGCCGACTACCATGCGCGCCGTGCCGCCACCGAACCGGAAATCCTGCGCACCAACCTCGCCGGCGTGATCCTGCGCATGAAGACGCTGGGCATCGCGGACATCAACCACTTCCCCTTCGTCGAGCGGCCGGCCGAACGCCTGATCAAGGACGCCTACGGCGTGCTGCAGGAGATCGGCGCCCTCGACGAGGAGCGGGGTTTGACCACCCTGGGCCGTAAGCTGACGGCTTTCCCGGTCGATCCGCGCCTGGCGCGCGTGTTGCTGGCCGGTGCCGAGCAGGGTTGCCTGGCCGAAACCCTGGTCATCGCGGCGGGGCTCAGCATCAGCGATCCGCGCGAGCGTCCGCACGAGCAGCGCGAGGCGGCCGACCGCGCCCACGCGGCGTACGCCGACAAGCGCTCGGATTTTCTCTGGTTCGTCGGCGCCTTCGCGCTCGCGCGCGAGCTGCAGGGACAGCCGCACAACAAGCAGCTCAGGCGTTGCCGCCGCCAGTTCCTCTCCGCCGCGCGCATGCGCGAGTGGGTCGAGCTGCACGATCAGCTCGCCGCCGTGGCGGCGCAGAACGGCCTCGCGGCCGACCCGCAACCGGCCGGCTACAAGGCCGTGCACCAGGCGCTCATCGCAGGTTTTCCGAGCGCGGTCGCGGAATGGCAGGGCGATCATTACCTGGGCTGCCGCAACTTGAGCTTCGCGCTGCATCCGAGTTCCATACTCAACCGCCGCGGCGTCAAGTGGATCCTGGCCGGCGACCTCGTCGAGACCGCGCGTCCTTACGCACGGCTCGCCGCGCGCATCGATCCGGCCTGGGTCGAGCGCACTGCATCGCACCTGATCAAGCGTACTTACGACGCGCCGCACTGGGACGCGCGCCTGGGCTGTGCTCGGGTCACCGAGATCCAGCGCCTGTTCGGCCTGGTGCTCCATGCCGACCGCCTGGTCGAACTGGCACGGGTCGATCACGCGCAGGCACGCGAGTTGTTCATCGACGGTGGCCTCGTCGACGGCGCGCTCGAGCCCGAGCTGGCGGCACTGCCCGAGTTCCTGCAGACCAACCGCGCACTGGTCGCCCGCGTGCTCGACCTGGAAGCGCGCTCGCGACGCCGTGACCTGGTCGCCTCGCCGTCCAGGCTGCACGCGTTCTACGCCGCGCGCCTGCCCGACACGATCGCCTCGCGCCGCGCCCTCAAGCGCTGGTTGCGCAGCGATCCGCGCCACGCCGAACGCCTGTTCATGAGCGAGGCGGACGCCACCAGCGACCAGCTCGTCAGCGTGCCGGCCTACCTCTTTCCCGACACGCTTGACGTCGCCGGCACGGCATGTCCGCTGACCTACCGCTTCGCGCCGGGCGATGCCGACGACGGCGTCAGCGTGCGCGTCCCGCTGGTTCTGCTGCCACGCCTGCGGGCGCGGCACGTCGACCGGCTGGTGCCGGGATTGCTGAGCGAGAAGATCGAGCAGCTCCTGCGCAACCTGCCGAAAAGCGAGCGGCGGCGTTTTTCGCCACTGCGCCAGTTCGCGATGGCGGCGACCGAGGCGGTTGCCGGCAGCGACGGCGCGCTCGCCCCGGCCCTGGCCGAAGCGCTGACGCAGATGACCGGGGCGGCGGTGAACGCGGAGCTGTTCGACGAGTCCCGCCTGCCGCTTCATCTGCGCATGCACGTCGAGCTGGTCGACGAGCACGGCACGGTGCTCGCCACCGGGCGCGACCTGGAAGCGCTGCGCGCCGGGCGCGGGGAGGAGGCCAGGGCTGCCGTGGAGCGTGTCGACTGGGGACTCACCGGGCGCTCGCACGGCGCGTGGAGCTTCGGTGTGCTGCCGGAGAGCATCGAGACCGAGGTCGGCGGCGATCGCGTGCGCGGCTTCCCGGCCCTGGTCGACTGTGGCGACGCGGTCGAGCTCGGCGTGTTCGACCATCCCGAGCAGGCCGCCCGGGCGCATCGCCAGGGACTTGCGCGCCTGTTGCTGCTCGGCGCGTCGCGCGAGCTGCGGCAGCTCGAGCGCGGGATCGCCGAGGGTGGTGAGATCGCGCTGCTCGCGGCGCTGTTCGGCTACCAGGGCACACCGTTCGGCTACCTTGCCGAGGCGACCGCCCGGCGCTGGGCCCGCGAGCACGCCGACGTGCGCGAAGGTACTGCCTACGCGCACCTGGCCGACGCTTTCGCTGCGGCTGTCGCCCCGGAAGTGACCCAGGCTGCGGCGCGGCTGCACCAGCTGTTTCGCCGCGGCGCGGCGCTGCGGCGGCGCCTCGATGCCGGGGCCGCGGAGATCCCCGCCGCGGCGCGCGAGGACATGGGCTCGCAGCTCGGCGAACTGCTCGGCCCGGCCGTGGTCGGGCGCATCGTGGCCGACGGCGCGTTGCGCCACGACCGCTATCTCGACGCCATCGAGCGGCGCATCGAGCGCGTGTGTGCCAACCCGGGCAAGGACCTCAAGAAACTCGAACAGCTGAGCCCGCTGTGGCAGCGCTTCCTCGCCACTGCGCCGACCGTCACCGCCGAGGATGCGCTTGGCGAGCTGCGCGGCCTGCTCGAGGAGTATCGTATCAGCCTGTTCGCGCCCGAACTCGGGACTGCGCGCAAGGTGTCGGCCGGACAGCTCGAGCAGGAACTCGACGATCTCGCGAGCGGAGGCTGAATGCACGACCACGGCGTCATCTTCTCGATATTCCTCATTTTCGCCGGCGCCGCGGTGCTGGCAACGCTCGCCCTGTATGCCCGGCAGGCGATGATCACCGCCTACATCGTCGTCGGCATCGTGCTCGGTCCGGCGGGACTCGGCCTGGTCAACGACCCGCAGTGGATCGAGGACGTCTCCAGCATCGGCATCATGTTCCTGCTCTATCTCCTCGGGCTGAACATGGAGCCGCAGCAGCTGTTGCGCATGCTCGGCGAAGCCCTCGGCGTGACGTTGGCGAGTTCGGCGCTGTTCTGTCTCGTCGGCACGCTGGTGGCACTGGGCTGGGGCGCGCCGTGGCACGAGGCGCTGCTGATCGGCGGCTGCATGATGTTCTCGAGCACCATCATCGGCCTCAAGCTGCTGCCGACGACGACGCTGCACCACCAGCACACCGGCCAGATGCTGATCTCGGTACTGCTGTTGCAGGACCTCATCGCGATCGTGGTGTTGTTGATCGTGCAGGGCTACGGCAGTGGCAGCGACCCGCTCCTCGGTGTCGCGCGCCAGGCACTGACGCTGCCGGTACTGGTAGCCATCGCGTTCGCGCTGGTGAAGGTCCTCATCGAGCCCCTGATCGCACGCTTCGACCAGATCCACGAATACCTCTTCCTGCTCGTCATCGGCTGGTGTCTCGCGCTGGCGCAGGGTGCCGCCTGGCTGGGGCTGTCGCACGAAATCGGCGCCTTCATCGCCGGTGTCGCATTGGCGAGCTGCCCGGTGTCGATGTTCATCGCCGACAGCCTGCGGCCGCTGCGCGATTTCTTCCTGGTGCTGTTCTTCTTCTCGCTCGGCGCGGGGTTCGATTTCACCCTGCTGGGCGCGACACTGCCCGCCGCGGCCCTGCTCGCCGTGGCCATGCTCGCGATCAAACCCTACACGTTCCGCTGGCTGTTCGTGCGCGCCGGCGAGCGCGCGCGCCAGTCGCTCGAGGTCGGCGTGCGCCTCGGCCAGGTCAGCGAGTTCAGCCTGCTGGTCGCGGTGCTGGCGCAATCGAGCGGCATCCTCGGCGCCACCG
Organism: Pseudomonadota bacterium; assembly: GCA_029977665.1. GTDB lineage: Bacteria > Pseudomonadota > Gammaproteobacteria > JACKNG01. The sequence continues at coordinate 1,650 of JAPOKK010000176.1, read as the reverse complement.
GCAGCTACCTCGTGCAGCTCACCACGCTGATCACGTTCATCGTCTCGAGCTTCCTCATCGTGCGCCGCTACCCGACGCCGATCGCGGTCCGCGACAGCCTGCGGCGTGACTAGGGCCTGTTGATCTTTCGTTGTTCAACGCTGCTGAGTCCATTTTTGTGGCCCAACAAGGCGGAGCGAGCGTGGTGTAGCACCGCTACACGAGCGAGCGACAACGCGGTTGGACGCAAAAATGGACTCAGCCCGAACAAAATGGAGTATAGGAGTCGGGTTGCCCCTGCAAAGCCACCATACGGCGTTGCTTGTCGCTTATTTGGAACGACCAAACTTCGCTCCTCGCGCCTTGTCTGGTGGCTTTGCAGGGGCAACAGCATTGAACAACGAGAGATCAACAGGCCCTAGCATGAGATGACGTCATCCCGCCTACGCCGCTCGAGTGATGCGCGCGCCGTAAACGCTGTCAGCGCCCGGACTTCGTGAGACACTATCGGCCCTGGCCAGGCTGTCCGGCTCCCATGTTCCATTCCTCACCGAGTTTCCGTCGCCCATGAGCCGTGCGCTCGACTATCTCTTGCGCGAGCGCCCACGTGCCATGGGCGCCTACTTCGAGTTCCTGCGCGACGCCGGCAGCCGCCTCGATCCGCGCACGCGCGCGTTGATTTCGGTCATCACCAAGGTCTCGACCCAGACCGAGAAAGGACTCGTCCAGTACACGCGCAAGGCGCTTGCCGCCGGCGTCAGCAGCGAGGAGATCCTCGATGCACTGCTGGCCGCGTTCCCGGCCCTGGGGCTGAGCCGGATCGTCTGGGCGGTCGACGTGCTCATCGATCATGGCGTCGCCGGCTTCGGCGAGGCGCAGGCGCAGGCGCAAGAAGAGCATGACGTCGAGGCGGAGGTCATCGACGTCGCCGCGCTCGACGAACTGCCACAGGGGCGCGCGGTCAAGCGCGGCGGGCCCGGGCGTGCCGTGCTGCTCTACCGCGAAGGCGACGAGGTGCGGGCGTTCAAGGCTTACTGCACCCATCACGGCATGGAGCTGATGGAGCGCGGTATCGACGGCGACACCGTGACCTGTTTTCAGCACGGCTGGCAGTTCTCGATGCCGGCCGGCAGTTGCCCGCGCGGCGCGCAATGGGCTCTCGAAGGTTTGCCGGTGTCGCTCGATGACGGTCGCGTACGCGTGACCTGGCAGGTGCGCTGAACATGGTCAGCTTCGAGACGCTCCTGCACGTGTCGGCCGACGAGCTGCTGGCGATATTTTCGGCCACGCGCGCCGGGCCGCACGACGATGACGACGTGCGTCGCGAACAGCTCGCACAGCAGCTCGGGGTGCGCGTGACGCAGCTGCTCTGCGCGGTCGGTTTCAACCCTGCCACGCGCGGGCTCGATGTCGTCGTGCACGCGCTCGGTTACAGCGACTTCGCGGCCCTCGCGAGCGCGCGCAACTTCGCTTTCATCGACGACGTCTACCGTGCGCTCAGCATCAACAACGTCCTCGAGATCTATGCCGTCATCGGTCGGGCCGGCTCGCGCGAACCGAATTCGACCGACCTCGTCGCCTCGCGTATCAACAACATCGAATCGCAGCTCGAAGAGACCATCAACCCGATCCTCATCGGCGGTTACAAGCTCGAGATTCGGGGCATCTACG
>JAPOKK010000068.1 GCA_029977665.1 Pseudomonadota bacterium | reverse complement strand
CTCGGGGCTCAGGTAGTTCGGCGTGCCGAGCACACTGCCGTGGTTGGTCAGCTCGCTGCTCTGGTCAAGCCGCCGCGCGATGCCGAAATCGGCCAGCGCCAGGCTGTCGTCGCCGCGGAACATGATGTTGCCGGGCTTGAGGTCGCGGTGAACGATGCCCGCACGGTGGATGGCATCGAGTCCGTAGGCGATGTGGCGCAGGTAGTTGAGCGCGTCGTCGACATCGACGCCGCGCTCGATGCGCTGCTTGAGGTCACCACGCGCGAAGAATTCCATGGCGATGTAGCCGTAGGTCTCGGTCAACCCGTAGTCGAAGAAGCGCACGACGTAGGGGTTGTGCAGGCGCGAAACGATCTCGGCCTCGCGGATGAAGCGCTCGACGACCTGGATGTCCTGCACGTCGGTGATGTCGATCACCTTGAGCACCAGCGAGGAACCGTCGCTGGTCCGCTCGGCGAGGTAGACGCGCGAGCTGGCACCCTGGCCGATCAGGCGGACGAAGCGGTAGCCGGTGCTCTGTCCGGCAACTGCCGGCGGCGGCGGGTGCGCCGCGATCAGTTTCTGCAGGACGACGAGATGCGGTGCTTCGCGCTCGCTCGGGGCTTCGCGCACGGTCGTCTCGTCGAAGCGGTCCGCGCCGAGCGCGGCGGTTACCATTGCACCGATGCGTGACGTGGTGACGTCCCGCTTGCGGATGTAATCGCAGGCGCCGAGCTTGATCGCGCGCGCGGCGAGGTAGTCGTCGCCACTTGCGGTCATGAGGATGGTCGGCGGGAACGGGCCACGGCCGCGGAACTCGACCAGCCAGTCGAGACCGGTCTCGTTGCCACCAATCTGATGGGCGAGCAGCACGACGTCGTAGGCCGACCAGTCGAACCCGGGACCCGGCTTGCCCTGCTGATCGGGGTCGTACTCGGTGACCTCGATGCGCGGCAGGGTGTCGGCGAGCATACGCCGCAGCATCGCCATGTACTCGCGCGAATCATCGATGATGATCGCGCGCACGCGGCGCACGCGCCGCTCGCCCGCGGCCTCGACCGGTGAAGGGTTCACCGGCGAAGACGCGCCGTTGGTTGGCGCAGGATCATTGTCCTGCACGGGTTGGGGGCTGGCCATGGGCGATCACGCTCGCGCTCGGCGCGATCCTTCCGTGCGGCAGGACATCGGGAACATGGGCAGCGCTCTCCAGCCTGGGCCTAAGCGGGGGTCCAGGGCCGCGCAGCCGTTGGGTCCCGGGTCCTGAACGTCATCCCTGTGTCGGCGCGAACGGCCCGCGACTTGAGCGCGCGCCGAAGCGGCGGCGGGCTATCGCGCCAGGGGGAACCCGGCGCGCGCGGCGCGCAGCGCCCCGATCGGGTCGCGCTGGTCAGCGGCCGGCTGGTAGACGAGGGAGAAATCGTCGAGACCGGCGAGTAACGCGGCGGGATCGACGTCGCCGTCCGGCGCAAAGGCGTTGAACCCGCAGCGCGCGAGGTAGAACATCTGGTCGCGCCCGAACGCGCCGCAGGCGCGCAGCTCACCGGCGAAACCCTGCTCGCGCAGGGTTCTCGCAAGGCTGTAACCACGACCATCACCCGCGCCCTCGAAATGGATCGCGACGAGCGGGAGCGTGCCAAGCAGGCCGTCGAGCAGGCTTGCATCGGCGCTGCCTGGCAGCATGACACCGAGCGCGTCAGCGCCATGCCCGCTACCGAGCGCTTCCGCGCGGCGCTCCAGCGGTACGATGATCGCGCCCCCGGGCAGGACATCCTCGGCGCCGACCGTGCGCCACGGGTCGTCGATGACACGGCCGTCGCGGACGATGCGCATTGCCCCGACCCCGCTCATGCAGCGCGCGCGTAGACGCGCTCTTTGAACGGCGCCACGCCGATGCGCTGTACGGTGTCGATGAAGCGCTCGTCCGCGAGCCGTTCGGCGAGGTAGACCTCGAGGATATGGGCGAGCGTCTCGACGACCTCGGCACGCGGCACCGCGGGCCCCAGCCGTTCGCCGAGCCGTGCGCCGTCACCGGCGACGCCGCCGAGCGTGAACTGGTAGAACTCCGCGCCGTTCTTGTCGACGCCGAGGATGCCGATATGGCCGACATGGTGATGACCGCAGGCGTTCATGCACCCCGACATCTTGAGTTCGAGTTCGCCGATGTCGTGGAGGTAGTCGAGGTCGTCGAACCGCGCCTGGATGGCAAGTGCGACGGGGATCGAGGCCGCGTTGGCGAGCGAGCAGAAGTCGAGCCCCGGGCAGCAGATCATGTCGGTCACGAGGCCGATGTTGGGCGTCGCGAGGCCGCCGCCGGCAAGCGCCTGCCACAGCGCGTGCAGTTTGCCCACGCGCACGTCGGCCAGGACCAGGTTCTGGTCGTGGGTGACCCGCACCTCGCCAAAGCTAAAGCGTTCGGCCAGCGCCGCGACGAGGTCCATCTCCTCGGCACTGGCATCGCCCGGCGCGCGGCGGCCGCCCTTGAGCGAGACGAACACCGCGCGGTAGCCGGCCACGCGGTGCGCGCGGGTATTGCGCTCGACCCAGCGTGCGAACGCCGGGCCGGCGGTCGGCAGGGTGTCCGCGGCGGCCGCGGGGTCGTAGGCCGGCGGCGCGAAATGCGCGCGCATCGCCGCGATCGCCTGCGGCGTGAGTGCGAGCGCGGAATCGCGCTTCGCGGCCCATTCCTGCTCGACGAGACGTGAGAACTCCTCGATGCCGAGGGCGCCGACGAGGATCTTGATCCGCGCCTTGTACTTGTTGTCGCGGCGCCCGAAACGGTTGTAGACGCGCAGGATCGCCTCGGTATAGGAGAGTAGGTCGCGGGTCTCGAGAAACTCGCGCAGCACCACGCCGACACGCGGCGTGCGGCCCTGGCCGCCGCCGACCAGCACGCGGAAGCCGAGCCGGCCGTCGGCGCCGCGCACGAGCCGCAGGCCGATGTCATGGAACGCGGTGGCAGCGCGATCCTGCTCGGCACCGCTGACCGCGATCTTGAACTTGCGCGGCAGGTAGGAGAATTCCGGGTGCAGGGTCGACCATTGGCGGAGCAGTTCGCACCACGGGCGCGGATCGTCGATCTCGTCGGGTGCGACGCCGGCGAGCGCGTCGCTGCTGATGTTGCGCACGCAGTTGCCGCTGGTCTGAATGGCGTGCATGCCGACCGTCGCGAGGTCGGCGAGGATGTCCGGCACCCGTGCGAGCTCCGGCCAGTTGTACTGGATGTTCTGGCGGGTGCTGAAATGCCCGTAACCGCGATCGTAGGTGCGCGCGATCCGGGCCAGCATGCGCAGCTGACGCGCGGACAGCAGGCCGTACGGGATGGCCACCCGCAGCATCGGCGCATGGCGCTGCAGGTACAGGCCGTTCATCAGGCGTAACGGACGGAAGGCCTCTTCGGACAGCTCGCCGGCGAGGTAGCGACGGGTCTGGTCGCGGAACTGCCTGACCCGCTCGTCGACGATGCGTTGATCGTAGTCGTCGTAGATGTACATCGCGCTGCCGCGGACGGTTCGGGACGGGTCCGCGCTCCTGGTGGATTCGGGAGGCGCACCCTAACAACCACTGATTATTCGCAAAAAGAATACTTAACGATTTACTTATAACTAAAAATCGAACGACGGCCCGCACGCAGCGCGAGTCCGCCATCGATGGCAAGCGCGGGCAGACCTGGCCGGCAAGCGCCGGCGTGCCGTTCGAAGCAAAAAAAAGGGCTGCGAGAGCAGCCCTAATACGCTGGTGACAGGTCGAAACCTGTCGACTCACCCACGGAGGTAAGTAGTCATCGTTCCCATTGCGCGACCAGGCGACGACCGGCCCGGGTCAGGAACCCTTCGTGGGACACGAATCCGCCATCGATGGCGCGCCGCAACGCGTCCCGCTGGTCGTGCGTCCGGGGCAGGTAGATGCCGCCGTCGCCGTAGCGCCGCGCAATGACGCGGACGATGTCCTGTTCGTGCTCTTCCAAGGTCGTCTCGACGATCGTGCTCATGGGACTAGGGGAAATGGGGAGCCCGTGGGGCTCTGGGTAACAATTACGAGGATAGGTTAGTTACATAATCATAAATGTCAAGTTATTTTTTTAATTATTTGTTTTTTATGAATATTACGCAGGGATTTCCTGATCCGGACACGATGCGGCTCCGGCGTGAATGCCGGACGCGGCACCCACGGACGCGGCTGCGCTTGCCGGAGTGCGCCGGCGACTGTCGGGGGCGTGCCACGCCGCGCCTCAGTCGCTGATATGCGGGCGCGCGAGGTAATCGTGGGAACGCATCTCGCGCAGCCGGCTCGCGGTACGCAGGAAGGGCTTGGCGAGCCGCGTACCGTCGTAGAGCGCTTCGGGTTCGGCCGCGGCGGAGACGATCAGGTTGACGTTGCGATCGTAGAGTTCGTCGACGAGATTGATGAAACGCCGCGTCGCGTCGCTGTCGTCGCGGCCGAGACGCGGCACGTCGCCGAGCAGCACGGTGTGGTGGCAGCGTGCGATCTCGATGTAGTCGGCGCTCGCACGCGGGCCGCCGCACAATTGCTCGAACGTGAACCAGGCCACGCCCTCTGACAGGCGCACGGTCGCAATCGGCCGCCCCTCGACGAGCATCTCCGCCCCGGAAGTGCCGACACTCGGCGCCACGGCGTCGAAACAGCGCGCGAGATCGTCGTTGCCGCCGCCTGCTTCGCAGAGGTAATACACCGGCGCCTGCTCGAGCGCGCGCAGACGGTAGTCGTTGTCGCCGGCGACCTCGAACACTTCGAGATGCGTCTTGATCAGCGCGATGGCAGGCAGGAAACGCTCGCGCTGCAGGCCATCGGCATAGAGTTCGTCGGGCGCCTCGTTCGAGGTCGCGATGAGGGTCACGCCCTCGGCGAAGAACGCCTCGAGCAGGTTGGCCAGCAGCATGGCGTCGGTGATGTCACCGACGTGGAACTCATCGAGACACAGCACCCGGTGCTGCGCGGCCCAGTCGCGCGCGATCAGTCGCAACGGGTCGCGCTGCTCGCCGAGCGAACGCAACGCCTGGTGGGTGCGCCGCATGAAGCTGTGGAAATGGATACGCATCTTCTGTGCGCCGGGCAGACAGTCGTAGAAGGTATCGACGAGGTAGGTCTTGCCACGCCCGACGCGGCCCCACAGGTAGAGCCCGCGCACGGCCGTCCAGGTCGGCGGCTGCCGGCCGCGCAGGCGATCGAGCAGGCCCGGCTCCTTGACCGGCGGGGCGACCGCGATCTCGGCGAAGACCCGCTCGAGATGACGCACCGCGGCGGCCTGCGCCGCATCCGCCTCGATCACCCCGGCCGCGAGATCGGCCTCGTAGCGTGCCAGCGGTGACGCCGCGCGGCCTGCCTGCTGTGAGAAACCCTGCACCTTGTGTCTGTCCTGCTCGTTGGGCCGGCACGAATCCGGGCGAGGCATTGTATCGTCGGGGCACCGCGCGACCACCCCGCGGCCGCGGGCTGAGGACGTCACCTGACGGCATCGCGGTGCGCCAGGCGATGCCGCGGACAACGCGCTGCGAGTCGTCGCGTTCGCGTATAAACTGGGTGCCCCAAACCGCGCCTCGGGAACGCGCTTCGGGCACGGCGTGCCACGCAAGGGTCGACGACCGCCGCGGCCGTCGCCGCCGGGCGGAAAAGCCGTGCGCGGTCCCCGCGCCCACGCGTCGTCGGCAATCCGCTGGCGGCGCGCGCGGTTCCCGGCCAGTGCAAAGGCCGCTCGCCGGCAGGTATGCGCGGGTTTGGGCCGCCGCGTTCGCTTCGCGGCGTCATCCGGCCCGGCCACGTCAATGCCGATCATCGTGAGTACAGTGCCAGCATTTCCATTCACGCCCACGCCGATGCCCGCCCCGACCTCGCCGTCGTACCGGGCCATCGCGCCGCGCGCTGGTCACGCGCGAGGGCCTGGCACGTCCGCGGCGCAGCCGCGGTGACGATCCGCGGCAAGGTCGTCGCGCTGCTGAGCGCCATCGCGCTGGGGCCGGCCGCGATCACGATCGCTTTCGATGCGCGCCTGCTCGAGAGCCTCGGCAGCGACCTCACGCGTCGAAACGCCGGCGCGATGGCGGCACAGGCCCTGACCACCATGCGCCGCATCACCGCGGAGTACGCCGATACCCTGAACCGCGAGAGCCGGCGCGTCGAGCGCCTGCTGCGATTGCAGGCGCGCGAGGCAGAGCGCGCGCTGTACGCTGCCCGGCAGGTAGACACGAGCGGCGCGGTGCATTTCGACGATGCGTTCGATGACGGCGACAACACACTGCAGCTCACCCGCGACCTGCCGCGTACCCGGCTACCCGTCTCGTGGCAGCATCCCTCCTTCCACCTCGCCCCGGGTACGGAACGCGCGGCAGTGAGACCGCAGGCCGATGCGCTCGCCGCCATGGCAGGCTTCCTGCGCGATGCGCGCGATCCGGCCGATCCGCTGCTGCGCTGGCACTACGTGGCGCTCGACAGCGGACTCAGCCTGACCTACCCGGGACACGGCGGCACGCCGGACGCGTTCGATCCGCGCCAACGGCCGTGGTATCGGGCGCACCGAGATCGGCCCACGGGGCCGGTATGGTACCGTCCGCATTACGACGCCAGCACCGGCGCGCTGCTGATCAACGTGACGATGGCGCTCCGTGACGCCGCCGGCAACTTCGCCGGCGTGACGGGCATCGACATCGACCTGAGCTCGACCTTCGAGCTGCTCGAACTGCCGCCGCACCTGCGCGCCGGCAGCGAACTCATGCACGTCGCCGCGCTCGAGCCGCCGCTCGTCGCGACTCCCCGCGTGGTCGTGCTGGCGCGCCAGCATGGTGGCACGCTGGACAGCGACTGGCAGACCCTGCCCGAATTGCAGACGTTCGATCTCGGCGACCGCGACGCGACGGCGGCGTTGCGCGCCGCACTGCTCGAACGCGACGAAGGTCAGTTCGAGGTCAGCCGCGACGGGCAGGAGAGCTTCGTGCTGTTCCGTCGCTACGGCGCGACGCCGACGGCAGTGGTAATGAGCGTACCGGTCGCGAGCGCGACGCACGCGGCGCGCGAAGCCGAACGCTACGCCACCCAGACGACCCGCCAGCACGTGCGTACGCTCATCGCCATCGTCGTCATCGTCACCATCGCGGTGATCGTCATCGCGCTCTATGCGGCACGCCACCTGACCCGCCCCATCGAGGAGCTGGGCGCGGCGGTCGAACGTCTCGCCGCGGGCGATCTCGGCACGCGCGTCGCGATCACCACGCGTGACGAACTCGCCGCGCTCGGTCATGCATTCAACACCATGGCGCCGCGCCTCAAGGCGCACGCGCGGGTCGAAGAATCGCTCGCGCTCGCACGCGAAGTCCAGCAACACCTGCTGCCGCCGGCGCCGCCGGCGCTGCCCGGCTTCGATATCGACGGCATCACGCGCTATTCGGAACAAACCGGCGGCGACTACTTCGACTACCTCGAACTCGACGGCGACCGCGGCCCGCGCACGGCGGTGGTCGTTGCCGACGTCGCCGGTCACGGCATCGCGCCTGCCCTGCTGATGGCGACGACGCGCGCCCTGCTGCACGGCGGTCGCGGGCGCGGTTACGCGCCGGGCGAGATGCTCGATTACGTCAACCGCGAGCTCGCCGACGACATCCGGCGCGGCCAGTTCGTGACGCTGTTCCTGCTCGCCATCGACGGCGCGAGCGGCGCGCTCGAGTGGGCCAGCGCCGGCCATGACGCGGCGCTGGTGTTCCGTGCCGCCGATGGCCGCGTCGAGGAACTGAGCAGCGGCGACATCCCGCTCGGCATCGACCCGGAATGGCAATACGCGGGCGCCGCGGGCGTCACGCTCGCACCCGGCGACCTGGTGCTGCTCGGCACTGACGGCGTGTGGGAAGCTGTCGGCGAAAGCGGCGAACGTTTCGGCAAGGCGCGCTTGCGCGAGTTCGTCGCGGCGCGCGCCCATTACGGCGCCCGCGCGCTGTGTGCTGCCCTGGAGGAGGCACTCGAAGCGTTTCGCGGCGCGCGTGCGCAGCACGACGACGTCACCATCATGGCCATCAAACGCCTCGGTGGCGCGGATCAAGCGGGGCCCGCGGCGTGATTTTCGCGCTTGTGCTGATCGTGCTCGCGGTGATCCTCGGCCCGCAGTTATGGGCCCGCCAGGCGCTCGCGCGTCATGGCCGCGAACGCCCCGACCTGCCCGGCAGCGGCGCCGATTTCGCGCGACACCTGCTGGCGCGGGCCCACATGGATGATTACCGCGTGGAGCCGGCAGGCGACGGCGTCGGCGATCATTTCGATCCCGCGCAACGCGTCGTCGCACTGTCGGCGGCGCATCACGACAAGCGCTCGCTGGCCGCGGTGGTGGTGGCCGCCCACGAGGTCGGCCACGCCATTCAGCACCACATCGGCTACCGTCCCTTGTATGCGCGCCAGCGGCTCGCGCGCGCCGCCATGGTCGCCGAGAAGTTCGCCGCCATCGCACTCATCGCCATGCCGTTCCTGGCTGTCGTCACGCGCTTGCCAGCCGCCGGTGCCGGCCTTCTGTTGCTCGGCGTCGGCAGCATGCTGGTGCCGGTGCTGGTCCACCTGGTGACCTTGCCGGTCGAGTTCGATGCGAGTTTCCGCCGCGCGCTGCCGATTCTCGAACTCGGCTACCTGGATCCCGGCGACCTGCCTGCCGCGCGTCGTATCCTCGCCGCCTGCGCGCTGACCTACGTCGCGGGCGCGCTGGCCAGCCTGCTCAACTTCGCGCGCTGGATCCGCGTGCTGCGCCGCTGAGCGTTGCGGCCGCCCGCTTCGCGCCCGCGTTCGCAGTCAGAACAATTCGAGCTGGCGGTCGTCGGCCCGCGGCGGACGGAACAGGTCAGTGACCAGCCGGTGGCGCGAGCGGTTGAGCCCGTAGGCGCGGCAGGCGCGTTCGAAACGCTGGCGCACGAGCCCTGCCCACACGCCCTGGCCGGTCAGCCGCCGGCCGAAGCGCGCGTCGCTCTCGGCACCACCCCGCAGCTCGCGGATGCGCGACATGACGCGCTCGTACTTGAGCGGGTAATGCGTCGCGAGCCAGTCCTTGAAAAGCGGATTGACTTCGCGCGGGAGGCGCAGCACCACGTAACCGGCATGGCGCGTGCCGACCTGCGCGGCATGCTCGAGCACCCGTTCGAGCTCGTGGTCGTTCAGCGCCGGCACCACCGGTGCGAACATCACGCCGGCCGGGACGCCAGCAGCGGCGAGGCGCCGCAGCGTCTCGAGGCGCCGCTGCGGTGCGGCCGCGCGCGGCTCCATGCGGCGCGCGAGTTCGCGATCCAGCGTCGTCACCGAGATGAAGACCTGTACCAGGCCCTTCTCCGCCATCGGTGCGAGCAGATCGAGGTCGCGCTCGACCAGCGCCGATTTCGAGACGATCGTGAGCGGGTGATCGCACGCGGCAAGGACCTCGATGATCGCGCGGGTGATGCCGAGACGACGCTCGACCGGCTGGTAGGCATCGGTGTTGGCGCCGAGCGCGATCGGCTCGCAGCGGTAGCCGCGCCGCGCGAGTTCGCGCTCGAGCACCGCGGCGGCATCCGGCTTGCTGAACAGGCGGCTCTCGAAATCCAGGCCTGGCGAGAGGTCGACGTAGGCATGTGCCGGGCGCGCATAGCAGTAGACACAGCCGTGCTCGCAACCGCGGTAGGGGTTGATCGAGAGATTGAACGGGATATCGGGCGAATCGTTTCTATTTATGATGCTCGCTACGCGCTCGGGCGTGACGCTGGTCCGCAACGGCGGCGCGTCGGCATCGCTCGCGCCCCAGCCATCGTCGAAGCTCTCGCGCGTCGTATCGAGGTAGCGCGCATCGGGCCGGTAGGTCGCGCCGCGTCCCTTGCGTGGCTCGCGCTCAGACATGCACCCGGGCCTGCCGTGCACGGCATGCGCAGCTCATGCCGGCGGCACGGGGGGGCACCGCGCCGGTCGCGTGTTGCAGCGTCCTGCGAGGGTGACGCATCCGGTATACACTGCGTTTTCCGCACGCCGCGCGCCTTGCGGCCGGGCAAGACCGCTCATTGGAGCGGCGCATTCCCGCAACCGCCGGCGTCCGCCACGTGCCCCGCCGGACCGCAGCCGGGGCACCCTGATGGAGCGCCCGCACCACCGTGCCCGAGACCCAAACGCTGCTCGTCGCCATAGTCCTCCTCGCTGTTGCCGCGGTCCTGCTCGGCCTGGCGGCCTGGCGCCGCGGCGCGCGTGCCGCCGAACACGACGCGCGCCTCGAAGCGCTGGCCCAGCAGGGCGCGGCGCACCAGGCCACGCTCACGATCATCGATCAACGACTCAACCAACTCCAGGGCCTGTTCACGCAGGACGCACAGCACTTGCGCGAACAGGTCGGCGAACGTCTCGAACGGTTCACGCAGACGGTCGGCGACAATCTCGCCGACAGCCGTACGCGCCAGGTGCAGACCCTGGCCGAACTTCGCGAGCAGCTGGCCGCGGTGATGGCCGAGCACCGCACGCGCGTCGAAGAGCAGAACGCGCGCGCGCTCAAGACCCTGCAGGAGAGCATGCAAACGGGCTTCGACAGCCTGCACAAGCAGCTTGGCGAAGCGCTGTTGCGTAATTCGACCGACCTCGGCGAGCGCGTCGCAGCGCTGACCCGGGTCACCGACGAACGCCTGCGCGAGATCGGCGGTCAGGTCGACAAGCGCCTCACCGACGGCTTCGAGAAGACCACCGCCACGTTCACCGACGTCATCAAGCGCCTCGCCCTCATCGACGAGGCGCAGAAAAAGATCACCGCCTTGTCCAGCGAGGTCGTCGGGCTGCAGCAGCTGCTCGCCGACAAGCGTTCACGCGGCGCTTTCGGCGAGGTGCAGCTGTCGGCCCTGGTCGGCAACGTGATGCCGCCGGCCAGCTATGCGCTGCAGTACACGCTGCCCAACGGGCGCATCGCCGACTGCGCACTGTTCCTGCCGGCGCCGACCGGCACCATCTGCATCGATGCCAAGTTCCCGCTCGAAGCCTTTCGCGTGATGACCGACCTCGCGCGCAGCGAGCCCGAGCGCAAGGCGGCCGAGGCGCGCTTCAAACAGGACATCAAGAAGCACATCAAGGACATCGCCGAGCGCTACATCCTCCGCGAGGTGACCAGCGACGGCGCGATCATGTTCATCCCGGCCGAGGCGGTGTTCGCCGAGATCCAGGCACACCACCCCGATCTCGTCGACCACGCTCACGGTGCGCGCGTGTGGCTCGCCTCGCCGACGACGCTGTGGGCCATCCTCAATACGGCCTCGTCGGTGCTCAAGGACGCCGCCACGCGCGAGCAGGTCGACATCATCCAGCAACACCTCGGCCACCTCGCGCAGGACTTCCAGCGCTTCCGCACGCGCATGGACAAGCTCGCCACGCACATCCAGCAGGCCAACCGCGACGTCGACGAAGTGAACATTTCGGCGCGCAAGATATCTGAACGATTCGACCGCATCGAACGCGTCGAGCTCGAAGCGACTGAAGTTTCGGCGGCAAGCATCCGACATAGTGAATAATCGGCTTCGCAGCTGTTGCAATTGTGATATACAAGGCATAAATCAATCGCTTAATCGATTATTCTGTTTTAACATTGCAACAAAATGTCAAAAACTGTTGCGCCCGCGCATCAAACCACCTGATACAGGCACCGTGAACAGGCTCCAAGCGATCATTTTCGACGTCGACGGCACGCTGGCCGACACCGAGGAAGTCCACCGACTCGCCTTTAATTACGTGTTCGCCGAATTCGGTCTCGACTGGGACTGGACGCCCGAGCTCTACGAGGAGCTGCTCGCCATCTCGGGCGGGCGCGAACGCATCACCGCGTACGGCCGTGAACTGCGCCGCCGCTTCGCGAGCGACGCCGAGTTCGACGACTTCGTCCGCACCGTGCACCGCGCGAAAACGCGCAAGTACGCCGCCATGCTGACCGAAGGCGAAGTGCCGCTGCGCCCCGGCATCCGCCGCCTCATCGACGAGGCGCGCGACGCCGGCCTCACGCTCGCCATCGCGACCAGCTCGGCGTTGACCAACGCGGAGACGCTGCTCGACAACAACCTGCCGCCCGGCTGGCGCGACTGGTTCAGCGCCATCGAGACCTGCGACTCGATCGCCGACAAGAAACCCTCGCCGGCCGTCTACGACGCCGTTCTCGCGCGGCTCGACATCGAACTCGAGAACATCGTCGCGCTCGAGGACACGCGCAACGGCATGCTCGCCGCGACCGCGGCCGGGGTGACCACAATCGTCACCACCCACCGCTTCACGCGCGGCCACGACTTCCGCGGTGCGGCGCTGGTCTGCGACGGCGTCGGTGAGCCGACCGCGCCGTTCACGGTCGCTGCCGGCAATGCGCACGGCCACCGCTGGCTCGACCTCGCGTTGATCGACGCCCTGCTCGAGGATGCGGCCGCGGCCCGCCCGCTGCCCAGGGTCCGCGCTTCGGCCTGAACCGGCGCTGCCGCGCCGGCCAGCGCCGGCGGCGGTTACAATGACGGGCTGATGTACCAGCCTGCCGGAGCATTGCCCGCGTGACCCTGACCGAACTGCGCTACGTCGTCGCGGTGGCTCGCCATCGCCATTTCGGCAAGGCCGCCGAGGCGTGTTTCGTCAGCCAGCCGACGCTCTCCGTGGGCGTGCGCAAGCTCGAGGAGGAACTCGGCGTGCGCCTGTTCGAGCGCAGCCGTAGTGACGTACTCGTCACACCGGTCGGCGAGGCGCTCGTCGCCCAGGCCGAGGAAGTCCTGCACGCCGCGGAACAGCTCAAGGCGATGGCCGAAGCAGCACAGGATCCGCTCGGGCGGCGCCTGGTGCTCGGCGTCATCTTCACCATCGGCCCCTACCTCGTGCCGCGCCTCATCAGGGCGTTGAAGACGCGCGCGCCCGACCTCTCGCTCATCGTCAAGGAGGACTACACCGACGCCCTCGCCGAACAGCTGCGGCGGGGCGAGATCGACGCCGCAATCATGTCGCTGCCGTTCCGCGATGCCCGCCTCATCTCGCGACCGCTCTACGACGAGCCGTTCCAGGTCGCCCTGCCGGCCGACCATCGGCTGGCCGCTCACGAGGCCATCGCACCGAGCGATCTCGACGGCGAGACCATGCTCCTGCTCGGCGCGCGCAACTGTTTCCGCGACCAGGTCATCGAAGCCTGCCCGGCCTGCGCGGAACCGTCCCGCCGCGATGCCACCGATCTCCAACAAACCCTGGAAAGCAGTTCGCTGAACACCATCTGCCAGATGGTCGCGACCGGCGCGGGCGTCACGGTACTGCCGTCGACCATGCCGATGCACGAGGACCTCAGCGCCCTCGTCACGCTGCGCCCGTTCACCGAACCGGCGCCGTCGCGAACGGTGGCGCTGTTCTACCGGCGCGGCTTCGCCCGCCCGGAACTCATCAACTGCATCGCCGGCGCGGTGCGCGACGCCGACCTCGACCAGGTCCGCTACATCGACTGACGCCGGCCACGTAGGCCGGGTGGCTGTCGCCAGCGCCGGGCGCGACTGACCTCGATGCGGGAAGCGTCCTACTTGATGACCATGTAGGCGGCCTGGCTGCCACGGTGAACACTCAGCAGCAGTTGCCCGGCCGTGCGGTTGACGACTTCGAGAAACACCGGCACCGAAGGCGTCGGCTGGCGATTGACCGAGCTGATGATGTCGCCCTTGCGCAACCCGGCCTGCCACGCGCGCGAGCCCGGCTCGATGTCGTAGACCATTACACCACGGATACGCCCGTAGGCCGGAGCGTCCTCCGGGATCTCGCCGATGGTCGTGTTGGCCATGCGCTGGTTGTTGAACTGCGAGCTCGGACTGCCTTCCTCGCGCGTGCCGATCTCGACGCGGGTGCTCGCGCTGCGTCCTTCGCGCAGGTAGCTCATCTCGACCTGGCTGCCGACACGGGCAAGGCCGATGAGGTTGCGCAGGTCCGCCGCACTCGACACCTCGCGGCCGTTGAAATGCGTGACCACGTCGCCCGCGCGCAGCCCGGCACGCTCGGCCGGTGAACCCGGTGCGATGCTCGACAGCACCGCGCCCTGGCTGACCGGCAGGCCGAACGCCTCGGCCAGTTCCGGATTGAGGTCCTGGAACTGCGTGCCGAGGAAACCGCGCCGCACCTCGCCGAACTTGACCAGCTGCTCCATGATGTCGCGCGCCATGTTGGCCGGAATCGCGAAGCCGATACCGATGTTGCCGCCGCTGCGCGAGTAGATCGCGGTGTTGATGCCGACCAGCTCGCCGCGCAGGTTGATCAGCGCGCCGCCCGAATTGCCGGGGTTGATCGAGGCATCAGTCTGGATCAGGTCTTCATAGCCGGTGATGCCGAGCCCCGAACGGGCGAGCGCGCTGATGATGCCCGAGGTCACGGTCTGCCCGAGACCGAACGGATTGCCGATGGCGACGACGAAATCGCCCACGCGCAGTTCGTCGGAATCGGCCAGCCCGAGCGCGCTGAGGCCCTCGGCCGGAATGCGCAGCACGGCGACGTCGGTATCCGGATCACTGCCGATAAGTTCGGCCTCGAGGTCACGGCCGTCGCGCAGGTTGACGGTGATGGCGTCGGCATTTTCGATGACGTGGTTGTTGGTCAGCACCAGGCCACGCGCGGCATCGACGATGACGCCCGAGCCGAGGCTCTGCGTCTTGCGCCGCAGCGGGCGCTCGGGGAAGTTGAAGAAGCGACGGAAGAAGGGGTCGTTGAACAGCGGATTGGTACGCAGCTCGACATGGCCCTCGGTGGCGATGTTCACGACCGCCGGCGTGACGCGTTCGAGCATCGGCGCGAGGCTCGGCAACGGCGCGCCGTCGACCGCCGCCGGCAACGCCGCGGACGACGGCGGCGTCACAGCGCAGGCGAGCAGCGCGATGAGGGCGATGTGGCGGAAGCGGGGTCGGCGCATACGAACCTACTCGGCAAGAATCGGGGCGCGCCGGCTGTCCCGGCGCACGGGATCGGAGGCGCGCAGTTTAACCGGGAAGCATGGCCGTCGCAGGGCGGCCGGCCACCTCGTCGCGTCCGCGCTTCTCAGAGCCGGTAGGCGAGCGTCGTCATGACGCGCGCCTGGCGCGCCATCAGCGCCTGCACGAAGCGCGGCAGGCGCACCGCGCCCCGCGCCGCGGCGTCGCCTGCATGGCGCGCCTCGTCCTCGCGCATGGCCCGGACCACCGCGCGGCTGCGCTCGTCGCCGGCCGGCAGCGAGGCCATGTGACCATCCAGGTGACGCACGACCTGGCGCTCGGTCTCCTCGACGAAACCGAGGCTGACGCGGTCGCCGAGCAACGCCGCGGCAGCGCCGATGGCGAGCGCACCGGTGAACCAGGCCGGGTTGAGCCGGCTCGGACGGGCGTCCAGCTCGGCCAGGCGCCGTTCGCACCAGAACAGGTGGTCGCCCTCCTCGCGCGCGGCCTGCTTCAGCGCCGCCTCCGTGCGTGCATTGCGCGCGAGCAGGCCCTGGCCGACATAGAGCGCCTGGGCGCAGACCTCGCCGGCATGGTTGACCCGCATCAGCCCGGCGGCGTGGCGCCGCGCCGCGGCGTCCAGGGACGGCTCGTCGGGCACATCGGCCGCCGGGTAGGGTCGCTGCTGGCGCAGTCCGGTGCGGGTCGCGGCGCGCAGCACGGCGTCGGCACGGCCGACCAGGCGGTCGATGGCGGAACGGTGGCGCATCGGCTCAGGTGGGAGATGCGCCGACAAGCGGTGAAAAGTCGGCCGGGACCGCGGTTTTCACGTTGACACCCCTGTGGGCTGTCCGTACCATTGCGCCTCTTTTTTCCCAGCCAGTCCCACCTGTGATGAAAACTTACACCGCGACGCCAGCCACGATCAAACGTGACTGGTACGTTGTCGATGCGTCCGACCAGGTGCTCGGCAGGCTCGCCAGCGAGATCGCCCGGCGCCTGCGCGGCAAGCACAAGCCCGAGTATACGCCGCACATGGACACCGGCGACTACATCGTCGTCGTCAACGCGGCCCGCGTCCGCGTCACCGGCAACAAGACCGAAGACAAGATGTACTACCGTCACTCGGGCTACCCGGGCGGTATCAAGGAAATCAACTTCGCGAAGCTGCGTGACAAGTCGCCCGAGACCATCATCGAGCGCGCCGTCAAGGGCATGCTGCCGAAGGGTCCGCTGGGTCGCCAGATGTTCCGCAAGTTGAAGATCTACGCCGGCGAAGAGCACAAGCACACCGCCCAGCAACCGATCCCCCTGGAGCTCTGAGACCATGGCAGCAGAAACCCATTACAGCACCGGGCGCCGCAAGACCTCCTCGGCTCGCGTGTTCCTCACCCGCGGCAACGGCAACATCGTCGTCAACGGTCGCCCGCTCGACGAATACTTCGGCCGTGAGACCGGCCGCATGGTCGTGCGCCAGCCGCTCGAGAGCGTCAACATGGCCAGCGACTTCGACATCAAGGTCACCGTCGAAGGCGGCGGCACCACCGGACAGGCCGGCGCCATCCGCCACGGCATCACCCGTGCACTGATCGAGTACGACGAGACCCTGCGCAGCACGCTGCGCCAGGCCGGCTTCGTTACGCGCGACGCACGCGAGGTCGAACGCAAGAAAGTGGGACTGCACAAGGCGCGCAAGCGTCCGCAGTACTCCAAGCGCTGATTGCGCAGCCGGGCTGCTTCCGGCAACCCGGCATTTTCCCGACAACGAGCGGTGTCAGGGCAGACACCGCGGCGCTACTGGCGACAAGGAGGTTGCCATGGACGCTCTACAGAGCCTCGCGGTGTGGAATCGCGCCTGTCGGCTTGCGGTGGATACCTACCAGGCGCTCGCCGCCTGCACGGATTCGGTCTTCCGCGACCACGTGACGCGCGCCTCGCTGGCCGTGCCGACACGGATCGCCGACGGCTACGAGCGCCGCTCGCGGCCGCAGTTCGCGCAACATCTGCGCGGCGCACACGGGGCCTGCGCTGAAATCCGCACACAACTGTACATAGCCGCCGACATCGGCCTGCTGGAGACTGCCACCGCCCACCGGCTCATCGCCGAAGCGCTGCACATCGCGAAACAATTGCAGGTCCTGATCGACCGCTGCGAGCACAACGGCCACGACCGCGAACCGACGAATTAACCGAACACAATTGAACTCGACGCCGGTAACTTATAGCCTATAGCCAACATTTGGGGGATCGTCTAATGGTAGGACAGCGGACTCTGACTCCGCCAGTCTAGGTTCGAAT
>JAPOKK010000024.1 GCA_029977665.1 Pseudomonadota bacterium | reverse complement strand
TCGCCTCGTCGTCGGCCCGCGCGAACGTTACGCCCACGCCCTTGGCAACCACGCGGGCAACGGCGAGTTGGAGCTGGAAATCGCGCTTCTCGCCATCGAGCATCAGCGCGAAGTAGAGCACCGCGGGCGACTGCGGCGCGGCGCTCGCGTAGGCGGCAGGGTCGGCGCTGATGAACATGCCACCGAGACAGAAATCACGCACCGTGCACGGCACTGGCGGCCGCTCGCCCACACCGAGATAGCCCTCGAGATTGATGGGCACGCGGGCAAAGCGACGCTGCTCGACGCCGCCGGATGTACCGTGACCTGAGCTCATCGGGGGGAACTGCCGTTGTCGGCGCCTACTCCATGTTCAATTCGATAGCTGTGCAGCGCCCGCCGCAACGGGCCGCCCGACATGGCACCGGCAGATGAACGACGAACGGCGATCGGCAGGCAGAACGTGCCTGCAGGCATGTTTCCAATGGCTTGCGCTGTGCGTGGCGACCCGGCGTGGCGCGCCCGACCGGGAATGGCTGACAAGTTTAGCACCGAACCTCCGCAAGACACCGCCTTCGGCACGTTCCCCGGCCTTGACGTTGCGCCCTCGTGACTGCCTAGAACGGCGCAAATCATTATAATTGCGCCCCTTTCCTTACATGATGCGCGATCCTGAGCGTGACAGATACCCGATCCGGGCCGCCCACGGCCAATTTCATCCGTCATATCATTGACGCCGATCAGCGTAGCGGCAAGCACGGCGGTCGCGTGGTCACGCGGTTTCCGCCCGAGCCGAACGGTTACCTGCACATCGGACATGCCAAGTCGATCTGCCTGAACTTCGGTACGGCTCTCGAGTACGGCGGTCGCTGCAACCTGCGTTTCGACGATACCAACCCGGCCACCGAAGACGTCGAGTACGCGCGTGCCATCGAACAGGACGTGCGCTGGCTCGGCTTTGACTGGGACGATCGACTGTTCCACGCCTCGGACTACTTCGAGCAGCTCTACGACTACGCCTGCGATCTGATCCGTGCCGGCAAGGCCTACGTCGACAGCCAGTCGGCCGAGGAGATTCGCGTCACGCGCGGTACGCTGACCGAGCCCGGACAGGACAGCCCCTGGCGCGATCGCGACGTGGCCACCAATCTCGACCTTTTCGCGCGCATGCGTGCAGGCGAGTTTGCCGAAGGCGAGCACGTGCTGCGCGCACGCATCGACATGGCGGCGCCCAACATCAATTTGCGCGACCCCACGCTATACCGCATCCGCAAAGTGCCGCACCATCGCACGGGCGAGAGCTGGCACATCTACCCGATGTACGACTACACGCACTGCATCTCGGACGCGCTGGAAGGCATCACGCATTCGCTGTGCACACTCGAGTTCGAGGATCACCGACCGCTCTACGACTGGGTACTCGACCAGCTCGACGTCCCCTGCCATCCGCAGCAGATCGAGTTCGCCCGTCTCGAACTCGATTACACGTTGACCAGCAAGCGCAAACTGCTCGCCCTGGTGCGCGAAGGGCACGTCAGCGGCTGGGACGACCCGCGCATGCCGACGCTGCGCGGCATGCGCCGACGCGGCTACCCGCCCGCAGCGATACGCGAGTTCTGCGAACGCATCGGTGTGACCAAGAAACAGACCGTGATCGAGTTCGGCGTGCTCGAGAACTGCGTCCGCGAGGAACTCGACCGTACGGCACCGCGCGCGATGGCCGTGCTCGGCCCGATCAAGGTGGTGATCGAGAACTTCCCGGCCGATCACACCGAATGGCTGGAAGCACCCGTGCATCCCAAGGACACCAGCTTCGGCACCCGGCGCGTGCCGCTCACGCGCGAGGTGTGGATCGAGCGCGAGGACTACATGGACGATCCACCGAAGAAGTTTCACCGCCTCGCGCCTGGCCGCGAGGTGCGCCTGCGCTACGGCTACGTGATCCGCTGCGACGAGGTACGACGCGACGCGGCGGGCGAACCGCTCGAACTGCGCTGTACCTACGATGCCGCTAGCGGCGGCGGCCAGACCGCCGACGGACGCAAGGTCAAGGGCATCATCCACTGGGTCTCGACCGCGCACGCGCTGCCGCTCGAAGTGCGCTTGTTCGACCGCCTCTTCGACGTGCCGGACCCGGGCGCCGCGGAGGACTTCCGCGACCATCTCAACCCGGCCTCGCTGCACGTGGTCGAACGGGCCTGGGGCGAGCCGTCGCTGGCCGAGTCAGCAGCGACGACGTTCCAGTTCGAGCGCCTCGGCTACTTCTGCCGCGATAGTCGTGACGATGCGCCGGACCGCGCCGTGTTCAATCGCACCGCGACCTTGCGCGACACCTGGGCACGGGTGAAGAACACCGACTGAGCTGCCGCCGGCGCCGTCACCGGCGCCGGCGTCACTTGTCGAGCAGCGACCAGACGCCGTCCCAATGCTCCGGCGGCGGTTCGGCGCGGTAATGCAGCGCGCGCCCACGGAACAACCAGCTCGGCTGGTCGGTGCGGTCGGTGTCGAGCGCGCGTTCGAAATGCCCGATGGCAGCGTCCCAGTCGCGCTTGCGGTAGCTCGCGAGCCCCTGCGCGAAAGCTCTCAACAATGCGTCTTCGGCGCGGCTCGTGGGTTCCGCGCCGAAGCCGCGCACCTCGTAGACCGGCAGGGGTGCGCTGCGCCCCTTGACCCGGATGAGATCGAGCTCGCGCAGGCGATACTCGTCGCGCAGCAGTTCGCGCGTGCTGCCACTGACGAGGATGCGCGTGCCGAGCTGCTTGTTGGCAGATTCCAATCGTGAGGCGGTGTTGACGCCGTCGCCGATGACCGTGTAGTCCATGCGCCGTACCGAGCCGATGTTGCCCGCGACGACGTCACCCGACGCGATACCGATGCGCGTTTCGAACTCGGGTTGTCCGGCCGCCCGGCGGCGCGCGTTGAACATCGCCTGGACTTCCTGCATGCGGATCGCGACCTGCACCGCGTTGTCGGCGTCCATCTCGCCCGGGAAGGGGGTACCGAACACCGCCATGATGGCGTCGCCGATGTACTTGTCGAGGATCCCGTTGTGCTCGAACACGAGTTCGACCATCTCGGTGAAATACTCGTTCAGCAACGAGACCGTGCCCTGCGCACCCAGGTCCTCGGCGATCGCGGTGAAGCCGCGAATGTCCGAGAACAGAATCGTGGCCAGCTGCGAGCGCCCGCCGAGCACCGACTCGCGCTCGGCCAGCACCTGGTCGGCGACCTTGGCGGTCATGTAACGCGCCATCGTCGCGCGCACGCGCTTGTCCTCGGTGATGTCCTCGACGATCAAGGTGCAGCCGAGGGTGTTGCCATCGGCGTCGGCAAGCGGCGTCGCGGTGAAATTGACCGCAACCTCGTCCTCGTCGCGCGTCGCCAGCTTGGTATCGAGCACGGTCTCCGGCGTGTGCGTGCTGACCACCTTCTCGACCGCCTCTAGCAGCCAGTCGTTGCCGGTGCCGAACGCCTTGTGCGCCGGCGCGCCGAGAATCTCCTGCGCATGCACGCGCAGCAGCCGCGAGGCCGGCTCGTTGAGCTTGACGACGTTGTAGTTGTTGTCGAGCGTGATGACCGCGTCGGACAGTGACTGCAGCACGTTCTCGCTGTAGTTGCGCTCGTCGATCACGGCGCGGAACAGACGCGCGTTGTCGAGCGCGATGGCGCTCTGCGCGGCGAGCATCTCCAGCCGGCGCTGGTCGCGCGCGCGGAACGGGCCACCGCGGCGGTTGAGCACCTGCATGACGCCGATGGGTACGCCGTGCTTGTTGATCACCGGCACGCACAGGATCGAACGGGTGCGGAACCCGGTCTGGCGATCGACTGCCGGGTTGAAGCGCGCGTCAGCGTAGGCGTCGGGGATGTTGACGGCGTTGCGCGTGGTAAAGACCTGGCCCGCGATGCCGAGTTCGGCAGGGATACGGATTTCGCGCTCGGAAAGCCCCTCGGCAACCCGCGACCAAAGCTCGCCACGCGCGGCATCATGCAGGAACAGCGTGGTGCGCTCGGCGTCGAGAAGCTCGCTCGCGATACCCACGATCTTGCGCAGCAGCTCGTCGATGTCGAGCTCTGAGGAAACCGCCTGCGTCACTTCCAGCAGACGCGCCTGCTCGCGCTGCGAGTCACGCGCACTCTCGCTCAGCCGCGCCGCCTCGATGACCGACGCGGTGTGCGTGGTGAAGGCCTGCAGGAGCGCGCAATCGGCAGCCGTGAAATCGCCGCTGCGCTTGTTCAGGACTTCCGTCACGCCGATGGTCGCGCCGCTCCTGTCGATCAGTGGCACGCACAGGATGTTGTGGGTGTGGTAGCCCGTGGCGGCATCGACCTCGGCGTTGAAACGGGCATCGGCGTAGGCATCGTGGATGATCGCCGGCTGACCGCTGCGGAACACGCTGCCGGCAATCCCGGCGCCACAGGGAAAGCGAATCTCCTCGATCAGGTCGCCCTGCGCGATGCGTGAGAACAGCTCGTGTGACTCGTGATCGATGAGAAAGAGCGAACTGCGGTCGGCGTCGAACGCTTCGGTGATGAGGCGCATGAGGCGCGTGAGCAGGACGTCGAACGACAATGGCTCGCGCACCTTGCGCGTCGCCTCGATGAGCGAATCGAGCTGTCGGGACAGGCTGTCGATCTGTTCGAGCAGGGCGTCGCGATCGGCCACGGACAAGGCGCCGACGGCGTCGGCGAGCACGCGCTGCTGGTAACGTCGCTCGAACAGGTCGTGCACCTCGAGCGCCGTGAGGTCGGATTGCGTCGCCGTCTTGGGTCCTGACTCGTGCATGGGCCGCGCCGCTGCCAGTTGCGTGATTTCGTTATGACCGGCGAGATTGCCGGGTGCCGTTCGCATCAGTCTCGAATACCTCCGCGCTTCGTACCGGACGTGGCCGGCAGGTGTATCAATCGTTTACTTTAACGTGACAATTCGCGACATTCGTGCGCCTGCGGGGCCGCGTTTTGCTAGACTCGTGCGCCCGCCCTGGTAGCTCAGGGGATAGAGCAACCGCCTCCTAAGCGGTAGGTCGCAGGTTCGAATCCTGCCCAGGGCGCCACTCGAGCCGCGGTGCGGTAACGCCGAATACCTCTACTTTCATCATCCGCTCGGCGCGTTTCAATGATGTGGCAGTCACGCGCTCGATTTACTGACGGAAATCAGGGGACGCCCTCCGGCGACGCAACGCGGCGCCAGTGTCGCACAAGCCCTCAGGCACTTGTCGTGACGTCGGCACGTCCCCTTCCGCGAGCCACGTCGCGAGCCTGGCGGGCTCGGATGGTCATGATCTCGCGGCGCGATTCGGGCATCATCGCAACGACGTGTCCAGGTCCGCCGCGGCAACTGCCTCCATTCGAGTCAGTGCACGCCAGACAACCGCCGTGCCACCGCGCATCATGGCGGCCATGGGCCCGGTGACGATGGATTCGCCGTTGGCCACGCATTTCAGGAGCCCGCCCTTGGACGCAGCTAAGGAACATCTTCTCTCTGTCGGCGGGACCCGGATCTACACCGTCGAGCAGGGTCACGGCCCTATGGTCCTGCTGGTACACGGCTTTCCGGAGCTCGCCTACTCGTGGCGCCATCAGCTCCCGGCCCTGGCCGCCGCCGGCTACCGCGCGGTCGCCATCGAGCAGCGCGGCTACGGCCGCTCGTCGAAATTCTGGGATCCGGCGGCCTATCGCATCGACCATCTCGTTACCGACCTCGTCGGCGTAGTCCACGCGCTCGGCGAGTCCGAGGCTGTCGTCGTTGGCCATGACTGGGGCGCGCCGGTCGCCTGGAGTGCCGCCTGGATGCACCCGGAGGTTTTTCGCGGTGTCGTCGGTATGAGCGTGCCCTTCGCCGGCACGGCACTCATCGGCGTGCCGGGCAATCCGTTTGGCGAACGCCCCGTAGAGGCCTACCAGCGCGAACTCGCAGGCCCCGGGCAGGACTTCTATCACACCTACTGGAGCACGCTCGGGCCCGTGATCGACGAGATCGAAGCCGACCTGTCGACCTGGATCGCCAACCTGATGTACTCGGTTTCCGGCGAAGGGCTGAGCGCTGCGGGCTTCTCGCTTGACGCGGCCGATCCGATCACCCTCATACGCGACAGTGCGGTCTGCATTCCGCACGGCGCGCGCATGTGCGATCGCTTCCTGCCGGCGCAGCCGGTCGCCTGGTTGAGCGAAGCCGATCTCGCCGTGTACGTGGAGGCATTCCAGCGCTCAGGCTTCCACGGCCCGCTGTCGTATTACAAGAACCTACCAGCCGACCAGGCCCTGCTCGCCCCCTATGCCGAGATCCCGCTTGCTGCTCCAGCCTGCTTCATCGGCGGTGAGTTCGATGTCGCGACCTGGTGGGGCGCCGAAGCGCGTGCGCGGGCCAGTGAAGTCATCAGCGACTATCGCGGCGAGACTGTTATCCAGGGTTGCGGCCACTGGATTCAGCAGGAGCGTCCCGCAGAGACCAATCGCCTCCTCGAGGACTTCCTCGCCGGTCTCGACTGAGGTCTCGGGCGTGCGGTGGCGCGGCCCGCAGGGATACGAGGGCCGCCGCCGACCGCCACGGCCGGGCAATGCGACGGCCGCGGCGGGAGCCGCCCGCACCCTCAGCGCCCGCTGAAGCGCGCCGGCCGCTGTTCGAGAAAATGCGCCACGCCTTCCTTGAAGTCTTCGGAGACGAAACTGCCCGGCAGCTCGGCATTGGCGATCAGCGTCGCGTCCTCCAGCGACTGCAGTACCGCGCGGTAGACCTGGCGTTTCATGACGCGAATCGAGCGCGGCGAGACGTTCTCGGCGAGATCGCGCGCGTAGGCCATCGTCGCGTCCATCAGCGCAGGTCCCGCGTGTACCTGGTTGACCAGCCCCATCGCGACCGCTTCGGTCGCATCGACCTTGCGCGCCGAGAGCAACAGGTCGAGGGCATGGGCGTGGCCGACGAGTGCCGGTAGCAACCACGAGATGCCGTGCTCGGCAATCAGGCCGCGGCGCGCGAACGCCGTGGTGAACACCGCGCTGTCGGCGGCGAAGCGGACGTCGCAGTAGAGCGCCATGATCAGTCCCAGCCCCGCGGCCGGGCCGTTGATCGCCGCGACCACGGGTTTCGGTACGGTCGGGAAGTAGGCGTAGCGCAGGTGGTAGTCCGGTGGCAGATCGAGCCCGCCGGCAATGCCGCCGGGCGCCGCATCGCCCGGCCGCGCATCGCCACCGCTCGCGCTGACGTCGCTGAGCAGGCTCATGTCGGCACCGGCGCAGAAGCCGCGCCCGGCCCCGGTGAGCACGATGGCGCGCACCGCGTCGTCGTTGCCGGCCGTCGTCATCGCCGCGCGCACCTCGGTCTCCATGGTGCGTGTCCACGCGTTGAGCTTTTCCGGACGGTTGAGCGTGATCGTCGCGACGCGGGCGTCGACGGTATAGGTAATCTCGGAAAATGCCATCTGGCTGCGCCTCCCGGTGCTGGTCGTGGGCGGGCAGTGTAAGGGAAAGCAACGCACGCGAGCTGCCCGGGGCGTGCCGGCACCCATCCCGGTTGGCAGCGCGCGCGCAGCCGGGCACCATGTCGCAGCATCACCGAACCATCGCACGCGGAGCCCTGCATGAACTACGAGGAAATCCTCTACGAGGTCGACGACGCCGTTCTCACGATCACGCTCAACCGTCCGGAAAAGCTCAATGCCTTTACCCGCACGATGCTCGCCGAGCTGCTCGACGCGCTCGACCGCGCCGATGCCGACGACGACATCCGCGCCATCGTCTTCACCGGGGCCGGGCGCGCGTTCTGTGCCGGCGCCGACCTTTCCGCCGGCGCCGACACTTTCGATGCCGACAAGCGCCCGGATCGCGACTCCGGTCTGAACCGCGACGGTGGGGGACTGCTCACGCTACGCCTCTACGAGTGCCGCAAGCCGCTGATCGCGGCCGTCAACGGCGCCGCGGTCGGCGTCGGCGCGACCATGCAACTGCCGATGGATATCCGCATCGCGTCCGACCAGGCCCGTTACGGCTTCGTCTTCGCCCGCCGCGGCATCGTCCCCGAGGCCTGTTCGAGCTGGTTCCTGCCACGCATCGTGGGCATCTCCCAGGCCCTCGCCTGGTGCTACTCGGGCCGCGTGTTCCCGGCCGACGAGGCGCTCGCCGGCGGCCTGGTCAGCGAAGTGGTACCGGCCGAGGCGCTGCTCGCGCGGGCACGCGCCGTCGCCGGCGAGATCGCGAGCGAGACCTCGGCCGTCTCGGTCACCCTGATCAGGCACATGATGTGGCGCATGCTCGGCGCCGATCACCCGATGGAAGCGCACAAGCTCGACTCGCGCGGCGTCTACTACTGCGGGCGCGGCCCGGACGCGAAAGAAGGCGTGGCCTCGTTCCTGGAAAAGCGCGCGCCGCGCTTCCCCGGGCGGGTCAGCGCCGACCTGCCGCCGTTCTTCCCGTGGTGGGAGGAACGCGAGTTCGAATGACCCTCTCTGGTACCTATTCGGCAGGCACGTAGGGCAGCGCGGCTTCGTGACGCCAACGCAAGGTGCCGGGGCGATCGCCGCCGGCACCGTCGTAGATGCCGATGTCGCGGAAGTACTGGTAGAACTGGTTGAACACGTCGTCGCTCAGCTCGGTCAGCCGCTGGTGCCACAGGTCGCCGTCGCGGACGGCGAAGTTGGCAACGAATTCGACCGGGTGTCCGCTGTTGCGCAACTCGTAGAACATCAGGTCGAGGTGGCGCGCCTGCTTCCCGGGGCTACCGGTGAACAACTCCGGATACCAGGCATCGGTCAGCGCGATGTAGAACGGGTCGGCGGAATAACCGCTCTCGGTCACGGCGAGCGGCTTGTCGCCGGCGCCGATCTCGTCGAGCAGCACGAAGAGCTGGTCCCACATCGAAGCCGGCATCTGGTAGGCGTTGTACTTGCCGAAATGGGGGTAATGCGAGAGACCAAGGATGTCGGTGTAGGGCAGGATATCGCTCAAGCCCTGGCGCAATCGCTCGCGAACCCCGGGCGCCATCTCGTCGTCCTTCCAGGTGTGCCCGGTCGCCGCCGCGGGATCGTCGACGAGCGGCCAGAACTCGTCGGTCATGTAGGAAGTCGCCGACACCGAGACCATCACCGGCAGGTCCGGGTAGCGCGCCTTGAGCGCCGCGTAGACGACCTTGTGCATGTCGAGAAAGCCCTGCCAGGCATCTTCGTCCTCGACCTGCGTGGCGCTGACCTCGATGCCGACCAGCAGGTAGTCGGGGTCGAAGAACTCGACGGCACGGCGCGCGTAATTGATGAAGG
This sequence comes from Pseudomonadota bacterium, assembly GCA_029977665.1. GTDB lineage: Bacteria > Pseudomonadota > Gammaproteobacteria > JACKNG01. The sequence continues at coordinate 15,747 of JAPOKK010000024.1, read as the reverse complement.
CCTGGCGCACCGGGGCGTCGTCGAAGTCGTAGCCGTCCCAGGGCGGCGGCGGGAGTCGCGGCGCGCCGTCGGAGACGACGCCCAATGGAACGCGTGCCCAGGGCGGCTCCTGCTGGTAGGAAAATTCCTCACCGGTGCCCCAGTAAGGCGCCAGGTGGCGCCGCGGGATCCCCAGGGGATTGATCGAGACGAGGAGCGCGTTGCCGGGCGGACGGCGTTCGCGCATGGCGCGCCAGGTTTCGAGCAGGTTGGCGCTGTAGGGCGGCGTCGGTGACTGGAAGTCGTCGGCGTAGGCTTCGGGCCAGGGAATGCCGCCGTCCATGTGGATGTTGGTGAAATCGCCCTCGCTCGCCATCTTCTCGAACACGAACTGCTCGACGGCGAGCACTTCGGCCGGTTCATCCGGGAAGTCGTACAGTTTCGGCGTGAAGCCGACGCGGTAAGGCCTGCTCGCGGCCGGCGGCGCCGTCCACCAGCCGCGCTCGAACAGTTCGTTGCGCAGGGTGTTGTACGCGGTCTTGTGGCTGCCCTCTCCACCGCGCCGGCGCACGCCGAGCGAGGCGAAGAAATCGGTCGCGGCCGCGGCCGGCTGCATGGCATCTAGCGCTACGGCAGCCTCGGCGCCCTGCCTCGGCTCGTCGTGGAGCGCCGCGAAGGCGATGAAGGGGATGCGCGTCGCGTGCGCGTCCCACACCTCGAAGAGTTCGTAGAGGAACTGGCTCTGGCGCAGTTCCGAGCCGCCTATCGACGGCGCACTCGGGTAACCGGCGGCTTCGATGTGCAGGGGTTTGCCGGGATGGGCCTCGAGGACCTGCGCGATCAGCGCGGCGAGATCGAGGCGCGCCGGGTCAGCCACGGTGAAATCGTGCGACGCGGGGAGCAGCGTCATGGAGACGACGTCGGCACTGCTCGTCACGTATTGCACCAGGGCCTGCTGCGGCATGCTGGTGAGGCCGTCGTGCGTCGCGGTCACGCCGACCGGCAATTGCGGCCCCCACAAGGCCTTGGCATGCTGCGTGACGCGGAAACAGAACACCTGGAAATCGATCCAGAACTGCAGGTCCGGCTGCAGCGGAAAATGCCGGTCGAACTCGTAGGCGAGCTGCAGGCCGACCAGTTCCACCGCGCTGCCGAGGGTCGCGTGGACATGGTCGAGCAGAGCCGTGTAGCGGCCGACGACCGCGTCATCGTGCATGCGCACCTGGCCCGCTTCGATCTGTGCCCTCAGATCCTCGGGCAGCACGAGCCGGGTCCGCTCGATCGTGCTCAGGGTCAGGCTGAGACCGAGGCCCGTCGATGGCAGCGTCGCGGCGAGCGCCGCGAGAATGGACGCGTCCGGTCCGGCGTAGACGCCGGGCGCCGATTCCAGCGTGGCCCAGGGGATACGCTGCGTGACGGCGTCGACGCCCAGTTCCCGGTAGAGTGCCGCGGGCCAGCCGCCGGTCTCCGCGCTGCTCAACAGCGGCAGCCCGGCGCGGCGCCCGCCCTGCGGCACGGGCCAGGGAAACACCCAGGGATTCCCGTCATCGGGATCGCCCGCCCGTGCTGTCAGTAGCGGTGTCGGCGTCCAATCCTGCGGCAACGGGTACTCCGCGGCCGGGTCGCCGAAAGAATCATGGTCGCTGTCGAGATACCAGACGTGTTCCTCGGCGAAGAGCGCCAGCGGCCACAGCATGGCCGCAAGCAGCCACGGCCATGCAGGGCGTCCTCGCCACCGGCGCGGGGCGCTGTCCGGCCTGTCGGTCCGCCTGCATGACATCGAAGCATCCATGCCTACGCACCCTAATCCCGTTTCCTAGCCGATGACAATGAGGCGCTAGCGCCGGCGCGGCACCGATGCGAGGCGGTGACAATTGTTTTGGGTTCGCAGCGCCGGATGGCGGGAACATTGCGACGCCCGGCCGCGCCGGGGCGTGCCCTTTTGCCACGCCCACCCTGCAGCACTGGCAAGGGACGTGACGATCATGACCGCGACGTTCCGCGCCGGCGCGATGGCTTCGTTACCGGCGCGAGCACCGCTACCGTGTGCTCGATGAAACGCTCGAGGCTGGCCCGTGATTCGCCCGCGCGGGCACGGATGGCGAGGGTGTGCAGGGTCGCCTGGGCGAGCTTGGCCATCTGCGCCGGGTCCAGGTGCGTGGGAAGCTCGCCGGCATCCCGCGCCGCGGCGAAGCGGGCGCCGAGCAGGGCATCGAGTTCCTCGACCAGCCCGAGCGTCAGCGCGCGCACTGCAGGGTGGGCGACGGCTTCAACCGGCGCGGTGCAAAAGACGAAGCAGCCCAGCGCCGGCCGCTCGGCGAAGTAGACCGCCAGCGCTCCCAGGAACAGCTTGCGCAGCGCCGTCGGCAGGTCTCGTTCGGCGACCACGGTGTCGGCAAGCGCGGCGCGCAGCCGGGCGACGAAATGCTCTAGCGCCTGCAAGTAGAGCGCTTCCTTGTCGCCGAACGCGTTGTACAGGCTCGGCCGGTTGAGCCCGGTCGCGCGGGCCAGCTCGTCGAGCGAGGTCGCGCTGTAACCCTGCACGGAGAACGCGGCCACGGCCCGGTCGAGCACCGTCTCGGAATCGAATTGGCGAGGCCGGCCGCGGGAGCGCTTCATGATTTTGTACGATGTTGCATAAAACTCGCACACCAGTATAAATTATGCGAATTGTTACAAAATTAGTACGAGGAGGCGTCAGACGTCATGCCGCAGATACTTGCTCCCGACAGTCCCCTCGTCGCCCGCCTGGCGGGCATCCACCTGTTCGGTTTCGACGCCGCACCCTGCTCGCAGCGCGTTGCCTGCGCGCTGGCCGAGAAGGGCCTGCGCCGCCACCGCACGGTGCGCTGGGACGACACCCGTGCCGCCACCCTGACGGCGCCGCCGGGCAGCTACGTGTTCCGCCAGGTGTCGCTGATCAAACAGGATCACCTCACGGCAGGATACGCCGCCATCCAGCCGAACATGGTGGTACCGGCACTGGTCGACGACGGCCGCCTGTTCATCGAGTCGATGGACATCATCGACTACCTCGACGAGCGCCTGCCAGGTCCCGCGCTGATGCCGCGCGATCCGCAGCGCGCCGAGCTCGTGCACGCGCTCGTCGACCAGGGCAAAGCGCTGCACGTGTCGGTGCGCTACGTTTCCTTTCACTGGGGACTCGGCCGGCTCGGCAAACTGAACGCCGCCACCGAGCAACGGCTGCGCGAACTCGAGCGCGCCGGCTCCCCCGAACAGCTGGCGGCCTTTTACGCAGGCTTCAACCGGGATGCCATCGACGCCCGCGAGTATCTCGCGCACCTGCGCGCACTCGAGAACGGCTACGCCGAGCAGGAGAGCCGTCTGCATGGCGACGGCCGGCCGTACCTCAGCGGCGACACCTTCACCATGGCCGACATCATCTGGTGCATGAACGTGATGCGCATCCTCGAGTGCGGCTACCCGTTCAGCGCGCGTTACCCGCAGCTGTCGGCGTGGTTCGATCGGGTGCGCGCGCGCCCCGCGTTCCGTGACGGCGTGATGCGCCATCACCGCGGCATGCATCACCTGTTCCGTGCGAAGGCCGCGCTCGAGCGCTGGTTCGGGCGAGGCATCCGGCGCGCCGCGGCGGCCTGAGCGCCGGTACCGCGGTCTCAGCCCTGCTCGAGCAGGCTGCGCAGGTCGATCAACGCGGCGTTGGCCCGCGAGATGAACGACGCCATCACCAGCGAGTGGTTGGCGACGAGCCCGAAGCCGGTGCCGTTGAGAATCACCGGACTCCACACCGTGTCCTGGGTGGACTCGAGCTCGCGGATGATCTGGCGCAGGCTGACCAGCGCGTTCTTGTCGGCGAGTACGCGCTCGCAGTCGATCTCGATCGCGCGCAGCAGCGCGAGCAGTGCCCAGGTCGCGCCACGCGCCTCGTAGAAGATGTCGTCGAGTTCGGTCCACGGCGTCTTCACGGCAAGCTCGCGCGCGCGCGGCGTCGAATTGGCCGCCGCGCTGTCGCCGCCGAGGTCGACGTTGACGCGCTGCTGGCCGACCGAGGCACTGAGCCGCTGCGCCAGGCTGCCGAGGCGCTTTTCGACCACTGCCAGCCAGTCGCGCAGGTTATCGGCACGCGCGTAGAACTGGGCTTCCTGCTGGTCCAGGTCGACCAGGCGGCGCAGGTAGCGTTCGAGCGCCTTGATGCCCTTCTCGTATTCGCCTTCGCTCGACGGCAGCAGCCAGGAAGCGTTGTCGAAGTTGAACTGCGGTTCGGCCACCGTAAGGTCGGGATCCTCGGTCGATTGCGTCTGCGAGCGGCTGAAATCGTTGCGCAGCGACTTCGCCATGTCGCGCACCTGGGTCAGCACGCCGAATTCCCAGTTGGGCACGTTGTCCATCAACAGCCCCGGCGGCAGCATGTCGTTGGACAGGTAGCCGCCGCGCTTGTCGAGCAGGGTCGAGGCAAGTTCGACCAGGGTCGCCACGGTCGCCGCCCCGGTGATCGCGGCGGCGGCCTCGCTGCCGGCGCGCGCACGCGTGACGGCAGCGACATCCAGCGGGTCCGGCTCGTGGTCCCACACGAACATCAGGATCAGCACGACGACGAGCAGACCGGCAAGGACCGGCGCGGCGAGTCGCGCACGCGACTGCACGGAAGCTTGCGACGATGCGGACATGGAAGCGATACCTCGCGAGGGGAACGGCGGACGATGGCGTCATGCTAGCAGGCGCGGCAACGCGTTTCCCGCCGCGCCGCCGGCGCACTCAGATCGCCACGCGTCGCCAGCGTCCACGCCGGAAGACATACCAGGCGAGCAAGGCGACGGCGACTTCGGCGACGGTCACGGCGACGAACACGCCGCGCGGGCCGAGACCGAGCGGCGTCGAGAGCCACCACGCGAGCGGCAGTTGCAGCGCCCAGAAGCAGGCCAGGTTGATTGCCGTCGGCGTCCAGGTGTCACCCGCACCGTTGAACGCCTGCGTCAGCACCAGGCCGGCAGCGAGAAAGCCGTAGCCCAGCGCGATCAGGCGCAGGCACGCCGACGCGTGCCCCGCCACCGCCGGGTCCGCCGTGAACACACCGACCAGGATGTCGGCGCCGAACAGGAACACGGCCGCGACCAGCAGCATGAAACCGACCGTGTAGCGCATCACCACCGCGACCGCCTGCTCTGCGCGTGCCGGCGCCCGCGCACCGAGGTTCTGTCCGACCAGCGTGGCGGCCGCGTTGGACAAGCCCCAGGCGGGCAGGATGGTGACGTCCATGATGCGGATGGCAATGGTGTAGCCGGCGATCGCCGCACCACCGAATTCCGCGACCAGGCGCATCAGGAACACCCAGCTCGCGGTCGCGACGAGGAACTGCGCGATGCCGCCGAGCGAAACCCGTACCAGTCCGAGCATCACCGCGGGCGCGATGGTGACGTGGCGCGGCCGCACCCGCAGGTGCGGCGCGCCCTGCCACAGCCTCGTCAACAGGTAGACGACCGCGACGCTGCGCCCGACGGTGGTCGCCGTGGCCGCCCCCGGTACGCCGAGTTCCGGCAGCGGACCGAGTCCGAAGATGAGGCAGGGATCGAGCACGATGTTGATGCCGTTGGCCAGTGCCAGCGCGCGCATCGCGACCGCCGGCTGGCCGGCGCCGCGAAACGCCGCATTGAGCAGGAAGATGTAGACGACCGAGGCGGCGCCGCCGAGCAGTACGCGCGTATACCCCGCGCCGACACCGATGATCGCCGCGTCGGCGCCCATCAGGCGCAGGATCGCATCGCCGTAGCCGATACCGGCCACCGCAACCACCGCTGCCGTCACCAGCCCGAGCCACAAGGCCTGGCCGGCAACCTGCCCCGCCGCCTCGTCGTGTCCCTCACCCACGCGCCGCGCGACCAGCGCGGTCACTCCCATGCCGAGCCCGACCGCAACGGCATAGACCAGCATCATGACCGCTTCGGTCAGACCGACCGCGGCGACCGCCGCCGCGCCGAGCGTGGCGACGAAGAAGATATCGGTAATGGCGAAGACGGATTCCATCGCCATTTCGAGCACCATCGGAATCGCGAGCACGAGCACCGCGCGACGCACGGGCGCGTGCGTGAGATCCGGCTCACCGGTCGAGAACGCCTCGGCAAGCAGCGCGCGCACGCGTTCGGCGAGGCCGTGTGCGGGAGAAGGGCCGGGTGCAGCCATGGACGTCGGGTGAACTCGGGGAGGAGGATGGTGCGCCCGCATGATATCTTGCGGCCCGCTCTGCGGCGCGATGCCCTGCCGCGACGATCGATGAGGACGTATCGACCGATCATGAGCGTCATCCCGCTCACCCACCTCGCGTTCGCCTTCTTACCACTCGTGCTCGTGACCGCGGTCTTGTGGCGCTGGTCGATCGGCGTCCGCCCGCTCGGTCACGCCACGCTGCGCATGCTGCTCCAACTTGGCCTGATCGGCTACGTGCTGACGTTCCTGTTCGACAGCAATCACCCGGGACTGGTCGCCAGCGTCGTCGCCGTGATGCTCTGCGCGGCGAGCTGGATCGCGTTGCGCCCGCTCGCCGGTCGCCGGTCGGGGCTGTATCCGCGCGCGCTGCTCGCGATCGCCGGTGCCGGGCTGTTCACGCTCGCGGTCATCGTACTCGGCGTGCTGCGCCCGACGCCGTGGTTCGATGCGCGCACACTGCTGCCCATCGCCGGCATGATCTTCTCCAACGCGATGAACAGCGTCAGCCTCGCTGCCGAGCGCTACGAGCATGCCGCCGACGGCGGCGCGGGCCATGTCGATGCGCGCCGCCAGGCGCTCGAGACCGCCCTCATTCCCTTGTTGAACGCGTTCTTTGCCGTCGGCCTCGTGGCCCTCCCCGGCATGATGACCGGCCAGATCCTCGCCGGCGTCGCGCCGCACGTCGCGGTGCGGTATCAGATCATGGTCATGTGCATGACCTTCGGCGCCGCCGGCCTCGCCGCAATCGGCTATCTTGCGCTCGTGCCCCGGCGCACGGCGCACCCGTACCCAGACAGAGTGGAGAACGATTAATCATGAGTGGAGATTGTCAGGACAAGGTCGCGCTGGTCACCGGCGGCGCGTCGGGCATCGGTCGCGCGAGTGCACTTGCGCTCGCGCGCGAAGGTGCGGCGGTGATGGTCGCCGACCTCGATCACGACGGCTGCGAGACCACCGCGCGCCTGATCCACAACGCCGGCGGCACTGCCGCGGTACATGGCGTCAACGTGGCCGAGGAAGACAGCGTCGAGCGCCTCGTACGCGAGACCGTGAACACGTTCGGGCGTCTCGATCTCGCGTTCAACAATGCCGGTATCGGCGGCGCGATGGGCAAGACCGCGGATTACCCGAGCGAGGACTGGCACCGCGTGCTCGCGGTCAACCTGACCGGCGTGTGGTACTGCATGAAGCACGAGATCCGGCACATGCTCGAGCTCGGCGGCGGCGCCATCGTCAACACCGCCTCGATTGCCGGGCTCATCGGCATGAGCGGTGCGCCGGCCTACGTCGCTGCCAAGCACGGCGTGATCGGCCTGACGAAAAACGCGGCGCTGGAGTACGCGAAACAGAACATCCGCGTCAACGCGGTATGCCCGGGCGGCGTACGCACCGGCATGACCGAAAGCGCGGACAAGGCCATCCCCGGCTTTCTCGACAAACTCGCCCGGCTCGAACCGATGGGGCGTGTCGCGGAGCCCGAGGAGATCGCGAGCGCCGTGGTGTGGCTGCTCTCCGGCGGCGCCTCCTTCATGACCGGGCACGCGCTCGCCGTCGACGGCGGTTACGTCGCGCGCTGAACCTGGCGCGTCGCTCACGCGCCGCCGCGGCGATGGCCGAGCAGCAGCACGCACGGGGCAAGGCAGATGAAGATCCCGGCGATGGTCCAGAAGACATCGTTGAACGCGGCCATCTGCACGTGCTGGAACAGTTCCTTGACCAGGCGCGCAGGCGCCGCGGGCTGATCGAGTGCAATGTCGGCCTGGTCCAGCCAGTCGTAGAGGCGCGGGTTGGTCGCGCTGACATGCTCGCCGAGGTAGCGCCAGTGGACCTGCTCGCGGCGCACCAGCAGGGTGCTCGTGATGGCGATGCCGATGGAGCCGCCCATCGTCCGCATGACGTTGTAGAGACCGGCCGCGTCGGCGCCCTTCTCGGGCGGAATCGTCTCGAAGCTCACCGTCGAGAGCTGCGAGAAGACCGCCGCCATGCCGAAGCCGAATACCAGGCCGGGGGCGATGAGCGCAAACATGTCGGCCTCGAGCGAGAGCCGCGCCATCATCGAACTCGCGTAGGCCGAGATCAGCAGGCCGGTACCGATCAGCCAGCGGTTGTCGACGTGCGGCGCGAGCCAGGTGCCGATCGCGATCATCATCACCGCGCTGACCACGCCGCGCGGCGCCAGCACCCAGCCGGCGATGTCGGCCGGGTAGCCGAGCACGTCCTGCGCGAGCAGCGGCCACATCACGATGGTCGAGTACATGGCCAGGCCATAGCCTGCCATGAGCAGGTTGCCGGCGGCGAAGTTGCGATCGGCGAACAGCCGGATGTCGACGATGTTGTGCTCACGGCCGAGGGCGCGCACGACGAACAGGACGAAAGCCGAGCCGGCCAGCCAGGCCAATGCCCAGATGAAGGCGGACTCGAACCAGTCGCGCGTATGGCCCTGGTCGAGCAGGGTCTGGAATGCGCCCAGCGCCACCGAGAGCAGGGCAAGGCCGGTCCAGTCGGTGCTGACGTGCTTCTCCGGCGGCGCGCCGCCGACCTCGTCGAGCATGAGTACGATGGCGATGATGCCGAGCGGTACGTTGATGTAGAAGACCCAGCGCCAGCTCCAGTGCTCGGTGATGAGCCCGCCCAGGACCGGTCCCATGATCGGCGCGGCCATGATCGCCACGCCCCAGATGGCCATCGCCTGGTTGCGCTTCTCGCGCGGGAAGGCATCGAGCAGGATGGACTGCGAGATGGGCACCAGCACGGCGCCGAACGCGCCCTGGAAGAAGCGGAACGCGACCATCGAATTGAGGCTCCAGGAGAGCCCGCAGGCGGCCGAGGTGAGGACGAAACCGATCACGCCGACGAACAGGGTCGGGCGGCGTCCGAAGCGGCGCACGAGGTAGCCCGTCAGCGGCATCACGATGGCCGTAGAAACGAGGTAGGCCGTGATCATCCAGGTGATCTGATCGGGCGTGGCGCCGAAGCTGCCCATCATGTGTGGCAGCGCGACGTTGACCACCGTCGTGTCGAGCACCTCGAGCAGCGCGGTGAGCATCACGCCGAAGACCACGCCCCAGGCCGGGCGCACGGGCACGGACGGGCTGGCCGCGGCCGCGCTCACGGTTCGACGTCGACGGTCACCGTGGCGCTCGCACCGACCCGCAGTGGACGCAGCTTGTCAGGGTCGTCATGGCGCGGAGCGAGACGGATGCGGACCGGGAACCGCTGCGTCACCTTGACCCAGTTGCCGGTCGCATTCTCGGGCGGTAACAGCGAGAACACGGCGCCCGAACCCGCGCCGAGACTCTCGACGGTGCCGTTCAGTTCGACGTCCGGGTACATGTCGAGCGTGATGCGCGCGGGCTGACCCGGCCGCATGCGGCCAAGTTCGGTCTCCTTGAAGTTCGCCTCGACCCACCACTGGCCGTCCTGCACGATCGAGAACTGCGGACGTTCGGCGATGACCATCGCGCCCTCGCGCAGGTCGCAATTGGATATCCAGCCCGAGACCGGCGCGACCACGCGCGTGAACGACAGCTCGAGTTCCGCCGCCGTGAGCGCCGCGGCCGCGGCCCGTACGCGTGCGTTCTGGTCGCCGCGTGCGCCGAACTCGGATTCCGCGCGACGCAGGTCGGCGCGTGCGCTGGCCACGGCCGCCTCGGCTTCGGCGGCGGTCGCCTGGGCATCGTCGAACGCCGCCTCGGCGATCAGGTTGGATGCCGCCAGCGTCGTGGCCCGTTCGAGGTTGCGGCGGGCGCGTGCGAGCGTGACCTTGCGTTCCTCGAGCGTCGAGCGTGCGACCGAAACCTCGGCATCGGAAGCCCCCGTATCCTGCGCCGCCATGTCGTAGCGCGCGCGCGCGGAGGCCACCGCTGCGGCGAAGGTCGACGGGTCGATCTCGAACAGCGGCTGCCCGGCTTCGACATAGTCGTTCTCCGCCACGTGCACCGCGACTACCGGGCCGGAGACCCGCGCGGCGATGTCGATCACGTGGGCCTGCACGTAGGCATCGTCGGTCGACGGATGCAGCTCGCGGTACTGCCAGTAGAGCCGCAGGCCATAAGCAATGCCCAGGCACAGCACGATCAACAGCAGCATGCGCAATGCGCGCATCGTCTTCTCCCCCAGCGGCGGCGTGGACCGGCGCGCTCGGGCCGGTACGTAACAGGCGTTCGATTGTAGCCGCTGTGGCCCCCCCTCAGAATCAGGCGCCCCGCGGTCTCGAAGACACGCCGCGCGCACGCCGCCGCCGCTGGCGTACAATCGGGCGTCGTAGCAGCGTGGAGGAACGGGGAGTGACCGGGGACGATCTTGCCTACATGGAACTCACCGCGCTCTCGCGCGCGATCGCCGACCGCGAACTCTCGGCGCTCGAGGTGACACGACACCTGCTCGCGCGCGTGTCGCGTCTCGAGCCGCAACTCGGCGCCTACGTCGCCGTGCTCGCCGACAGCGCGGAGCGCGAAGCCAAGGCAGCCGATTCCGCGCTGGCGCGCGGCCAGCGGCTGGGACTGCTGCACGGCGTACCGGTCGCGGTCAAGGACCTGTGCGATGCCAGCGGCACGCGCACCCTCGCCGGCATGCCAAGCGTGCGCGGCAGCGTCGCACCGGCAACGCGCGACGCCACCGTCGTCGCGCGGCTGCGCGCTGCCGGCGCCGTCCTGCTCGGCAAGCTGCAGCTGACCGAAGGTGCGGTGGCTCACCACCACCCCGAGGTAAGCGCACCGCGCAACCCACACAACCCGGCTTACTGGAGCGGCGCCTCGTCGAGCGGTTCGGGCGTCGCCGCCGCGAGCGGCCTTGCCTATGGCACGCTCGGCTCCGACACCGGCGGTTCGATCCGTTTCCCCTCTTTCGCCAACGGCGTCACCGGACTCAAACCGACCTGGGGCCGGGTCAGCCGCGCGGGCGTGTTCCCGCTCGCCTGGTCGCTCGATCACATCGGGCCCATCGCGCGTAGCGCGGCAGATTGCGCCGCGCTGCTCGGCGCCATCGCCGGGTACGACGAGGCCGACCCGACCGCCCTCGCCGCACCGGTCCCGGATTATTCCAGTGCCCTGGTCGGCGACCTTGCCGGCATGCGCATCGGTTTCGACGCGGACTATGCAACCAGCAACGTCGATGACGCGATCTGCGGCGCGATGCGCGATGCTCTCGAAACGCTGCGCGCGGCTGGCGCGAGTATCGTCGAGGTACGTTTCCCCGATACGGCTGCGGTGATCGAATCGTGGTTCCCGCTGTGCACCGCCGAAGCCGCCGCGGCCCATGCCGCGACGTTCCCCTCGCAGGAAGCGAACTACGGCCCGGAGCTACGCGAGCTGCTCAGCGGGGGTAACGCCACGACGGGGCGCGACTACGCTCTCGCGCACGACCTGCGCCAGCATTTCCGCGGGCGCGTCGCGCGCGTCTTCGGTGAATGCGACCTGCTCGTCGCGCCGGCCTGGATGCGCCAGAATCTGACGCTCACGGAGTTCGCCGCGTTCGGCGCGCGCGAAAGCGACTGGCCGGAGCTGATCCGCTTCACCGCGCCGTTCGACATCGCCGGTACGCCGACGCTGTCGCTGCCCGCGGGTATCAACGCCGGCGGCGCTCCGTTCGGCTTCCAACTCGTCGGGCCGCACCTCGGAGAGACCACCTTGCTGCGCGCCGGACACGCTTACCAGCAGGCAACGGACTGGCACCGGCGACGCCCCGCCCTCGACACCTGAACGCGCGCCGCGCCGCGCGCGCGGCCAGTTCCCACACCATGCACGGGGTTGCATGACGGCTGTGTGCCGTCATCATCAGTGTTATGCTTAGAGGACATTCACGGCAGCCTGTTTCCGCATGGCTGCCGGGCCGTTCAGCGCGAACCGCCCTCCGAAGCACACGCGTTTCCGGACACCGCCACGATACGCCGCGCGCGATGCCGCGCCGCCGCCGTGACGGTGGCCAACGTCCATTTCCGCAACCCGAATCGAAGGAGCCCGTCCTATGGAGAGTTGTCTCAAGTTCTACATCAACGGCGAGTGGGTCGATCCCAGCGATCCCAAGCCGCTCGATGTCATCAACCCCGCCACCGAGGAAGTCATCGGCCAGATCATGCTCGGCAATGCCGCTGACGTGGACAAGGCGGTCGCCGCGGCCAAGGCCGCCTTCGAGAGCTACTCGCGCACCACGGTCGCCGAGCGCGTCGAGCTGCTCGAGGCCATCCAGGCGGCTTACAAGGAACGCTACAGCGAGATGGTCGAAACCATCTCGGCCGAGATGGGTGCCCCGGTGTGGCTGTGCAAGGCCGCGCAGGCGGCGATGGGCCCGGCCCACCTCGGCACCGCCATCGAAGTGCTGAAGAACTACAAGTTCGAGGAAGACCGCGGCAACATCACGCTGCGCCGCGAGCCGATCGGCGTGTGCGGCTTCATCACGCCGTGGAACTGGCCGATCAACCAGATTGCCTGCAAGGTCCTGCCCGCCCTCGCCGCCGGCTGCACCATGGTCCTCAAGCCTTCCGAGGTCGCCCCGCTGAACGCCGCGATCTTCGCCGAGGTGCTCGACAAGGCCGGTGTGCCGAAGGGCGTGTTCAACCTCGTCAACGGTGACGGTCCAAGCGTCGGCAACGCCATGTCCAGCCATCCTGACATCGACATGATGTCCTTCACCGGCTCGACCCGCGCCGGCATCCAGGTCGCCAAGGCCGCTGCCGACACCGTCAAGCGCGTGGCCCAGGAACTCGGCGGCAAGTCGCCGAACATCATCCTCGACGATGCCGACTTCGAATCGGCCGTCGGCGGCGGCGTGCAGGCGATGTTCCTGAACTCCGGCCAGTCGTGCAACGCGCCGAGCCGCATGCTGGTGCCGGCATCGCGTCACGACGAGGCTGTCGCCATCGCCAGGACCGCGGCTGAGAGCGTCAACGTCGGCGATCCGAAGCTCAAGGATTCCAACCTCGGCCCGGTCGTCAGCAAGGTGCAGTACGACCGCATCCAGGCCCTGATACAGAAGGGCATCGACGAGGGCGCGACGCTCGTGTGCGGCGGCACCGGCCGTCCGGACGGGCTCGACAAGGGCTTCTACGTCAAGCCGACCATCTTCGCCAACGTCAATAACGACATGACCATCGCGCGCGAGGAGATCTTCGGCCCGGTGCTGTGCATGCTGCCCTACAAGGACGACGAGGAAGCGGTGCGCATCGCCAACGACACGGTCTACGGCCTCTCCGCCTACGTGTCCGGCGGCGACGCCGAGCGTGTGCAGAAGATTGCCCAGCAGCTGCGTGCCGGTAACGTGCACGTAAACGGCGCCGGTCTCGACTTCAACGCCCCGTTCGGCGGCTACAAGCAGTCGGGCAACGGGCGTGAGTGGGGCGAGTTCGGCTTCGAGGAGTTCCTCGAGGTCAAGGCGGTGATGAAGCCCGCCGCGGCCTGATTCATCGGTCTTCCGAGCAACGCCGGCACCGCGCCGGCGCTGCTTGCCCCGCCCCTGCTGCGGTGCAGGGGCACCCGCCTCCACCGCATCGTATCTCGCACTCATTCCCTTTCCGGGGCAAAGCGCCACTCGGCACACCGGCCGTCACGGCAGGTGCAGCTTGATTCCCGCGTAGACGAAACGACCGATCTGCGGAATGCCGTAGCTCTCCTCGTAATCGGCGTCGAGCACGTTGTCCGCCCCCGCATAGACTTCGACGCGCCGGCCGATCAGCGGCACCGAGACGTTGACGTCCATGACGAAGAAGTCATCGAGTTCGCGGCGCACGCGCGGGATGGTGCGCGAGTAGAAGAACTGATCGGCGGTGTACTCGGCGCCGAGATGGAACGCGATGCGGTCACGCCAGTTGTAGTCGGCCGTCAGCGTCATGCGGTGGGTCGGCGTGTACTGCTGCTGCTTTCGATCGCTCCCCGGCGTCTCGTCGCGCGTCGACAGGTAACTGTAACCCGCACGTACGTTCACGCCCAGCCAGTCCTGCTGCTCACCGAGCAGCTCGAAGCCACGCAGCGACAATTCCTCGACGTTCTCGAAACGCTCGGTGATGAGATCGGTCTGGATGAAGTTCTCGACCGACTGGTCGAACACGCTGAGTGAAACGCGCGTGTGCGGCGTGAGCTGCAGGTCGACGCCACCCTCGATGCTGTCGGCCTGCTCGAAATCGAGATCCGGGTTGCCGCGATCGGGATCGTAGAGTTGGTTGACGCTCGGCACGCGTACCTTGTGCGCCCAGGTCGCGCGCAGCCGTACACGCGGCAGGGCGTCCCAGTAGGCCGCCAGGCTGTAGCCCGGACGCGCGCTGCCGGATCCTTCGTCGCGCATCAGCGCATGCCAGCCGAGGCTCGCCACCAGCCCGGTACCCACCCACGGCTCGAACGCGTACTCGAGCGCCGTCGAGACGACTTCGATGGCGCGTTCCTGGGTCAGCAGGCGCCGGCCGAAGCGCAGGCTCGGTACGCGCTCTACGCGGTTGTTGCCGAGCCCGAGGCCGCCGCCACCGCCGGCGCCCGAGCACAGGCGCACGTCGACCAGCAGGTCGCCGACCTGCGGATCCGGATCGAGCACCGTGCGGGTCGAGGTATTGGTCGTCGGAATGGTGACGAAAGCCCCCGGGTCGACGGCGTCGAGCGCCTGGATGTTGACGTTGAAGGCGTCTCCGGGCGTGCCGCCGGTCGGTTGCACCTCGGATGCGCCCCAGAAACCCGCGGCGGGCGTGCGCCGCATTGTCACGGCGCTGTACGCGTCCGGCAGGCCTGCGCTCTTCAGCGCCGGCAGGGCGAAGAACTGGTTGACGTCGCCCTCGTCGAACAGCCAGCTCGCGACCTCGCCCTGGTAGAGCGCATCGCTCACCTCGGGACGGCGGAAGTTGACGCGCAGTGCGTAGTTCCAGCCATCGATGTCGTCGGCGCGGATGTTGATGTTGCCGATATCGCCCTCGCTGCCGACCGCCTGTGCCCAGGTGAGGCCCGCGAGGTCGAACGCGGGGCTCGGGCTCAGGTAGACGTACTTGAGATAGGCGTCGGGACCAAAGTTGCTGCCGGCGAGATTCTCGAGCCGGAAATCGATACCGCCGCCCGGCCGGTTGGTCGCGGTGAGCCTGGCGACGGGCGCATTGCCGCCGCCGGCCGCGGTCGCGCCGTGGCCGTTGGTCGAGGTCAGGGTATAGTCGAGCACGTAGGTCGATGCCGGCTGGCCGCTCGCCACCGTGGTCGTGCCGGTCGTGGTCGTCGTGACGGTGACCTGCTGCGCGATCGGCAGGTCCTGGATCACGCAGTCGCTCTCGAGCCGCTCCTGGCGACCGGCAACCATCAGCGCGAAGCGGCCGAGACGCTCGCTCTCCCACGAGAGGATGTCCTGGAATCCGGTGATGCGACCGCGCGTCTCGTCGCTGAAGGTGTTGCGGATGGTCGGGTCGGTGGTCGGCTGCAGCGTCGCGTCGGCGTAACGATCGGTCACGGTGACGTCATTGGTGATGTAGGCCCAGGCGTGATTACGCCAGCCCGAGGCAGGCTCGTAGAGCGCGCTGGCCTGCAGGTACCAGCCGTCCTCGCGATTCGCGCGCTCGTAGCGTGGACGACTGGCGAAGATGTCGTTGCGATCGTCGAACACGCTGGTCGGCACGCCGCGTTCGCCCTC
>JAPOKK010000029.1 GCA_029977665.1 Pseudomonadota bacterium | reverse complement strand
TCCTGGGGCCTGATCCGGCCGTCGAACACCACGCCCTGCCTGGTGCTGCGTTTCGAAGGCGACGACGAGGCCGCCCTCGAGGGCGTGAAGGAACGTTTCCGAGCGCTGATCGCGGGCATCGACGATTCCCTGCCCCTGCCGTTCTGAGGCACACCAGCGCGCCCGTCACCCCTGCCATTGCCGCAGATCCACCGAACGAACCCGACAGCGAGCCGACCATGTCCGTAGAACCCTCCGCAGCGTCCAGTGTCGCGCACGTCCTGACCGCCGCGCTGCCCTACATCCAGCGCTACCAGGGCAAGACCATCGTCATCAAGTACGGCGGCAACGCCATGACCGACGAGCGTCTCAAGGCGAGTTTCGCGCGCGACGTGGTGCTGATGAAAGCGGTCGGCATCCGTCCCATCGTGGTCCACGGCGGCGGCCCGCAGATCGGCCAGTTGCTCGAACGCATCGGCAAGGAGTCGCGTTTCGTCGAAGGCATGCGCGTGACCGATGCCGAGACCATGGACGTCGTCGAGATGGTCCTGGGCGGGCTGGTCAACAAGGAGATCGTCAACCTCATCAATGCCAACGGCGGGCGTGCGATCGGCCTGACCGGTAAGGACGGCCCGCTGATCCTGGCGCGCAAGCTCACGCTCTCGCCGCGCGATCCGGCCGCGACGGCGCCGGAGATCATCGATCTCGGCCATGTCGGCGAGGTCGCCAAGGTCAACCGCCAGGTGCTCGATTTCTTCGGCAACGGCGATTTCGTGCCGGTGATCGCGCCGATCGGCGTTGGCGAGGATGGCGCGTCCTACAATATCAATGCCGATCTCGTGGCCGGCAAGATCGCCGAGGTCATGCAGGCCGAGAAGCTCATGTTGCTCACCAACACGCCCGGGCTTCTCAGCCAGCAGGGCGAACTGCTGACCGGCATCACGCCCAAGCGCGTGCGCGAACTGATCGCCGACGGCACCATCCATGGCGGCATGCTGCCCAAGATCGGCAGCGCGCTCGATGCGGTCGACAACGGCGTACGGCGCGCGCACATCATCGACGGGCGTGTCGAGCACGCCGTGCTGCTCGAGTTGTTCACCGACGAAGGCGTCGGCACGCTGATCGAGTAATGCCGCGCAGCAACCGACGCCAGCAGATCCTGGAAGTTCTCGCGCGCGAGCTCGAGAGCAAGCCGGGCTCGCGCATCACCACGGCCGCGCTGGCCGGCGCCGTGGGCGTCTCGGAAGCGGCGCTGTATCGACACTTCGCGAGCAAGGCGCAGATGTTCGAAGCGCTCATCGAGTTCGCCGAAGACGCCGTGTTCTCGCTGTTCAACCAGGTCATGGACGAGCAGAAGGATGCCCGCGTGCGCTGTCTGCACCTGAGCACGGTGCTGCTGCGCTTTGCCGAGCGCAACCCCGGCATCGCGCGCCTGCTCACGGGCGACGTGCTGACCGGCGAGCACGGGCGCCTGCGCGCGCGCGTGGCGCAGTTCTTCGCGCGCGTCGAGACGCAGTTCCGCCAGGTGCTGCGCGAGCGCAACCTGAGCGAGAACGGCATTGCCGACAGCGCCCAGGTGCAGCAGGTGTCGCGCCTGCTGCTCAGCGTGGTCGCCGGGCGCATCGGTCAGTTCGTGCGCAGCGACTTCAAGGACGCACCGGCGCACGATTGGGACGCGCAGTGGCGGCTGTTGTGCGAGGGCCTGTTCGCGCCCTGAGCGCGCCGACAGGCCGGGCGGCGCTCAGCGTGTCCCCTTCAGCTCGCGGAAGCGTTCGATGTCCGCCGCGAAGCGCGCGCGGATGTCTTCCTGCTCGGCGCGCTTGTCGGCGATGAAGGCCTCGTTCTCCTCGATCTGGGCGCGCACGCTGTCGATGTTCTTGACCATGTCCTCCGACGGTTTCTTGCCCTGACGCTCCATGTCCGCGGCGCGATCGACCATCTTGTCGAGATTCGACCGGAGCTTCTCGATATGGCTTTCGACGAGCCGGATCTGCGAATCGAGGTGGGCGATCTGACCGTCCCGCGTGAGCACGAGGTCGTCTTCCGAAGCGAAGGTGTCGAGCAGGACGCGATCGGCCTGACGCCGCTTCATGTCCTCCTCCGCCTGTTCGCGCTCGGCCGCTGCCGCCGCGCGTTCGGCTTCGAGCTCCTCGAGCGTCTTGGCCGCTTCCCGCTTGTCAGTGGTGAGCCCGCGCTTGTTCAGGGTCTCGTGGCCCTGCTGGGCGAACTCGGGCGGGACGGCGTTGCCGCACTCGCGCACGCCCTCGTGGTTGGTCCAGCACTTGATGGCCGCGTCGGCCGGCGGGGCGCCCGCCAGCAGGAGCGTGCCGGCCATCAAGAACATCGTGTGACGGAGCTTGTGCTGCATGGTCATAGGTTACCTGTGTGGTCACGCCCCGGGGGCTTCCTGCCGGCGGCCCGCTTGCGGCAGGCTCGCAAGATACTAGATCAGGGTGAATTCGCGCTGAATGCGTCATCCACCGCGGCGGCGCTTCACACGCCGTAGTTCCTGCGGTAGTCGGCAATCGCGGCGAGATCTTCAGCGTGACCGCCGCGTTCCTCGAGCCAGGTGACCAGGTCGGCCAGGGTCACGATGCTGCCGACGGGCATGCCGTGCGTGTGCTCGACCTCCTGCGCCGCCGAGCGCTGGCCGCTGCCGCGCTCCTGGCGATCGAGCGAGATCATCACGCCCGCGGCCTGCGCGCCGGCGGCCCGGATGAGCTGCATCGATTCGTTGACCGAAGTGCCGGCGGAGATGACGTCGTCGACGATCAGCACGCGCCCCCGCAGCGGCGCGCCGAGCGTGGTGCCGCCTTCGCCATGGTCCTTGGCTTCCTTGCGATTGAAGCAGAACGGCACGTCGCGCCCGTGGTCGCGCGACAGCGAGATGGCGATCGCGGCGCCGAGCGGTATGCCCTTGTAGGCCGGACCGAAGAGCACGTCGAACTCGGGTGCCCCGCTGACGATGGCGGCGGCGTAGGCGCGTCCGAGGCGATCGAGCGCGGCGCCGCTGTCGAAGCTGCCGGTGTTGAAGAAGTACGGGCTCTGGCGCCCTGACTTGAGCGTGAAGCTGCCAAACTTGAGCGCACCGCGGGCGACGGCGAAGTCGATGAACTCGCGTTGGTAATCGTGCATGAAGAGGTCTCTGCGAATCTGGTCGGCGGGGCGGGTATGATAGCCGCCGCCCGACGTGCGCGCACCGCGGCGCGCGTCGGGCGTCTCTCATCCACGTGGCCCAGCCGAGCACTCTCCATGCGCATCATCTCGCTCAACCTCAATGGTATCCGCTCTGCCCATTCCAAGGGTTTCTACCAGTGGCTCTCGCGCCAGCGCGCCGATGTCGTCTGCCTGCAGGAGACCAAGGCCCAGGTCGAACAGCTCGTCGACGAAATCCGCTCGCCGGGGCGCTGGCACACCTATTTCCACGACGCGGAGAAGAAGGGTTACAGCGGCGTCGCCCTGTTCTCGCGCGTCGAGCCGGACGAGGTCACCTATGGCCTCGGCTTCGACGACTTCGACCGCGAAGGGCGTTACGTGCAGGCCGATTTCGGCGGGCTCTCGGTTTCCTCGCTCTACCTGCCCTCGGGATCGTCGAGCGACGAGCGCCAGCAGATGAAGTTCCGCTTCATGGATCTCTTCATGCCCTGGCTCGAAGCGCGCCGCGCGAACGGCCGCGAGTACGTGCTGTGTGGCGACTGGAACATCGCTCACAAGCAGATCGACCTGAAGAACTGGCGCTCCAATCAGAAGAACTCGGGCTTCCTGCCCGAAGAGCGCGCCTGGCTCGATCGCCTGTTCGACGACGTCGGCTGGGTCGATGCCTTCCGCCTCGTCAACCAGGAGCCGGACCAGTACACGTGGTGGTCGAACCGCGGCCAGGCCTGGGCCAAGAACGTGGGCTGGCGCATCGACTACCAGGTCGTCACCCCCGGCCTAGCGCCGCGCGTGCGCAAGGCCGCGATCTACACCGCCGCGCGCTTCTCCGACCACGCGCCGCTGATCATGGACTACGAGGGCGAGCTGGCCGATTTCTGATCGTGCGCCCCTAGCTGGCTAAATTTTGAGCAAAAGTGTCAGACACTTTTGCTCGAGTCTTGCTCGACCCGGAGCCGCGCAGGCGGCTTGTCAGCGGCGCCGGCGGATGCGGTAGATGGCGATCTCGGCGAGCAGGTTGGGCAGCAGCTGCATGCCGATCACGGCGCGGTGCTGGGAATCGACGATGGCGCGCTCGAGCACCGCGATGTCGCGGCTCGCGCAGAGATCCTCGAAGTCGTCGAGCGTGCACATGTGGATGTTCGGCGTGTCGTACCAGGTCTGCGGCAGGTGCCGGGTGACCGGCATGCGGCCGCGCGCGAACTGCAGGCGGCATTTCCAGTGCCCCATGTTGGGGAAGGTAACGATGCCTTCGCGCCCGATGCGCAGGATTTCGTCGAGCAGCAGGTGCGGGAAGCGCATCGCCTGCACGGTCTGCGTCATCACGACGTAATCGAACGAGTCCTCGTCGAACTCCGACAGGCCCTGGTCGAGGTTGGCCTGGATCACGTTCACGCCGCGATCGATACAGGCGACGATGTTGTCCGGGTCGATCTCGATGCCGTAGCCGCTGACGCCCTTGTCGCGCTGCAGCTCGGCGAGAAATGCACCGTCGCCGCAGCCGAGATCGAGCACGCGCGCGCCGTCGGCGATCCAGTCGGCGATGAGTCGGTGCTCGGGTCGCAGCAAGGCCGGGTTCATGCCTGCACCTCGATGCGCCGGAAGTAGCTCGCGAGCACCTTGTGGTACTGCGGAATGGGGAGCAGAAAGGAGTCGTGGCCGAGATCGGACTCGATGTCGACGTAACTCACGTCATGGTCGCAGTCGAGCAGCGCGCGCACGATTTCGCGTGAACGTGCCGGCGAAAAACGCCAGTCGCTGGAAAAAGAAATCACGAGAAAGCGCGCCTGGCAGCCGGCCACGGCGCGCGTGAGGTTGCCGTCGAAGGCCTGGGCCGGGTCGAAGTAGTCGAGCGATTTCGTCATCAAGAGGTAGGTATTGGCGTCGAAACGGCCGACGAAGCTCTCGCCCTGGTAGCGCAGGTAGGATTCGATCTCGAACTCGACGCCGAAGCCGAAGTTGATCTTGCCGGCACGCAGCTCGCGACCGAACTTGGTATGCAGCACGTCGTCGGAGAGGTAGGTGATGTGGCCGACCATGCGTGCGAGCTTGAGCCCGTGCTCGGGGATCACGTCGTGCTCGTAGTAGTGCCCGTCGTGGAAGTTCGGGTCGGAGCGGATGGCCTGGCGCGCGATCTCGTTGAAAGCGATGTTCTGCGTCGACAGGCGCGGCGCCGCCGCGATCACGACGGCATGGCGCAGCCGGGTGGGGAAGTCGATCGCCCACTGCAGAACCTGCATGCCGCCGAGGCTGCCGCCGATGACGGCCGCCCAGGTGTCGATGCCGAGCCGGTCGGCGAGCCGCGCCTGGCTCTCGACCCAGTCGCGCACGGTGACGATGGGGAAGTCCGGACCGTAGCGTTTACCGGTGCCCGGGCGTACCGCGAGCGGGCCGGTAGAGCCACCGCAGCCGCCGAGGTTGTTCGGGCAGACGACGAAAAACCGCTCGGTGTCGATGGGTTTGCCCGGCCCGATGCAGTTGTCCCACCAGCCGGGCTTGCGATCGTCCGGGCTGTGGTAACCGGCGGCATGATGGTCGCCCGACAACGCGTGGCACACGAGCACCGCGTTGTCGCGCGCCGCGTTCAGCGTGCCGTAGGTTTCGAAGCAGATGTCGTAGGCGTCCAGGGTAACGCCGCAGTCGAGTTCGATGGCCTGCTCGAAATGCTCGATGCGCGGCGTGACCAGGCCGACGCTGGATTCGGGATTGGGCTCGGTCATGAACGCTGGCTTGCTGGGTTGCGCGGGATGCGGGCGGCTGTGCGGGGAAGCGCAGTTTATACCGGATGAACCGGTCCCGCAGAACGCCGCCGCGGCGACGCATGGTGCCGACGCGCACGCCGCTGCGTGGCGCCCACCGGCAGCCGCCGGCACCGCGGCGACGCCTCAGTCGATGGCCGACGAGCCACCGAGTTCGCTGAACCAGGGCGGCATACGGCGCGGCGCCGTAATGCGCAGGCGCTTGCCGCGCGCGTGCGCGCCGTGCTCGAGGATGACGCGGCGCCGTGGCACGCCGAACGCTTCGGCGAGGTAGTCGAGCAGCGCATCGTTGGCCTTGTCTTCACGCGGCGGCGCCTGCACCGCGATACGCACGGCGTCACCGTGCAAGCCATCGACACCGGCGTGGCGCGCGTTCGGTTTGATCCGGGCGCTGAGCACCAGGTCGCCGCCGTCCCAGCGGTACCAGCTCACGCCCTCACAGCAGCGCGGCGCCGGCGTCGCGCAGCGGTGCGACGAGCAGGATCTGCGCGAGCTGCAGGCCGACGAGCACGACCAGCGGTGACAGGTCGAGCGGGCCGAGTGGCGGGATGGCGCGCCGCGCCGGGCCGAGCAGCGGCTCGGTCAGCGAGTGCACCACGCTGGTCAGCGGGTTGTAGGTGCCGGGCGCGACCCAGCTCAGCACCACCTGCACGATGATCGCGCCGACGAACGTCCACAGCGTCTTGCCCAGCAACTCGGCGATGGCGATCACGAGCAGTCCCGCGACACCCGGTTCGAGGCCGAGCACGAGGGCAACGAGGAAGGTGTTGAGCATCTGCAACACCACGAGCAGCACGATCGAGGCGGTGTCGAGGCCGCCGAGGGACGGGATGTAGCGGCGCAGCTGGCGCAGCGGCGGGTTGGTCACGGTGACGATGGCCTGGCACAACGGGTTGTAGAAGTCCGCCCGCACCAGCTGGAACAGGAAGCGCAGCAGCACGGCGAAGATGTACAGGCCGAACACGACGTCGATGAGGAAGACGCCGGCGTTGGAGAAGTAGCCGCCCGACCCCATCATGACGAGACCTGCGCGGCGAGTTCGACGGAACGATCGCGCGCCGCGGTCAGCGCGCGCCGCACGATGCCAGCGAGGTCGTCATCGGCGAAGCTCGCCAGGGCGCGCTCGGTGGTGCCGCCCGGTGACGTCACCTGGCGGCGCAGCTCGGCCGGGGTCTGGTCGGATTGCTGCGCGAGTTCGGTCGCGCCGCGCGCCGTGGCGAGGGCGAGGTCGCGCGCGAGCGCGGCCGGCAGGCCGAGCTCCACCGCGGCCGCCTCCATCAGCTCGATGAACAGGAAATAGTAGGCCGGACCGCTGCCCGAGAGCGCGGTCACGGCGTCCATCTGCGTCTCGTCGTCGAGCCACACGCTCGCGCCGACCGCATCGAGCAGCGCCGCGGCGCGTGCACGCTGGGCGTCGTCGGTGTGGGTGTTGGCAATCAGTGCACTGGCGCCGCGCCCGATCAGTGCCGGCGTGTTCGGCATCGCGCGCACGACGGCGCGCTGTTCACCCAGCCACGCCGCGAGGTGCTCGAGCGTGATGCCGGCAGCGATGGAGACGACGAGGGCGTCGCTTGGCACGGCCGCGGCGAGTGCCCGCGCGACGGCGCCGAGTTGCTGCGGTTTGACGGCAAGGACGACGACATCGGCGTTGCGCACCGCGGCAAGATTGTCGGCGGTCGTGGTCACGCCGAAGCGCTCGCCGCAGGCGGCGCGCGCGCCGGCCTCGCTGTCCGCGACCGTGATCGTGCTGGCCGGTTGGCCGGCGGCGACGAGGCCGCCGATCAGCGCGCGCCCCATGTTGCCACCACCGATGAAGGCGTAGTGTGCTTGCATGCTCGCTTGCGGCTGGAGAGGGCGCGCAATCTTAGCACGCGGCCCGCGCCAGGCCGATCGTCAATCGGGTCGTGGTCCGAACACCGCCGTGCCGATGCGGACCAGCGTGGCGCCTTCGGCAATCGCCGCTTCGAAGTCGTCGCTGGTGCCCATCGACAGCGTGTCGAGCGGCACCGGGCCGGCCGCGGCGAGTTTCGCCAGCGCGGCGAACGCGCGCCGCTGGGCGGCGAAGTCGTCGACCGGCGCGGGGAGGGACATCAGGCCGCGCAGGCGCAGCCGCGGCAGCCCGGCGATGGTCTCGATCAGCGCCGGCAGTTGGTCCGGCGTGATGCCGTGCTTGCTCGCCTCGCCGCTGATGTTGACCTCGACCAGTACGTTCAGCGGTGGCCGATCATCCGGGCGCTGATCGTTCAGGCGGCGCGCTACCTTCTCGCGGTCGACGGTATGCACCCAGTCGAAGCGCTGGGCGATGTCGGCCGTCTTGTTGCTCTGGATGGCGCCGATGAAGTGCCATTCGATATCGAGATCGGCCAGTTCGTCCTGCTTGGCCAGCGCCTCCTGCAGGTAGTTCTCGCCGAAGCGCCGCTGCCCGGCGGCATGGGCGGCGCGGATCGCGCTCGCCGGATGGCGCTTGCTGACGGCAACGAGGCCGACCTCACCGGGCGCACGGCCGTGGCGTTCGGCAGCGGTCGCGATCGCGTCAAGGACGCGGGCCAGGCGCGTCGCGATGTCGGGGTCGGGCAGCGCGTCGGCATTCATGGTGTGATCCCTGCGTACGCCTGCCGGTGGCGGCGGTGGCCGCTCGCTTCGTGGTATGTACTCATGGTTCTTGCTAAAGTTCTGCGCGTCATTCGAGGCTATTGTCACAGGCGGTTCATGGCAAGCGCCCGCCGCTCGGCGCGCTGCGGCCTGGCCTGGCGACGCAGCCTGGCCTGGCGACGCAGCCTGGCCTGGCGCCGCAGCCTGGCCTGAGCAGCGGCACCGTATCGGCACGACGCCCGGGCGCGCGCACCGTCGCAAGTTTCTGTCTGTCTTGAGGATGCCTTATGGATATCGGTGAGCTTCTCGCGTTCGGCGTCAAGAACCGCGCGTCAGACCTTCATCTCTCCGCCGGTCTGCCGCCGATGATTCGCGTCGACGGCGACGTGCGCCGAATCAACGTGCCGGCGTTGGACCACACCACCGTGCACGACCTCGTCTACGACATCATGAACGATAAGCAGCAGAAGGACTTCGAGGAGTTCCTCGAATGCGACTTCTCGTTCGAGATCCCGGGGCTGGCCCGCTTCCGCGTCAACGCGTTCAACCAGAATCGCGGCGCCGGCGCGGTGTTCCGTACGATTCCTTCCGAAATCCTCAGCCTCGAGGACCTCAAGGCGCCCTCGATTTTCAAGGAGATCTCCGATCTCCCGCGCGGCGTGGTGCTCGTCACCGGTCCGACCGGTTCCGGCAAGTCGACCACGCTGGCGGCGATGATCAATCACAAGAACGAGTCCGAGTACGGGCACATCCTCACCATCGAGGATCCGATCGAGTTCGTCCACCAGTCGAAGAAATGCCTGATCAACCAGCGCGAAGTGCACCGCGACACGCTCGGCTTCAACGAAGCGCTGCGCTCGGCGCTGCGCGAAGACCCCGACACCATCCTGGTCGGCGAAATGCGCGATCTCGAGACCATCCGGCTCGCATTGTCCGCCGCCGAGACCGGCCACCTCGTGTTCGGCACGCTGCACACCAGCTCCGCGGCCAAGACCATCGACCGTATCGTCGACGTCTTCCCGGCCGAGGAGAAGGACATGGTGCGCGCGATGCTCTCGGAATCGCTGCGCGCGGTCATTTCGCAGACGCTGCTCAAGCGCAACGGTGGCGGCCGCGTCGCGGCCCACGAGATCATGATGGGCACGCCGGCCATCCGTAACCTGATTCGCGAGAACAAGATCGCGCAGATGTACTCGGCCATCCAGACCGGCCAGCAGTTCGGCATGCAGACCCTGGACCAGTGCCTGAAGGGACTGGTCGAGAAGAACATCGTCTCGCGCCAGGAAGCGCGCCTCAAAGCGGCCAACAAGGACGCTTTCTGAGGCCGGCCGCGCGACGCGCGAGCGGCACGGCGGGCGCCCACGGCGGCGCCGACACCCACCCCGGAGGTGCAACATGGAACGCGATCAAGCCATCAAGTACATGCGCGATCTGCTCACGCTGATGATCGAGAAGAAGGCCTCGGACCTGTTCATCACGCGTGATTTCCCGCCGGCGATGAAGATCGACGGCAAAGTCACCCCGGTCTCGAAGACGCGACTGTCCGGCGACAACACCAAGGCGCTCACGTACGCGGTCATGAACGACCGCCAGATCAAGGAATACGAAGCGACCAAGGAGTGCAACTTCGCCATCGCGCCGACCGGCATCGGCCGTTTCCGTGCCAATGCATTTATCCAGCAGGGTGCCTGCGGCATGGTGTTGCGCACCATCGAGACCGAGGTACCTAACCTCGACAAGCTCGGTCTGCCGCCGGTGATGAAAGACATCATCATGACCAAGCGCGGCCTGGTGATCATGGTCGGCGGCACGGGATCGGGTAAGTCGACCTCGCTCGCGGCGATGATCGATCACCGCAATGCCAATTCCTACGGTCACATCATCACCATCGAGGACCCGATCGAGTACGTCCACCCGCACAAGAACTGCATCCTCATGCAGCGCGAGGTCGGGGTGGATACCGACGACTGGGACATCGCGCTGAAGAACAGCCTGCGCCAGGCGCCGGACGTGATCCTGCTCGGCGAGATCCGTGACCGCGAGACGATGGAGTTCGGCATCGCGTTCGCCGAGACCGGCCATCTCGCCGTTGCCACGCTGCACGCCAACAGCTCCAACCAGGCGCTCGATCGCATCATCAACTTCTTCCCCGAAGAGCGCCGCCAGCAGCTGCTGATGGACCTCTCGCTCAACCTGCGCGCGGTCATCTCGCAGCGCCTGCTCAAGAAGTCCGACGGCAAGGGCCGCGTGGCGGCCATCGAGATCCTGATGAACTCGCCGCTCGTCTCCGATCTCATCTACAAGGGTGAGGTCCACATGATCAAAGAGATCATGTCGAAGTCCAACGAGATGGGCATGAAGACCTTCGACCAGGCCCTGTTCGATCTCTACGAGGCCGACCTCATCACGCTCGACGACGCGTTGCGTAACGCGGATTCGCAAAACGAGCTGCGGCTGCGCATCAAGCTCGAGGGCAAGGCGGCCAAGGGGCGCAACATGCTCGCCGAAGAAGGCGGCCTGTCGCTCGAGGCGACGGAGGAGGAGAGCGGCCTCCTGCGCTGAGCGCGGCGAGCTGCCCCGCGGCGAGACACCTACAGGAGCACGCATGGACATCACCCCGTATCTGCAGCTGCTGCGCGACAAGCAAGGCTCGGATCTCTTCTTCACCGTGGGCTCGCCGGTCAAGGTCAAGATCGAGGGCACCATGAACTCCGTCGGCAAGACGCAGCTCAGCGGCGAGGTGGTACGCGCCGCCGCCTACGGCATCATGAACGAGAAGCAGATTGCCTCGTTCGAGGAGACCATGGAGTGTGACTTCGCCATCGCGTTGCCGGACATGTCGGCGCGTTTCCGGGTCAACGTATTCCGTCAGCGCGGCGAGGTGGCGATGGTGCTGCGCCGTATTCCGGCCGAGATCCCGACCATCGAGGAACTCGGGCTGCCGGATATCCTCGGCGACCTCATCATGCACAAGCGCGGCCTCATGCTGATGGTCGGCGCGACCGGCTCCGGTAAATCGACCACGCTCGCGGCGATGGTCAACGAACGCAACCAGCAGATGAGCGGGCACATCCTCACCATCGAGGATCCGGTCGAGTTCTCGCATCCGAACCTGAAGTCGATCGTCAACCAGCGCGAGATCGGCGTCGACACGCTGTCCTACCGCGCTGCGCTGCGCTCGTCGCTGCGCGAGGCGCCGGATGTCATCTTCATCGGCGAGGTGCGCGACCGCGAGACCATGGAAGCCGCGCTCGAGCTGTGCAACACCGGGCACCTCGCGATCTCGACGCTGCACGCGAACAACGCCAACCAGGCCATGGAGCGCGTCATCAACCTGTTTCCGCAGGCCTTGCACAAGCAGCTCCTGATGGACCTCTCGGTCAACCTGCGTGCGGTCATCTCCCAGCGCCTGGTCAAGGGTCTGGACGGCCGGCGCGTCGCCGCCATCGAGATCCTGATCAACACCCCGCACATTGCCGATCTCATCCTCAAGGGCGAGCTTCACGATCTCAAGGAAGCGATGGAAGGCAGCGGCACGCGCGGCATGCAGACCTTCGACATGGCGCTGCACACGCTGTTTCGCGAAGAGCGCATCACGCTCGAAGAGGCACTCTCGAACGCCGATTCGCGCACCAACCTGGAAGCGAAGATCAACTTCGGCTGAGACGCGCGCCAGCGCGCGGAGTTGATCCGGCTCGGGACCGGCCGCTCCGCGCCGGGGCATACTGTCGCGGCCGACAGCGTGACGCACGGGTATCGCCCGCGGTTGCCCTGCCGCCCGATGCGTCCAGCGGAGTATCCTCGCCATGCGCCTGACAGCCTGCCTCTTTCTCGCCGCCGTCGCGCCATCGGCGCCGGCCGCGCCCGCAGCCGATGGCGCGGCCTTGTACGACGCCCACTGCGCGCGCTGCCACCTGTCGGAATCCCGGCCGCCGCTCGCGCCGCCGGCCGCGGCCGTGCAGGCGCGCTATCGCGCCGCGTACCCGGTGCGCGCGGACTTCGTTGCCGCGGTCGCGGCCTGGATCCGGGCGCCGGATGCGGCACGTGCGCTGATGGCGCACGCCGTCGAGCATCACGGCCTGATGCCGGCCCTGGATCTGGCGCCCGAGCTGGGTGAACGCATCGCGGCCCATCTCTACGAAGCGCGCTTCGAACACGCTGCCCACCGCGGTGAGCAGGGTGGCGGTCACGGCCACGGCGGCTGCCAGGGTCAGGGCGGCGGTCACGGTCGCGGCGATGGCAGCGGTGGTGGCCACGGTGGCTGCAAGGGTCAAGGCGGCGGCCACGGCAAGGGTGGCGGTCACGGCCACGGCGATGGCAGCGGTGGCGGCCACGGTGGCTGCAAGGGTCAAGGCGGCGGCCATGGCAAGGGCGGCGGTCACGGTCGCGGCGATGGCAGCGGTGGTGGCCACGGTGGCTGCAAGGCTCAGGGCGGCGGCCATGGCAAGGCTGTTGGTAGTGAGGCGGGTGCCCCGATCGGTTCCGGCGCAGCCGATCCGCCGGAGCGTGCGGCCGCGCAGGCGCGCGGCAAGGCGCTCGTGGCGCCGTTCAAGTCGGCCCTCATGGGCGCGCTCGGCGCGGCGCTGGCCGAAGGGCCGGTCAACGCGGTCGAAGTGTGCCGCGTCACCGCGCCGGCGCTGGCCAGCGCCAGCGGCAGCGCCGGCGTGCGGTTGGGGCGGGCCAGCGATCGCTTGCGCAATCCCGCCAATGCAGCGCCGGCGTGGGTCGCGCCGCTGCTCGCCGCGTATCTCGACGGCAGCCGGCCACGCGAGCCGCATGCGGTCGCGCTCGGGGCAGGACGTCACGGCTATGTCGAACCGATCGGCATCAAGCCGATGTGCCTGACCTGCCACGGTGAGGCGATTCCGGCGGAGGTCGCTGCGCGTCTCGATGCGCTCTACCCGGAGGACCGCGCGCGGGGCTACGCGGTGGGCGATCTGCGCGGCGTGTTCTGGGTCGAATTCGACGACTGAGCTGGCGCCGACGCGCTATAGTGCGCCGGCCATGTCGCGAAACCGCCCGCCCCGTCCCGTCACCCTGGCCGCGACCCTCATGGTCGCGGCGTGCAGCCTGGCGCCCGCGGCGCGCGCCGCCGGCGAGAGCGGTATCGGCTATCGCTCGGTGCGCGAGGCACGCGATGCGCTCGCCGCGCGCAATGATGTCGCCGTCTCGTCCGCGCCTGGCTGGACGCTGGTCCGCGAGCCGTCCGCACCCGGTCACACCGAGTGGGCGTTTCTCGCCCGCGAGCATCCGGCCTACCCGGCGCTGGTGCGGCGCGATGTCGTGTTGCGCGCGGGCACGCCGACCCTCGTCACGCGCTTCCTGTGCGAAGGCGCGCGCGCGGCCTGCGAGACGCTCTACGCGCGCGTACGCGCCCACGGTAGCGCGGCGGGCGATGCGCCGCTCGCGGCGGTGCCCGAATGAGGTGGCTGGTCACGGGGCCGCTGTTCGCGGCGCTGCTCGGCGGGCCGTGGCTTGCCGCACAGGCGCGGCCGCTCGCCGAGTGGGCGCCGCTCGACGGTCTCGACGACGTCACGGCCAAGCAACATGCCGACCACCGCCGATCGCGCTGCCTGCCGGCGAGCGAGGAAGTCGTCTATCCGGTCTATCCCGGCGCGCGTATCGTCGAACTCGACTGGGGCCGGGTCGCGCCGGGCTGCTTGACGCGCGACGGCTGGTCGGATCTCGGCGGCGTGGTGCTGGTCACGCGCGACGACGCCAGCCGGGTCGCCGCCTGGTACGCCGACCGGCTCGACGAGCATGCCCAGTACACCGACGCGCGCGGGCGCCTGTTCATCCGCGCGCGCATCGATGCCTTCCTGTGGGAGCGCGACTACCACAAGTATCCGAACGTCGCGGTGCGGCCGCCGCCGCCGCCCTGGGCCGCGGCCGGCTACCGCACCGTGATCGAATTGAATCGTCCGGCACCGGCACCGGCACCGGCATCGGCACCGGCACCGGCACCGGAAAAGGAGGCGGCTGCACCATGACCTCGACCTACCTGACTACGCTCGACGACGCGCTCGCGCTCGGGCCTCCCCCGCCCGGCGCGCTGTCGATCCCGGTCTTCGCCCATGGCAGCCTGGACGTGCGTCTCTACGCACCCGTCGGCAGCGATCGGCAGACGCCGCACGAACGCGACGAGGCCTACATCGTCGCCCGCGGCAGCGCCGAGTTCGTCGACGGCACGGGACGGCGCGCGGTCAAACCCGGCAGCTTCGTGTTCGTCGCTGCCGGTGAAACCCATCGTTTCGAAGCGATGTCGGAAGACTTCGCGGTGTGGGTCATGTTCTACGGCCCGCCGGGCGGTGAACGCGGCTCGACACCCGCCGGCTGAACGTTTTTGCCGCCCACCCGCCCGGCGCGCTACGCTGTCGCGGTCGCGCGCCGGGCGCAACCGCAGGAGAGATCCCCATGAGTGACAAAGCCAGCACCGACCGTCCCGCGGCCCAGCCCGTCAAGCAGCTCGAGAACGAGCGCGTCATCGTCACCGAGTGGCGCTTCGCGCCCGGCGCCGAGACCGGCTGGCACCGCCACGAACACGATTACGTCGTCGTACCGCTGACCACCGGTACGCTGATGCTCGAGACGCCCGAAGGCGAGCGCACTGCCGATCTCAAGATCGGCCAGTCGTACGCGCGCACGGTCGGCGTCGAACACAACGTGATCAACGCCAATGCCTTCGATCTTGCCTTCATCGAGATCGAGCTCAAGGCCTGAACCGGAGACTTTCCCCGATGAGCAACACGTCCGCGGCCCCGCCGGCCGCGCTCGATACCGCGACCATCGTCGACCACTACGACCTGCGTTTCGATGCCGGCGACAAGCGCAACGGTAGCCTCTACGTGTGCACGCCGCGCGGCGGGCCCGCGCCTGACGAGGTGCTCGCGGCGCTGCGCGCCGCCGGCCTGTGGTCGGACGAGGCGGAGAAGTCGGTCGCCGACGAGCAGCGCCAGGCCTATCGCGACGGGCTGCAGTTCGTCGCCGCGACGGCCTACCGCGACGGTGCCGGCCACTTCCTCCTCGCGCGTTTCGATCACCCGAAGTTTCCCTCCGACGGTGCGCGCTGGGACGCCTGGCTCGCGTGCCTCGATGCCGACCATGAACGAATCGGCTGAGACACTCAACGGCCGCTGCCTGTGCGGCGCGGTGCGTTTCCGCGTGACCGCGCCCGTCATCACGATGGGGCATTGCCATTGCTCGATGTGTCGGCATGCGCACGGCACGGCGTTCTCGACTTACTGCCAGGTCGACGCCGCGGCCGTCGAAGTCAGCGCCGGGCGCGAGGCGATCACGCGTTACGACTCCTCGCCCGGCGCCGCGCGCGAGTTCTGTCGCCACTGCGGCTCGAAGCTTTTCTACCGCGCGCGCGAGATGCCGGAATTCCTGTGGGTCGCCGCCGGCGCGCTCGACGACGACCCCGGCGTACGTCCGGATTTCCATATCTTCGTCGCATCAAAAGCGCCCTGGCACGAGATCACCGACACGCTGCCACGCTACGGCGAGTTTCCGCCCGGCGATGGCCACTGAGCGGCGACGGCACGGCGCACGCGTGCACGACCGTGTGCGTGCTGACGGCTGACCATGACCACGCGCGCTGCCGCGGCCGGCGAGGGGCGTAACGCGCGTGTGTGGGCGGTGGTTTCGTGCATCCCGCGCGGGCGCGTCGCGACCTACCGCCAGGTGGCGCAGCTCGCCGGCATCGAAGGGCCCAGCGGTGCCCGCCAGGTCGGCTACGCGCTGGCCGCGCTCGACGCGGGCAGCGAGGTGCCGTGGCACCGCGTGATCAACGTGCGCGGCGAGGTCAGTCCGCGCGCGCGGGCCGGTCGGGAGAACGAACAATACGAACGCCTGGCGCTCGAAGGCGTGGACTGCGACGCGCGCGGGCGCATCGATCTCGCGCGCTACGAGTGGGACTATGGCGGCGCCTGAGCAGCGCGCACCGCGCTGGCGCGGCTGGCTGCTGGTCGCGGCCGTGTTCGGCGCCTGGATCGCGTTGCAGCAGGTCTTGCATCCGGACGCCGGCGCGCCGGTCGTGTGCGAACGCGATCGCGATCCCAGCGCCGCTACCGTGGTGATGCTGAGCGCCTCCTGGTGCGGCTACTGCCGCCGCGCGCGCGCCTGGTTCAAGGCCGAGGGCATCGACTACTGCGAATACGATGTCGAGACGAGCGCGGAAGGGCGCGCCCGCTTCGCGCGCCTGCCGCTCAAGGTCGTGCCCGCGATCCACATTCGCGACGATGTCCTGATCGGCTTCAACAAGACCGAAATCGAACAGACGCTGAGCGCCCACGGCCTCGCCGAAATGCCCTGAACGGGGTTGTCCCGGCGCGGCTCAGCGCGTTGCGCGCCGCCGTGGCGGCGGCAGCGCCGCCGTGACGCGGTAGAGGGACTGGCCGCTGGCGAGGTACTTGCGTTCGAACGCGCTTGCGGCGCGCGACGGCGCCCAGGGCACGACGCTCGCCGGGACCGCGCACCACCAGGCGAGCGCGCGCGCGAACTCCTCGGCATAGATGCGCCAGTTGGTGCGCAGTTCGAGCGTGCCGCCGAGGGCGACCAGGTCGGCCATCGCCGGGTGCGCGTGCCAGCGCCGCATGAGGTGGCGCTGCTTTGGCCACGGATTCGGATAGAGCAGGTAATGCGCGGCGACCGGCCAGCCGCGCTCGCGCACCAGGCGCCAGACGTCCTCGGCACGCGCGCGCATAGCCAGGGCGTTGGCCGGCAGTGCCGCCGCGCGTGCCAGGCGGTGCGCGCTCTGGTCGATGCCGACGACGAGCGCATCGGGGTGGTGTGCGGCGAGCCACGCGGTGCTCTCGGCCGTGCCGCAGCCGCTGTCGAGCACCAGTGGCCGGGTGTCGCTGCCGAGGCGGTCGAGAAGCGGGGCCAGGGCGGCGGCCGCGTGCGCCGGCCAGGGTCGCTCGCTGGCGCGTGCACGATGCCGCGCGAGCACGCGGCCGAGACGCGGATGCGGCGCCGCCTGGTCGCTGGTGACGGCGCGGGAGTTGCCCGCGGCGGGACCTTGCGCCGGGGTGCCATCGCTCATGGTGTGCGGGCTCCGGCGGGCGGCGACGCGCGACATCGCCGCTCAGCCCGGCAGCTCGACCTCGCTCGCCTCGAACACCGGCCCGTCCACGCACACGCGTTTCATGGCCGGGCCCGCGGCGGTCGTCACGCGCACCGTGCAGCCGGCGCAGCCGCCGACGGCGCAGGCCATGTATTCCTCGAGCGAAAGCTGTGCCGGCAGCGCGAACTCGGCAGCGAGCGCCTGCACCGCGCGCAGCATCGGCGTCGGGCCACAGGCATGGATCTCGACTTCCTCGTGCGGTACGCCGCTGTTGCTCAGCCAGGCGCGCGCGAGTTCGGTGACGAAACCGCTGTGGCAGCCGGGCAGGTCCTGCCCGCTGGCCAGGCGCGAGGCGATGCCCCAGTCGTCGAGCAGCGGCATCGCCGCGATGGTCGCCGCATCGATGCCCGGCACCATCAGTCGCGACGGGCGCGGCTGAAACGGGAACGGCACTTCCGAGCCCATCAGTACCAGGGGCGTGACGTCTTCGCCGGAAGCGCGCATGTGCTCGGCGAGGAAGATCATCGGTGGGATGCCGACGCCGCCACCGATCAGCAGCGGCCGGCGGCGCCAGCCGCCGAGACGGAACGGGCGGCCGATCGGGCCGAGTACGCTCAAGCTGTCGCCGACCTGGCGAGCGGCGAGTTCGCGCGTGCCGCGGCCGTGCACTTTGAACAGCATGTCGAGCCAGCCCGCGCGTGCCGAGGCGCGCATCACCGACATCGGCCGGCGCATGTCCAGCGCCGGTCCGCAGCGCAGGTGCACGAAGCTGCCGGGCAGCGCGCGTGCGGCGATGTCCGGGCATTCGATGCGCATCACGCACTGCTCGCCGGGATAGGCGTCGATGGCCAGCACGCGGCCCTCGGCCAGCAGGATGCTCGCGCGGTGCGGGCGCGCGCTGTCCGGGCCGGGCGGCGTGCCCTGGGCGAGTGGCTCAGCCATCGAGATCGTGCACCAGGCGGCCGCCGACCAGCGTCTGCGTGACGCGCCCGCGCAGGCGCTGGCCGAAGTACGGCGAATTATGGCCGCGGCTGCGCATGGTCGTCGCGTCCAGGGTCCAGTCGTGCCGCGGGTCGAACACGGTGACGTCGGCGACGGCGCCGACGGCGAGCGTACCGCTCTCGAGACCGAGCAGGCGCGCCGGCGCGAGCGCGCAGGCGGCGATGGCGCGGCCGAGTTCGATCGCGCCGGCCTCGACCAGTTCGAGCATCAGTGGCAGGAAGCTGTCCAGGCCCGAGATGCCGGCCGCGCTGGCCGCGAACGGCGCGGCCTTGGCGTCCGCGTCGTGCGGTTCGTGATGGGCTGAGAGCATGTCGAGATGGCCGCGCGCGAGGGCACGGCGCAGGGCATCGCGGTCGCGCGTATCGCGCAGCGGCGGGCGCACATGGCAGGCGGCGTCGTGCGCGGCGACGTCGGCATCGGTCAGGTGCAGGTGCGCGATGCCGACGTCGGCACTGACCGCGAGCCCGGCCTTGCGCGCGTCGCGAATGTACTTCACCGAACCCGCGCAGGACAGCGTGCGGAAATGCGCGCGCGCGCCGGTCTCGGCGACCAGCACGAGGTCGCGCGCGAGGCCGATCAACTCCGCTGCGCCCGGGATGCCGGGCAGGCCGGTGCGCGTGCTGCGGGCGCCTTCGTGCATCACGCCCTGGGCGCCGAGCCAGGGATCTTCGGCGTCGAGGAAGACCGTCAGTCCCAGGGTGGACGCGTAGGCGAGCGCGTTCTTGAGCACGTTGGTATCGCGGATCGCGCGCCCGGCGTTGGTCACGCCGACGCAGCCGATGGCCTTGAGTGCGTGCATCTCGGCGAGCACTTCGCCACCGAGCCCGTGGGTCAGCGCGCCGAGGGCGCGCACGCGCGCGCCGCGCACTCCGCGTGCGCGTTGGTTGATCAGTTCGACCACCGCCGGGGTGTCGATGACCGGGCTCGTGTCGGGCGTGCAGCACACGGTGGTGAAACCGCCGGCCGCCGCGGCGACGAGTTCGCTCGCGATCGAGGCCTTGTGCTCGGCGCCGGGTTCGCGCAGCCGTGCGCCGATCTCGATGAAGCCCGGGCAGACCACGCGCTCGCGCGCATCGATCTCGCGCGCCGGCGCACCGAAGCCGTTCGGTTTGCGCCCGACGCCGGCGATGCGATCGCCATCGATCCACAGGTCCGCAATGGCGTCGGTACCCGCTGCCGGGTCGATCAGGCGGCCGCCGCGCAGTCGTATCTTCATGAGCCGGAAGCGTGTGAGCCGAGCACCATCGACATCACCGCCATGCGCACGGCGATGCCGTGAGTGACCTGTTGCAGGATCACCGACTGGCTGCCGTCGGCCACAGCGGAATCGATCTCGACGCCGCGGTTGATGGGGCCCGGGTGCATGACGATGGCGTCGCGCGCGGCGCGCTTGAGGCGTGCCGGCGTCAGCCCGTAGGTGTGGAAATATTCGTGCCCGCTCGGCAGCAGGGCGCTTTGCATGCGTTCCTGCTGCAGGCGCAGCATGATGATGACGTCGGCGCCGGCGATGCCCTCGTCGAGATCGTGGTGGACGCTGACGCCGAGCGCCTCGAGACCGACCGGCAGCAGCGTCTTCGGCCCGACCACGCGCACTTCCGGCACGCCGAGCGTCTTCAACGCATGGATCTCCGAGCGCGCCACGCGCGAATGCGCGATGTCGCCGACGATGGCGACGGTGAGTGTTTCGAACGCCGGCTTGTGGCGGCGGATCGTGAACATGTCGAGCATCGCCTGGGTGGGATGCGCATGGCGGCCGTCGCCCGCGTTGATCACGCTCACTTCGGGCGCGACCTGGCGGGCGATGAACTCGGGCGCGCCGCTGTCCTGGTGGCGCACCACGAACATATCGGTGTTCATCGCCTCGAGCGTGCGCAGGGTGTCGGCGAGCGACTCGCCCTTGCGCGTCGCGCTCGCCTCGATGTTGAGATTCATGACGTCCGCCGAGAGACGCTTGGCGGCGAGCTCGAAGGTGGTACGCGTGCGCGTGCTCGGTTCGAAGAACAGGTTCACCACCGTCTTGCCGCGTGCGAGCGGCACCTTCTTCACCGCGCGTTCGCCGACCACGGTGAAACGTTCCGCATTGTCGAGGATCGCCACGAGCAGTTCGCGCGGCAGCCGCTCGATGCTGAGAAAGTGCCGCAGCTGGCCGCGCTCGTCGAGCTGGATGTCGGTATGCATCAGCGGGGTGTGGGCGCGCCCGGGCGAGGTCTCGGGGTGGTCGGGAAAAAGCGTTTCGCCGACGCCGTGGACGGGCGGCCGGCAGCGGTTGCGCGAGCTGTCAGGTTCGGGTGGCGCAAAACTCGAGTCGCAGGGGATCGGGCCCGAGCAGTTTAACATGCTCGTCGGGTGCGAGCGTGATCCGTGCACCGTAGATGTTGGCGTCGATCGGCAGCTCGCGGCCCGACCGATCGACCAGCACGACGAGCGTGATGGTGCGCGGTCGGCCGTAATCGAAGATCTCGTTCATCGCCGCGCGGATGGTGCGCCCGGTGTAGAGGATGTCGTCGACGAGCACGAGATCGCGGCCGTCGATGTCGAACGGCAGGGCCGAGGGTTCGACGGTCGGGTGCATGCCGATGCGGCTGAAGTCATCGCGGTAGAACGCGATGTTGAGTTCGCCCATCGGCGTGTCGATGCCGAGTCGTTCGCGCAGCCGCGCGGCCAGCCACACGCCGCCGGTGCGGATGCCGATGAGCGCCGGATCCTTCAGGCCGTGGCTCTCGATGTGGCGCGCGAGGCGCGTGGCGATCTCTTCGATGAGGGCCTCGACGTCGAGGTCGGCGTGTTGTGTCGTGTCGCTCACGGGGCGGAATTCTCGGCAAACCAGGTTTCCAGGATGACGCGCGCGCTAGCGGCGTCCAGCCCGCCGCGCGCCGAGCCTGGCTCGGCGTCGGCGGCATATGATGACAGGCGTTCGTCGACGAACGAAACGCGGCGCCCAAAGCGGCCCTCGAGGCGGCGCGCGAAGCGCTCGAGTGCAGCGCCGAGCGGCGTCGCGCCGCCGTCGGCGGTGCGCGGCCGGCCGAGCACGAAGAGATCGGGGCGCCAGGTCTCGACTACGGCCGTGATGGCATCCCAGTCGGGCCGATCGTCGCGCACCGCGATCGTGCAAAGCGCTTCGGCCGTGCGGGTGACTTCCTGGCCGACCGCGACGCCGATGCGCCGCGAGCCGAAATCGAAGGCGAGCACGGTACGCGGCTTGCCCACTCAGGCATGGCCGACATCGGAGGACATCGCCGCGAGGTCGACGCCGATCAGCGATGCGGCGCGTTCCCAGCGCAGCTCGGACGGCGTCTCGAACACGATCGCGAGGTCCGCCGGGCCGCTCAGCCAGGCGTTGTCGGCCATCTCCTGCTCGAGCTGGCCGGCACCCCAGCCGGCGTAACCGAGCGCGACGAGGCTGTCCGTGGGGCCTTCGCCCGTCGAGATGGCTTCGAGGATGTCGCGCGAGGTCGAGACGCCGACCTCGGCCGTGACCGAGATGGTCGAGCCCCAGTCGCGTGCCGGCCGATGCAGCACGAAGCCGCGGTCGGTGTGGACCGGCCCGCCCTGGTAGACCGGGCGCGCGCTGATGTTCGGATCGACAGCCGCGAGGTCCATCTGCGCCAGGACCTCGCCGAGTTCGATGTCGAGCGGGCGGTTGATCACGATGCCCATCGCGCCCTCGTCGTTGTGCGCGCAGATATAGGTCACGGTGCGCGAGAAATTCGGATCGGCGAGCGTCGGCATCGCGATGAGAAAGTGGTTGGTCAGGTCGAAATGATTCATGCGCCCAGTATTTCCGCCGCCGCCACGATAGACAAGGGGCGCCGTCGCGCGGCTTTGCGTCAGCGCGCGGAGAATTCCCGGTTGTTGACGAACTTCCACGTACGGGTGACGTGCAGCACGTCGACTTCGGCGGCGATGTCCGGCGGAAACGGCGCGAACGGCGAGGCCAACTCGACGATGCGCACGGCGGCGTCGTCGAGTACCGGCAGGCCGGACGAGCGGCGCACGGTGATCGACTGCACCGCGCCGTCCGGCGT
Organism: Pseudomonadota bacterium; assembly: GCA_029977665.1. Taxonomy (GTDB): domain Bacteria; phylum Pseudomonadota; class Gammaproteobacteria; genus JACKNG01. The sequence goes on along the minus strand of JAPOKK010000029.1, from coordinate 1,097 downwards.
CAGCGCGACGTCGAGCAGCAGGCTGCCCGAGAGATTGCGCTCGCGTGCTTCCTCCGGATAGTTGAGGTTGCCGATGCGCTCGACCTTGGCCCGCCAGGCTTCCATGTAGGCGGCGTAGCGGTACTCGCGGGTGTTGGCGGAAATGTACTTCTGGCGCGGCCGCTTGGCGTGCGAGTCGAGGCGCTGCTGCAGCTCGGCATTGAGGCTCGCGAGCGCGAAGGAACGCGTCAGGAGCTGCGCGGCGGTCGGCAGCGGTGGGCTCGCCACGGCCGGCTGTGGCGGCGTCGGCGTCGCTTGCGCGGTCGGTTCGGCGCTCGCCTCCGGCGGGGCTTCGGGCAGCGCTTCGGGAGCGGCGAGGTCGGCCTGCGGACTGGCCACGGCGACCAGTTCGGTGACTTCCGCCTCGCCGCGCGCCGGCGGTGTCGGCGAGGCCTCGGCCGGCGGTGCCGGGGTCGCCGCCGGCGCCGGGCTCGGCATCGGTTCGAGTGGCGGCGCCGGGGTCGCGGCGATGTCCGCGGTCTGCGCCGGCAACGGCGCCTTGACGGGTGCGGCCGGTGGATCGCTCGCGTCGTCGTCGCCGCCGCCCTTGAGATTCGCCTGGGCGAGCAGGTCGGCCTCCGCGGGTGCCTGCTCGGAGCGTTCCGGCACGAGGATGATTTCGAGCGCCTCGAAGCGTGCGTCCGGCGCCGGTTGCGGCGCGAAGCTGACGCCCAGGATGATCATCGCGTGGACGATGACCGCGAGGCAGATGGCCAGACCCAGGCGGTCGTCGGTAGTCACGCGCGCTACCGGCGCGGGTCCCGCGGTCACGCTGCTCATGGCACCGCGCACGCCGGGTTGCGGCCCGCGCTCGGGGTGAAAGCCAGGCACGCAGCCCCCGGTCTCATGATCCCCCGGGCAGGCGGGCCTCGATGGCCCGCATCAGCGCTGCACCGATGTCGAACCCGGACGCCGCGGCGATTTCGCGTGCGCAGGTCGGACTGGTGACGTTGATCTCGGTCAGGCGGTCACCGATGACGTCGAGACCGACGAAGACCAGCCCCCGGCGCACCAGCTCGGGGCCGACGCGCGCGACGATCGCGCGGTCGCTGTCGGTG